>NZ_JBVVPT010000025.1:0-116140 GCF_055811715.1 Bradyrhizobium sp. WSM4872 | reverse complement strand
AGCCGATCTCCAATCAGAGATCGATCATTCCTCACTCGACGCCTTCAATGGAAGGTGGGACCGAAACAGCGCTTACGGTTCGCCGGCGGCGGTGACAAGCTCGAAGTCGCTGCGGGAAGGACGCGTTCCAACACGCGCCATCGGGCGCGTCACTGCAAGTTCGAACCCAGCCGGGTCAAGCCAAGCCGTTCCGTCATCCCGTCTCACCGGTATAACGGCGTAGCTTCCGCGCGCGCCGGTGGTGCCGGTGAGGGCCGCGCGCATTTGGGACGCGGCGCCGGCAGCGCCCTCGGCACGGGGTATGGATGCCTGCCAACGCAGGAAGAGCTGCGGGTCGATCCGGTCCTCGCTCTTAGGGCCATTTTGCTCATCGTCCAGCCACGCGTCGAACTCCCGACGCCTCGCACCGGCCGTCTCCCGGGTATGAGCCAAGCCTTGTGCAAGGCAGAAGGCCACGAACGGGTCGTGGGTACCCCAGCGCAGCAGCTCGCGCGCCCAGAACCCGATCCAAGGTAGGCCCGTGGTTTCTTTCCAAGCCGCCAGACTGGGCAACGTCAGCGCATCATCTGCACCGTCGGCCCAGGCTTCCGCGACGACGGCGCCGATGGCCACACCTAGGCGGAACTCCAGGTTGTCGGCGACGAAGCGTTGCCACGACCGAAGGTCCTCGGGGGATGGGCCGGCCACATCGGGCTCGTTCATCCACCACCCAAGGACATCAGACCACCGCTCCAGGATCGCCTCGTCCGTATCCGTGCGGCGGACTCGAAAGCCGAAGCCACGGTCCCCAGAGACCAGGTCGCCCAGCGCCTCAAATAGATCGATCCTCGTCGTCGGGTTGGCCGAGCCGTAGTTGTCCGCTGCGACCAACAGCTCCCGCATTCGTCGTGCTACGGCCTCGAAGCGCCGCCCCACTGCCGGCGGAAGACCGTACTGATAGAGGCGAAGGCGCTCGTCTGTGTCCGGGTAGATGTGTTCGATGATGCCCGCGCCTCGGCGCACAAAGGCTTGTTCAAGCCAAAGTTCCTGCGCGGTCGCGACGGCGGTGAAGGTGGTTCGCCAAAGCGCCGCGAGCTGTGCTTCGGCACGAGCGCGTGTCATGGCTGCCTCATCGACGCGGGCAATCTCTTCGAGTGATGTGAGAAGGATTGCATCCAGTTCGTCCATGGCGTCGGCCAACCTCGCCGCCCCGTCGCTTGCACCCGTGCCAGCGTCCGCGCTGACGACAGTCGGCGCCGTCCTCTCGAGCCAATCAAGGAAAGCGTCTGGAGCCACGCCGAGGAGTCGGTTAGCACGTTCCCATATGTGGTTGAGGAGCAGCGCGAGCGGGCTGGGCACGTCGTCGGCATCCCGTTCCTCGATCACCAGTGACGCACGCAGCCGGTCATAGTCCGCCGCCAATTCCGCGCGCTGTCGGCGCTGGGTCGCCCTCCCCGCTGCCGCTGTGGTGGAAATCTGGGTCGGGAGCGCGGCAAGCGTCATGCCTTCGATGCCGCGGGCCGCGCCCGGCCGCCCAGCCCGCCCGGCGAGGTTCCGAAACTCGGCCGTGGTAAGCGGCGCAATCACTTGCTGCTCCTCAACCGGGTCCCATGAACGGCGCTTGAGTGACGTCAGGAAGATGAGATCGAACGGTAGATTGACGCCTTCGGTGAGCGTCGCCGTCGCGACCGTGATCGGGCAGATCTTGCGATCGATGAGATCGACCATGAGACGGCGCAGGCGCTGCGGCATCTGCCCATGGCTTGTGGCAATCCCGCGATCGAGCAGGAAGAGCTCGAAGGAGTCGGCGCCGCAATAGTCTAGACAGGCCGCTCGAGCCTCGTCGAACCGCGCCCTGAGCGGACCTTCGGGCGGCTGAAAGCCCACCGCGCCTTGCCAGTCTGTCCGTTCAAGCGCCTCCTTGAACCAGCGCATCGTTTGCTCAGGCTCTTGCGCCACCGAGATGAGGACGCGTTGATCCTCGCCGGCGAGGTGCAAGGCGGTCCAGAGGACGTTAAGGCAGTTGAATCGATTGAGGCTGTTCCGCCATTGCGCAGGCAGCTGAGGCATCACCTCTATCTGCAGCCGGAGATAGACAGGGTCCTCCTCGCCGCGCAGGTAGAGGGGCAATCCATTCATCAGATCGAGCAGGATCACCCCTTGGGTGTCGGGCGCCGTCTCGAGCACTCCGATGACCTGGCGGGTGCTGCGATAGCGTACGCCGACCGGATTGGCATCGGGTCGGCCCTCGACCCAACGCGCGACAGGGCCAGCGGCACCGCCGGCTACGGCGGTGAGCGCAATCCGGACAACGTCCGGACGCTGAGACAAAATTCGGGACACGAGCCCTTCGAGGCGAATGGATCGATTGCTGTGGTCGGAGAAGCTCAGTCGCGTAGACTCGTTGGCCTCAGGGACGACCTGGTGGGCTTCGTCGATGATGAGAAGGCGCAGGCGCGCCATCAACATTTTGCCGAGGTAGCGCATCAGCGCATCCGCTTTCTCGACGGTGACAATCAGCACGACGGGCCGTTCGCTGGTCAGCCAGAAGTCGGTAATGCCCCAGTCTGCCCCGCCGTAAAGACCAGTGACGGTGATGTCGTGGCCGAGTTCTGAGGTCAGCTTTGCCTCGACTTCGCCGGCGAGGGCTCGGGACGGCACGATGTAGAGCGCCAACGGCGCCTGCAAGCCCTCATCCTCCCGCAGCAGCAGTTCCTTAATGAGGGCGAGATTCGCAACCAACGTCTTCCCCGAACCCGTGGGGGTGCAGAGCGCGAAGGAGCTTTCTTCGAGCAGGCGTTGCAGGCCGTGCTGTTGTGAGGTCCAGAGGATCCCGCGGCCGCGGCTGAATTGGTCGCGGGCATAAGCCAGCAGCCGCGAGCTCCGCTCAGGCCGCAGGGCGCCGAGCGCCCGTAGCGGCCGGTAGATAGTAGCTGCGACGAAGCTGTCGGCGACGGCCCGCATGATGGTAATAACTAGCGAGGCGTCGTCGCTGAAAGTGCGGGTTGCCATGGCGTCGAGCGCACGGAGCTTGCCCATCGCGACCGCGAGCCGTTCGTCATCATCGCGGCGCAGACAGTCGGCGAGCAGCCCGAGACTTCTGACCAGCTCCACGCTGAACGCCCATCCAACCGTCGGGCCAGCTTCGCCGTCGGGCGTCTCACTGCGCATGGCAATCAGCAGCAACGCGCTGGCGTCGGCTGTCGTGAGGTCAGGGTAGCGGTGCCAGAACAAGGCGGCGCGACGCAACACACCGTCGAAGTCCGCTCTCAGAAAGGCGCTGTAGAGCCGAACGCCTTCGTGATCCGAGCGCACTTGCGACAATAGTCCGAACGCCATCGCGGGCAGCCCTCCGAGCTGATAGGCCCCTGCGGCCAGTAGCTCGATAGGAACCACACTCCGGATGGTGTCGGCGGCGCGTGAGAGCCACTCAAGGATTTCGCCGGTCCGGCGATAGCAGTCGATAGCGCGCTGCGACGCCTCGCCTTCTATTGAGCGAAAGATGTGCGCCGCATGCAGAAGCCGGCGTGCGTCGGCGAGCTGACGCGCGGAATCGCGCTCGGTCCACAGGATCGTCGGCACCTGCCAGGTCGCCTGCAGGCAACGGACATAGGTCCTGGCCTGAGCCCGGCTCAACTGGTTTTCGATGGCGAGTTCGCGCCGTACGCGCTCGGCGGCCTCGAGCCGGTCTTGGTCGCGTTGCGGCATCAGGCGTCCTCCCACAAGGTAGCGTAGAGTTGGTCGATAAGCCCGTCGCCGCACTCGAGGATAATCTCTACAACTTGGAGGTCGTGGGGCGCCGTGTACTCCGCCGGAGCTTCTTCCCAGGGGATCAGGCAGCTCAAAGCCTCGCGTCGTCTCGCCCCGTTCCCAACAAGAAGCACCAAGTTGCTTCGACCGGGCAGCGGGCCCTGACCGAACACCGCACGGTCGATCGACAGGATTGCATTGGCATGACCTGCATGTTGGGGGCCATGGTCGTGCAATATTCGAACAGCAGCCTGTACAAGCGGGCAACCGCCACTTGATCCTCGTCTTCAGCGCCGGAAATCTCACCGAGGTCCTTGTCCTTTGGATAGTGAGCTTGGGAGGGCTGGTCGAGCATTAGAAACGCCGGCACTGGCCGATCGAGTGTGCGAAAGAGCTTGTGGAGAGCCAAGTGCGCGGCCACGTGATATCCAACCCAGTTCTCCCCGCTGCCGATTTGGGGCAGAGACAGCGGTCCGTGCACGGTGTCAGCGACGACGGTGAGGTTCTTTCGGTCCAAGCGGAGGCTGTTCTCGCCGTGCTCCAGCTGAAGCCGGCTAGCGTATTCGGTGATGTCGCGTCCGACCAAGCTGAGGGCCGTCGTTAAGCGCTCCTCCATCGCCTCCTGGTCCAGGGCGGTTTCCAACTCGACCACTTCGGCTCTCACCCTAGCGATCTGCAGGCGAAGCCCCTCCCCGTCCGACAGCGTGCGTGCATTCTCGAGGTAGTAGCCGATGCGGCCCGCCACACGGGCCTGCTCGGTGAACAGGTCTTGCTCGATGCGAAGCCGCTCGTTGTCGGCGATCCGGGTCGTGATGTCTCGCTGGACGATCGTCAACTCCTCTTCCAGAGTCGTTCGTTTCGTTTCGAGCTCAGCGATCTGGCCCTGCAGACGCGGATTGTCCCGTCGCACGGCACTAAGCTGACGGTCCAGCCGATCGAGCGAACGCCGAATCTCGTCCACCGAGGGCACGGCCACAGCCAACTGGCTGTCGCAGAGCGGACAAGTCTCATGCCCCTCCGCGCCATGTCCAACCAGGCCGATCGATGCCAGCCGCGCCTGCTGCTCGCCAGCCTCGGCTTCGAAGTCCGATGCCTCTCGCGTCAATCGTTGCAGATCCTTGATCTCGTCCCGCAACTCCTGAAGCTCAGAGCGAATGCGGCGGCGCCGATCCTCCAGATCCGTCAAGTCAGCCGCCGGATCGTCCGTCTTCGCATACTCTAGAGACCGCGGCGCGGCCGCTTGACCTAGGAGGCTCCGAACCCCCTCGAGCGAGTCAGCCAAGACGTCGAGCGGCAGCAAGCCGATGCGCTTGGCCTCCTGTAGGAGGTTGCGAGCCGTCCCGGATGCTTCGTCGGCCAGCGCCCGAGCGTCAGCGTAGTCACGCTCCAAGCTCCTCAATCGGCGGCGAGCGTCTTCGTACCGTTTTTGCTTCAGATAGTGATCTTCGCCCATGGCACCGACGAAGTACGGAAGCGTGTCCTTGATGGCCTGCGGAATCCGTTCTTCACCTTGTCGGTGGAAGAGTAGACGGCGGTTGGCAATTTCGTCCTGGTTTTGAAGGCAGAAAAAAATTGCCTGACCGGCCGATGCCTCAACCGGACGACGCGTCGCGCCAGGCTCCGGCACGTACAGGTTTTCCGCCACACCAAGGATAGCCGAAAGCCTTTGCCGCAACCCGTCGGCGGTGGAATTCTTCACGAGCGATGCGGCTGTCTCCGGAAAGTTATCGGCATTGCGCGCGAAGTAAATTTCGTCGCTGGCCTTGCCGGCTGGGCCGGGATTTCGCCTTGCAATCAAGATGCCTTCGCCGTCGCGGTGGAAGAGCACTGCAAACCAGGAGACGCCTCGCCGGATTTCACCCTCAGCGATCGTGCACTCTGAACGGCCCCAGCAATAATCGACAATATCCAAAAGGGCCGACTTCCCCGTCTGGACGCGCCGGTGACGATGTTCAGCGCGCCAAGATTGAAGCGAACGTCCCGGCGCTCACCTTCGTGCGAATAGATCGCGATGGCTCTGATCTGAACGGTCAAACTCGCACTCCCAAGGTTTGCAGGACGGCGGCGGAATCCGACTGGTTGCCAAACCAGCGGCCCAGCAAACCGGCGGCCCGCCGCATCGCATCAACCTCGTCCGTTGTCACCGAAGGCCTGGTACCCAATTTGATGGGTCGCTTCCCAACCATCACGCCGTCCGGACTGACCTTGATCGCGTCGAGCTGCGCGAGAAACATGAGCGCCTCCCGCGTCACGGGCCTGAGCCGCAGAGTCCGGTCGGGAAGCGTGCTGAGCGTGGTCGTGTTTTCGCCGGCCCAGGAAGCGAACGCGGTGTTGGCCCTGCCGGGGAGCGCCTTCCGGGCTCCGGGATGGAGGACCAATGGCAAGGCAACGAATGCGTAGGCGAGTGGCATCGCGCCGCCTGCCCGCTTGTGAAACTCGTTGATCATCCTGGCCAGCAATTCACCGCAGAACGCCGGGTTGAAGTGAGCCGCTTCTTCTTGCGGTCTATCCCGCCACGCCAGCTCGAAGCGCGTGAGCCCGGCCATCTCACTTCTCCTCCGCGCAAATTGAGACGTAGTCCCGGTGCCAACCAACCCGAAGGTCATTGGCTAGGATGTGGTAGGACCCCACGTTCAAGAACCAGGCAGTTAAGGAGCGGAACGGGAACCGAGCGTCGTTTTCGACCCATTGGTAGAGTGCCTGCCCATCCTGCTTGAGCGCTGGTTCCCCCGGGGGTGTACCGCCGTGAACGTCGCACATAGCCTCAAATCGCGGCTGCCATTCCTCAATCAACCGTTGCTCGAACTGCTCAACCTCGTCGTCGAGCACGACATGCTCTCGTGTCCATTTGGAGCGCTGCGCAAAGGCCCGATAGAAATCGCGCTTCGCAAAGCGCAGACGGTCCCCCCCGAGTCCGATGACGTGCAACTGATGTACGAAGCGAAAGCCATCATACTCGGCGTACTCCGCTTCACCAGGCTCGGCATGTTCGAAATCCGCGACTAGGGCATCTCGCTTCAACGTGTCCCGTATGTCGTCGAGCTTCGCCTCCACTAGGCCAATCGGAATGGGCTCAGAAGGGCTCTTCACCAGTGCGGCGCAGACCCTAGGCCACCACCACCCCTCGAGTGCTTCACGCGCGGCGGCCGCTTTGCCGGCGGGGGCGACCAACCTAAGAGCATGCTCCAGTTCGTCATCCAAGTCGGTAATCAAGGGCTGGTTGTCGAGGACCTCCACCGCACTGAGGAGCGCAGACCGCATTGGCTCGGTCAGCGCGAGGAAAGCCGCGAACGCTGGCGCTAGCGCCTCGTTTGCTGACGTCTGCGCGACTTCCGTCAGGATTTCGTTTGCAGATTTCGAATTTCGCTTTGCCCCAGTTGGATAGGCGCCCGGCGGCCGAAGCAAAGCGGCCGCCGATTCGGCGCTGGCGGCTGCAGTGGTAACAAGGGCCAATTTCGCGCGCGACGGCAACGAGGGATCATCCTTGGCCGCCTCGGCCCAGATCCGAAGGGTTTTCCAGAGATCAGGGCTCGCATTGCTGAGGCTCGCGACGCGATCAATGTGATGTTTGGTTTGAAGAAGCTCGAAGGCGGTGCCGTCCTTCTCGAAGGAAATGTCGTCAAGGCGCTCGATCGAAACCTCAACTTCCGCACCACTGTTCATATGAGGAATACACAACAGCAGCGCCAGTCGAGCTTGATAGAGATACCCGACAGCTGATGCCGCAGCCGTGAAGTGATTTCCCCCGTCGCTCAATTCGCCCCCCATATGGGGTTAGCTTTACCGGCATCACAATCAAAAACAAGGAGCGACACGACCTTGACGAGCAATTGTTTCGGGTTCGTCCGGTGTGACCGCGACACAGCTGCGCTTGTAGGAGTGCTGCACCAAGCGGACGGTCGAGACGCGTCTGGCTGCAGACAGTCCCCGAACCATCGCATAAGCCGCTGCTTTTGCAACGTTATTTCTCATAGACGCTCAGCACGCTTTCCTCGCTAGTGTCACCGCTCCCGTCGAAGGCATGAGCATGGTGCGGCGCGCTTAGCGCAGCTTGCCAGCTCAAGCAGGTCGAGTGGTCATGAACGATGATTTGGATGTGTCGTCCTTGTACAGAGGCGATGGTTAATTTGGGGTGACCTTCTCTTCAGCAATCACAGTACGTAGCGACGAACAATCTTGCTTCTTCCATGACTGTGTCGTCTCGAGCTCAGATTGACGCGTTTTCGTACAAAAAGCTGCCATCTCTCCTTGAACTTGCGGCTCTGTTGCAAGGGGTCCCAACGAGGATCGACGCTATAAGATCCGCCGCCCTAACATTGGCACCGATTATGGCCACTGATCGCATGTGATTAGTGCAATGAGCGGCATGTTCTCGCTTAAAACCTGCGTTTAGTCGCGTTCTTCGACGAACTTCACCGCCAGAGTGGTCGACTGTGATCCGTCTAAGGCCGCAGCACCCATGCTCCGCATGGATTGATGAGTAGTGGCGGCGACAGAAAGGCAGCAGCGCAACGATATCAAGCGACAGGAGACGGCGCTCGTGTTCTGGCGTAGGAATAGAAAGGATGGTCGGTCGATCAATGAGAGCCGGGATCGCCTGTGACTGGCGTCGTACTCCCAGGATCGCTTGATTCCATGCTCACTTCCTTAAGTACCGTCGATCCACTAGAAAGTCGTCGCCCCAGAGCTTCGACAAAGCGGTCGTAGCGCTCACCGCCCTTGGCACGCGCGGCTGGGCTCGACTGCTCGGGCAAGGCGGGGGTAGACGTCAGCCAGAAGCGGACGAACAATGCGATCGTCTCCAGCGTGACACCCTCATTCCGTTCGAGTCGTTCCAGCATGCGTACGATGCGGTCGAGCCGCTTGGCTATGGCAGCCTCCCGCCGGTCGGAGTCGTCCGGCGAGAGGAATGAAGAGATCGCGGCCTCGGCGACCAGAGACTTGGGCTTGCCGTGACGTTTTGCGAGAGCCTCGAGGCTGCCGAAGATGCCGGGATCGAGGTAGATGCTCAGCTGGACCTTTTTCATGACGACCGCTCAAAGCCCCATCTTGTCGTCAGGGTCGAGGCTGACAGAACGTGCAAGACCGTGCATCGAGCGCCTCATGGCTAGCGCCTGGACGACGTCGGCGTCGCCATCGTCGGGGGCGGTGTCGAACTCGTCTTCGGCAAGGGGGGAGCTGATCACCACTTCCTCATGTTGCGGCAGTTCGGGTTCGCGGCGAATACCGCCATTCGTATCCCGGGCTCTGTGCTTTAAGGTCGCGAGAAGCTCGACGGAGGGCGGAATCGGCGTTTGGCCCGACCACTCATCCGGCAGAGCGATCGGTGCGGCTGGACCTGTGCCCGACGGTTGCAATACCCGGCTTTGGAATTGCGGATCCTCGTAGTACCGAACCTTGCGGGCGCGCACTGGGTGCACGCCCGAGACCATCACGACCGCTTCATCGGGCGAGAGCTGCATGACTTCGCCGGGCGTGAGCAGCGGCCGGGAGGTCTCCTGGCGGCTTACCATCAGGTGGCCGAGCCAGGGCGAGAGGCGATGCCCGGCGTAGTTCTTCATCGCCCGCATCTCGGTCGCGGTTCCGAGCGCGTCCGATACCCGTTTGGCAGTTCTCTCATCGTTGGTCGAGAACGCGATCCGGATATGGCAATTGTCGAGAATAGCGTGGTTCGGGCCATAGGCGCGTTCGAGCTGGTTCAGGCTCTGGGTGATCAGAAAGCTGCGGATGCCGTAGCCGGCCATGAAGGCGAGCTGGCTCTCAAAGAAGTCGAGCCGGCCGAGTGCTGCGAACTCATCGAGCATGAGGAGCAGCTGCTGCCGCCGCCGGCTTGTATCCAGGCTTTCGGTCAAGCGTCGTCCGATCTGGTTGAGCACGAGTCGCATCAAGGGTTTTGTGCGGGCGATATCGGATGGCGGCACCACCAGGTAAAGGGAGATCGGCCGATCCCCGTCCACGAGCTCGCGGATACGCCAGTCACATCTGCCGGTCACCTTGGCGACGACGGGATCGCGATAAAGCCCCAGAAAGCTCATCGTCGTTGACAAGACGCCCGAGCGTTCATTTTCGCTCTTGTTCAGGAGCTCGCGCGCCGCCGAAGCGACCACGGGATGAACCCGCTCTCCCAGATGCGGCGTTGCGAGCATCGCATTCAGCGTCGCTTCGATTGGCCGCGACGGGTCGGACAGGAAGTTGGCAACGCCGGCGAGCGTCTTATCGGCTTCCGCGTAGAGGACATGCAGGATCGCGCCGACGAGCAGGGAGTGGCTGGTCTTCTCCCAATGATTGCGGCGCTCGAGGGCTCCTTCCGGGTCCACGAGGATGTCGGCGATGTTCTGTGCGTCCCGCACCTCGCAGTCGCCCTTGCGGATCTCGAGCAGCGGATTGTAGGCGGCACTTGCCGGATTGGTCGGATCGAACAGGAGCACGGGGCCAAAGCGGGCGCGCCAGCCCGATGTCAGCTGGAAGTTCTCGCCCTTGATGTCGTGGACGATGGTGGAGCTCGGCCAGGTCAGAAGTGTCGGAATGACAAGGCCGACGCCCTTGCCCGAGCGCGTCGGAGCAAAGCACAGCACGTGTTCCGGACCGTTGTGCCGCAAATAGTTGCGGCCAAAGCGGCCGAGCACGACGCCGTCGGGGCCAAGAAGCCCAGCACGCCGAATCTCCCGCGCATCCGCCCATTGCGCCGAGCCATAGGTCGTGACGTTCTGCGCTTCTTTGGCCCGCCAGACCGAGAGGAAGATGGCGACGCCAACGGCTGCTATTCCGCCTCCGGCCGCGATGCAAGCGCCCTGCATGAAGATGACGGGTGCATAGGCATCGAATTCGAACCACCAGATGAAAAACGCGGCTGGCTGATAGATCGGCCAGTGCCCGATCATGAACCAGGCGGGACCGAGCTGCGGCTGGAAGGCCAGACGCCAGGCCGTCCACTCGGTCGCTGCCCAGAGGAAGGCGAGCACGACCAGCGAGACGACGATCAGTTGGCTCCAGACAATCTTTGTCGCGGACATGGACCGAGGCAATGCGGCAACGCTAGCTGACAGCGCAACGGCGATCCGCTCGGTGTCGTAGTCGCGCGCAGATTGGCGCGGAAATCGGTGGGTCAAAGCGAGAGGTCGCGCTTGCGGCCGAAACTCCAATCCACCCGGCCAGGACCGGCAATGCCGCTCACCTGCCTGCCCAGTTCACGCTCCAGCGACGGTAACCAGGGCACGAGCTGGAAACCGAGGCCGTTGTCGATCATGGCGAAGCGGCCGGAGGCGAGCGATAGCCTCCGGCTGTAAACCCCCGAAACGGACTCTCCTGCCTCCGCGGGCAAATGCGCCAGCCCGGTTTCGGAGGCCAAGCGCCGCCCCACGGCCTCGAGCTCGCGGTTGCGCAGGGAGCCAATCAGGTTGCGACCGAGTGTGACCTTGTCGCCATCCCGGCTGGCGAGGCCCTTCTCTACGAGGGCGTCGATCCTGTGGTCGAGCGCGGCGCGGACTTCGGCGCCGAAACCGGCACGAGAGAAATCGGCGCCTTCGCGAGCGACCAGGCGCCGGTCGAGCCAGGTCGCCCCATCCGCCGTCACCTGCTGGTCAAGATTGAGGTCTGAGCGGACAGCCAGCGCGATCCGCTGGCGGCCCCTCGTATCCTCGAACCGCCGCAGCTCTACAATGCCGCCAACCGGCCCGTCACCAGCCGCCTCGATCTCGGGGAGTTTCAGGTGATGAACGCGCCCATCGACGCCGTCGACGACGGCGAAGGCCGAGCCCCTCAGCTCATCGTCAAGCCCACGTGCGATAAGGCGGCCGATCACGGGTTCGCCATGGCGTTCGCCTTCGAGTGCCCAGGATGACGGTGCGCGCGTGACGCTATCCTTGGTGAGGCTCTTGTGCAGCCGCTTGATGATATCGCCACGCTCGCCAAGCGCTCGCAGGCGCTGCTCTGCATCCGCCGCCAGCACCCAGCGCGCCGGCCCGGCCGACTCAGCCAGGCCCAGCCGCTCGAGGTTGCGCATCCTTCCGATCCGAATCTCCCGCAACGGGTCGCGCGCGGGTTCCCGACTCGGCCGGAGATCAATGACCCCGTCCGCCGCCCCTGCTTCCCGGGCCAGCACCCGATCGAGCCTGGTCCAACGTTCAGCCGTCACTTCCCTGTCCAGGTTTTGGCGGATCTCCAGCTCTGATCGCGGGCCGAGTTCACGCGTGACGAGATCCCCGGCACGTGCGCGCAAGCCTCTCGATATATAGTCCCGGCTGATGACAAGGTCCTTGCCGTCATCGCCACGGCCCCTCACGAGAACGTGGATATGCGGGTGCTCTGTGTTCCAATGATCGACCGCCACCCAATCGAGTTTGGTGCCAAGGTCGCGCGCAGCCTGTTCCATCAATTCGCGGGTGAAGGTTCGTAAGCTTTCCAGCTCAGTGGCATCATCGGGCGAGACGATGAACCGGAAATGATGCCGATCGTCCTCGCAGCGCTCGGCGAAGGCGCGGCCGTCGGCCTCATCGCCGCTAGCGTCAAAGAGCTTGCCGGGCGCTCCGTCGCGCGTGACGCCATCGCGCTGGAGATAACCGATATGGGCACGCAGCGCGCCTGGCGAACGCATCCGGCGCACGACGCGCGCCTTGATGATGGCGCTGCGGGCGCGGTTGTTGAGGAGCCGCGACGCGACAAGGCTCGCCGCGCGGCCGCGCCCAAACGTGCTGCCATGGCTGCGGCCACCACGTGAGAGGCCGCCGGCCTTCTGCGCAGCTTTGAGGGCCTGCGCCAGGAACGGTTTTGTCCGAGCCGGGCGCGTCGAGCGGATGCGGCCGGGACGGATGCGGAAATCATCGTTACCGGCCATCGTCCGCTCCGCAGGTTGTCGAAAGCCGAACCAAAATAGCGCGTTGCCGAAAGTCGCAAGGTTTGCTGGACATTGGCAATGTTTGCAGCGTGATTTGAATTTGCTGGTGATTCCCGTCCCGACCGACCGGCCGCACCTTGCGGCTTTTACCCTGCCCTCCCCGGTCGCTCACTCCCGGCTCTCTGCCGACCACTCTCAACGTTGCGACTGGCTTCGACATCATGCGACGAAATGCGATTGCGATCATCGGGACTGCACCTCGTCTGATCGCCGCACAAACAGGCCCGTCGCGCGAGGGACGAGTGCAGTTGCACCCGCCCTTGGCGTTGCTTTCGACGGATTCATCGTGCGGAGACCGGATGCCGAGTTGGTGTCAGCCGATAAGCTCTTGGACCGCTCAACAACGAGTGGCGCTTGCTGCCACGCGGCGAAGCGTCTGGAAGCCGAACCACTGCTGTTGCGCTGCTCAATACCGATCAATGGTGCGAGTGTAGCGATGTAGATCTGTGTTTCATCCGGAAGCGCTCGACCGGTGGCCAGGTGCTCCTCGTACCGTCTTGGTCCAGCATTGTAGGCTGCAAGAAACCCTACTGATCCGAAACGATCGAGCATCTCGCGAAGGTACGCTGTCCCAGCCATAATGTTGTCGTGAGGATCAAACGGATCCATACCGAGATCGTAACGAACGCTCAGCTCGACCCAGGTCGCGGGCATGATTTGCATCAACCCGAGCGCTCCGCGAGGTGATATGGAGTGCGCATTACCGCCGCTTTCGGCCTGCATGACGGCCCGGATCCAACGCTCCGGGATCACTAACCGATGCGAGGCTTCGGTCACAAACGCGGCGTATGCAAGGCCCGGAAGCAGGTTTGAGGAGCGCGAAGCTCGTGCGCGCGATCCAAGCTCCGCTCTACCGGCCGATGGCGCTCCGAACGTCAGCAGAATTCCCAAAAAGCAAGCAGCGGCTCGAGATAGCAATGTGCGGGCAGCCGCCAAGGACAAAGCTCTTCCCGGCCGGCACTGAGCCGGCGCGAGACGGCCGCGCCGCGTGCCGATTGCCGGCAATTTGGCCGGGATGGAGCAATGATGTTGCGATCGGCCGAACACAGAAACCGCAAGCCAGTGGAGCAAATCCGGCATTCGTCAGTCCTCCTTGGTCCACACCGGTACCGCTTGCCCGATGACGGCTGAGCTCGGGAGTGGTCCAAAATATCTGCCGTCAAAGGACTCCGGCGACTGCCAGTTCATGAGAAAGACCTCGTCCTCGGCGAGGACCCGGCAGCCCTGCCAGGCGGGCAACGGCCTGCCGCGGCGGTCGCGCTCGCGTGCCTGGCCCATTTCGATGCCGTCGACGACGATAGTGAGTCCCGTTCTGCAGACGGTTTGTCCGGGCAACGCCAGCACGCGCTTGAGCATCGGAAGACCGCTCGGCAAATAGCCGTTGAAGTCGAGGAAGCTCGCAAGCGGTTCTGGTGGCCGAACGGCCACGAGCTCAGTGATGTGTAATCGTGCGGTCCCTTGCAAACGGTAGAGGCCGATCGGCACACTTTCGGAAGCGTTCCAGATGTACGATAGTGAGGTGTCGGTCGCCGGCCAAAGCGCGAGCGTTGTGGCCCCACATATCGCAAGGATGATCCTTAACCGTCCCATCAGAACACCATCCTGCGCCGGTGGAGCCACGCCTGGTGGCGCGCACGCGTATAAGGTCGTGGCGTTTCGTTGACGGAAAGACGGTTGTGGATGTGATGCCAGTATTCGGGGGCTGCATCGGCAGGATCGATGCCGAGTGACTCCACGGCATCGATCAACTGGAGAACGCGCTCGACCTTTCGCCAGCCCGCCAGTCGCAGCAGGCTTTCGCCGCCAGGGCTGACCCAAGGCACGGTCGAATACCGCTGCCCCGGTGTAATCGCGCGCAGAATGTCGATTCGAGACAGGATGGTCCCGAAGTCATTGGAGGTCCAGCGCACGAACGCAAAGATGCTGCCGGGAACGAACGAGAGAATGCGCCGGTGCTGGTCAATGATCTTCTCCGATACAGGCTTGCCGAACCTGATTCGGTTCTCGATCCGCTTTTCGAGCCACAAGAGCTCAACAGTCATGAGGTCGCTCACCCGGCTACTCCATAGTTCTGAGTGAAATTTTGGACATGCCAACGGGTGCGCTGTCGCCAGCGCATCGACGTCAGAGCCTTGGTTTCGGCAGAACGGTTGTGATGATGCGCCGATGATCGGCGTTGTCGAAGCGCTGCAGCGTTCCTGCTGCTGCCGAGAATCACAGCCGAGTGGCTCCAATTCGTTAGAAGGAATCCGAAGGAGAGTACGTTAGCCGGGGTAGTGACCGGTGCCCCTTCGCCGGCCGTGGTGCTGCGAAAATGCTGCAGAGCGATTCGCGAACGGAACGCGCGGTGCGTGCCGGCGATCGACGGTGGAGGCGCATGATGGACGTCTATGCAGGGCTTGATTTGTCGCTGGAGGTGACCAACATTTGCGTGGTGGACGGCGACGGCAAGGTGGTCCGGGAGGCGAAACTCGCGACCGATCCGGACGCGATCGAGCTGTGTCTTGCGGAATGCGGAATCCAGCTCAAGCGCGTCGGGCTGGAAGCGTTCTCCTACTCGGCCTGGCTGTTCACGGCGCTGTCCGACAAGGGCCTGCCCGTGACCTGCATCGAGACCCGGCACGCCAAGGCGGCGCTGAACGCGATGCTGAACAAGACCGACCGCAACGACGCCAGGGGCATTGCCCAGATGATGCGGACCGGCTGGTTCCGCGCGGTTCACGTCAAGTCGGAGAGCGCACAGATGTTGCGGGCGCTGCTGGTCGGGCGCAAGGCATTGCTCGGCAAGGTGCTGGACATGGAGAACATGATCCGCGGCCTGTTGCGCCCGTTCGGCCTTAAGGTCGGCGAGATCTCGGTCGGCCGTTTTGAGGCGCGGGTGCGCGATCTCCTGGCCGGGAAGAAGGAACTGGAAGCGATCGTCGGGCCGCTGCTGGACGCCCGCAATGCGATGCGGCTGCAGCTGGCAAAACTGCACCGCCTGGCGCTGGCGGCAGCGCGCGGCGACAGCGCGGTGCGACGGATGATGACCGTGCCTGGCGTCGGCGCGCTGGTGGCATTGACGTTCCGCGCCACCGTCGATGATCCGGCGCGATTCCGGAAGTCGACCAATGTCGGCGCCCATTTCGGCTTGACGCCGCGGCGCTATCAGTCCGGCCAGACCGACCGGATCGGCAGCATCTCCAAATGCGGCGATGAGCTGACACGGGCGATGCTGTACGAGGCGGCGATCGCGATCATGACGCGCATTCCAAAGAATTTTAAGCTGCGGCTGTGGGGCCTGCGGCTGGCCAGGAAGAAGGGTCTGAAGCGTGCGACGACCGCGGTGGCGCGCGCGCTCGCCGTGCTGCTGCACAAGATCTGGATCGATGGCACCACGTTCCGGTTTGGCGCCGGCGGCAAGCGCGGCCGGGTCGCTGCGGCGGTGTAAGGGCCTCCGCGACCCGGCCGCTTCCACGCGCGCCTTTTCCTTCCGCCACGGCGGAGCGGCGTCTCCCGAGGAGACGGGGATCTGGGTGAGATCGCAACTTTTCTTGCCGGCGGCTTCATGACGAGGTTTGAAGCCATCAAGCACGGCGCAGGTTAGCCTGACCGCCCTTTCCTCAGATTCCGGCTTGTGGTGGCCATCGTGCCAACCACGGATGTTAGCGAGTTCTCCTCGACGAGCGAGTGGCTGCAAAGGAAACTGACGAACGTGATGCGGTGATGCCGATGCTGGTGATCGCGTAATTTTGCGCGCGATCGCACTTGCGCGCGCAGATAGGAGAACAGATTCGCATTGCAGAAGAGTTTTGCGCGTGAGAGAGTAAGTGCATGAGGCATGCTCGCTGCATGCACGGCCGACTTGTTCACAATGTACTGATTCACAACAGGAAGTTAGTATCAGTATGTTAGGAAAGTTACGGGAGCAGGAAGTCTTGGAGCCGCAGAACCTTAGCTTTGTTTCCGGTCCCCGATAGCACGAGCATCGCGTCCCCGATGGCACGAGGGTTCTGGTCCCTGATAGCACGAGTGAATTCACAGCTTGTCCCCAGCAGGAAGGACGACGCCGCGCTTGCGCAGTCGCTTGCTCGACGGGCCGATGGGGACTGGTGCGAAATTCAGTCGCTCGGCGCCGTTTGGGTCCTGCGTGATGATAAGTTTGTAACCCGGCAGCGTCTGCCGACGGACGATCTGGCGCAGGTCGTAAGCAAAGTGCTTGATTGGCGATAAGCTGCCGGATTTGGCGTGGAGATGTACGACGCCGAAGCTCCAACCACCATTCTGACGGCCGCCGTGCTTGCGGACGAGGCGATAGAGCCAGCGCTCCAATCCACCGGTCAGATCGAAATAGGCGCGGTCAATCGTCAGCACGAGCGCTTCATCGAGAACGCCCGTGTAGAACCAATCGGGCAGGATCAGCTCGATTCCACGGGCATGCCCGTGCGGATCGGCAGTTTCTTTCCATTCGTTGATCCAGGAGAAGCGATGCCGCCGCCGTTCGCTCGGCTGCCGGATCGATGTCATCACAGTGGTCGATTGCAGCCGGTCGAGCGCAGCCTTCAGGCGGTCGTAGTCGCGCACGCTGGTGCCGCGGCCGACGAAGGTCAGGATCTCGTAAGGGGTCGCTGCCATCAGGCGGGACGTTTTCAGGCCGGCATCACGGGCTTCGACAATCTGCGAGGCAGCCCAGATCAGAACGTCCGCGTCCCAGATCGTCGCGATGCCATGTTCCGGCACGGCTTCGACACGAATGGTGATGGTCCCAGCGCGGAAATCGATGGGAACAATACGCCTCGACTTTGCCAGCGAAAAGAACGGATACGCCATCAAGTCTTGTGCGTCCCGTGGCGCCAGATCGCCCGGGAGGGCGCGAAACAGATCGAGTTGGTCGCGCTCTGATCGCCGCCTGCTGCTTGCAGTGGAGTTGCTGTCCGGCATGGGTCAGCGCCGCTCCTTGCCGGCATACGGAATCGGTGTGTGCCGTTTCGCGGGCAGGACCGTGCCTGTGCCGGGATCGCTGGTGGACGTTTTGGCGCCACGGTCAACCCACGCCTTCAGGTCCTCGATCGCATACACAACGCGACCGCCGAGCTTGCGGTAGGTCGGGCCTGTCCCATAGGTGCGGTGCTTTTCCAGGGTTCGGCCGGAGAGTCCGAGAAAGCGCGCCGCCTCGGGCGTGCGCAGGTATCGCGGCGGCAGGCCGGCGTTCGGATCGGGCATTTGCGAGGCTCCGTGGTCGTCTGGAGCGCGGCCGGCTCGGCCCGCGCGTCGACGGTCACGATGGCGCAGTCAGCGTGCCAAGGGGGATGCCGAAGATCGAACGATGATTTTCGGCACCCCTGCTCTACTCCTTGCGAGGTGAAGGACGTAGCAATGCGCGATAGCCGCCGCGCATCAGAGCCAAACCAGCCTGCACCAGGCGGATGGTCCGGCTGCGCATTTCGTGGGTTTTCCAGGCGCGCTCGGGGATGCGTTTTCGGCCGAACAGCACCTCGGCGATGACGCGATAGGAAGCACCCTCCATGTGTCCATCGAGCGCACGCAGCACCAAGACGAGTCGTTCGCGCCGCTGCGCCGAAATCTGATGAAAGGGAGGTCCCGGCGGGCGGCCGTTGATTGTGCGCCACAGCCGATGTGAGGCGTGGGCGCGGATCTCAAAGTCCGCATCGAGCGGCAGTTCGGCCGCATAAGAGACACCAAACTGCGGCGCCTCTTTCAGCCAGAGATGATGTTGTGCCCCTTGAATGCGCAATACGGCATGCCAGCCGTCAGATGCCTGTCTGATGGCGCCCGATGAAAGGTCGGCAAGCTGTAGCCCCGCGCCGACCGTTTTTGAGCCGGACGCGCTGCGAACGACCGGCACCACCGTCGGCAACGCCTCAGGTGCCCAGAAGATAGTCTGTTGGTGAAAGGACCCCTGCGGGTCATGGGCGAAAGCAGACGCCCCATCTCCTTCGGAACTCGGAGGTCATTTGGGATCGATTTTCACGATAGGAAGCTCGATAGTTCGGGCTGCGCCGCAGTGACTCCCAGGCGAAATCCGCCATCTCGCCCGACTTGATAGCGTGCTGATACGCCTCCGGTGAGCGCCAGTCGAACTCAGACATTGCTGTTATCTCCTGCCGTAACTCGATTGCGGCGCAATGTCTATGAAGCTTGGGATTGTCGGGGAAGTCACCAATTATGCATTGCGTGATGCCTGCAGGCGATCACGCGTCAGCGGGGAAATCTGTTCTCAAGTGCGAATTCTTCATGACAGATTTTGCTATTTAGGAGCGCCGCCGCGAAGCAAGTCACGGTAGCCGTGGTCTGCCATCCATTTTGCGCGGGCCAGATGACTATCAAACGCATTGCGAGCGCGATCCGGTTCACGATCGGGATCGATGTGCAACACGATCCGGGTCACTTCTTTCCAATCCGCGCCATCGGCTTCGGCATCAAGAAGTCGCCAGTACGTCACGAGATGCTGCTCGTCATAGGTCGTCAGCACCGGCTCATGCGGCGCAACATCCGCGACATCGGGATCTAACGGTGGCTTCGTCATGTAGGCTTATGCGCGCACTTCGCTAATCTGCATTGTAAGCGAAACTTACCAAAATAGTTCGGTTATAGCCAGTGGTTTGATGGTCTGCCTAATGGCTGTTTGAGCGCATGAAAGCTCGTGCGCTCGTTGCCTGGAATGTGCGCCGGATCCGCGTGGATCGCGGTATTCCGCAAGAGCAACTGGCCTACGATGCCGGGATCGACCGCTCATATATGAGCGGCCTTGAGCGGCAATCCGAGAATCCGACAATTGATCTTCTCGACCGGCTCGCCGAGACGCTAGGCGTTCATTTATCTGAATTCTTTGTTCAGCCACCCAGGGGAGCGGCCACACCCAAGACATTGCCTAAGGGTCGCAAGTCAGCGCGTCTGCGTTCCAAGAAGCAATAGCATTTGGGCGAGTTCAAGCCATGCGGACAAGCGCCACGTAAGTGCGTGTCTTAAACTTGAAAATCGACGCGACCAAGCCGGTCCAGCTGCAGCTTTGCTCGGTCGGCTTTTCTCCAAGAGGGAGCCCCGCCCGAGGTCGTCGGGAGGGGCTTGGCGGTAATGAGCCTCACTCTCCGTTCTTGCGCGGCCGCGACCAGAGCAAGGTGTAGCCTTCGCCGCCTTCCTCATCGAACAGGTTTGCATAGATCGGCGCGTTGAACGAGGGGTCGTCGAGCTTGAGCGAGAGGTAGTCGCGTCCCTCTTCGGAGCGCTTCGACCAGGCTGCCCCGATCTCCGCCCGGCCTACATAGATGCGGTGGCTGGGAGCGTTGTCGTTGGAGCGGTTGGTCTCGGCGACGATGCGGACGCCCTTGGCCTGCAAGCTCAGGGTGATGATCTCGCCCTGGAAATCGTTGCCGACCTTCTTGAAAGAACCGATGTTGGCCATGTCTCTTCTCCTGTTGTGTTTCGAGCCCGCGACCACCGCGGCCTCGATGGCGATCTAGAGGCCGAAGACGATCGGCGACGCACCCGCTCGCGGGCCGCAGCGCAGCGGAGGACGTCGTTGTGGCGACTTTCTTGTCTCGCGCGGAATGGGCGAAGCCCAGGGGAAGAAAGTCGCGTCAACGGCGTTGCGGCTCAGACGATCGAGGCGCAGCCGGTCTTCGGCCAGATCAAGCCATCAAAGAGGCCACGTGGTCCGCGTGCTGAACCGCAATCTTAGGAAGAAGACTGGCGAATCTCGGTTGCGCTGAACAAGGGGTTGGTACGGTTCGGCGCAGAAAGAGAAACAATCTGCCGCAAAGGGCGGTATCGTCCCGGAAGGAATGATCGAACGGAGCGCGTCGCTTCACCGCAGCTATGTGGGCCAGACAGAGACCGGTACGGCTTGCTTAAGCGCCCCGAGGAGGGAACGCGGTTACCTCTCGCTCAAGCTCGATGATCCCTCGTTCGCCGTGACGCCCTGTGCCGTCTTGCTCGGCCGATGATGGCGACGAAGCCTCACCGCTCGTGCGCGGCGGCTGTGAGAACTGGTTCAGGCGCATTCTCCACCACCCCGGCCGACTCCGACGGGAGGGTCCCCGCAAAAACGACCAAGCGTGTCCATGCCGTGCCGCCGATGCAAACCGCTCCTAGGCATGCGAACGCCTCGCGCCAAGCCAATGAAGGCACCCCGATCTGCGACAGGGCAAAAATCACCTGATAGCCGGCGATCGCTGCAGGGACCGTGAATACGGTTGCGATGGCGACGCGCAAGGTCAAGGACCGGCTAACGGCGACGGCGACCTGACCAGCGGCAAGCGTCAGCGTGCCAGAAGCAATTCCTATAAGCAGTGCGCCGAAGACGCCCGCGCCATGACGAAATGCCAACATCCCGACACTGAGTGCGACGAAAAATGGCAGGGCATACACAGCGAGCGCAAAGATGGCCCAGCAGAACAAGCCAATGCCGAGTGTGTTGAGAACAAGTCCAAGCGCGAGCATGGTGGTGGCTCCATGTGCATGGATTTATCGATCGCGCCTTCCACCACCACCAAGGCGCAGTTTTGGATGTAAAAACGAAACGAGGCGGAGTTGCGGCGTGCAACTCCACCTTGGCGTCTTGGAGGCGACGGCGCTCACGCGCCGCCGAACCTCCAGACGGGAATGCCGAGCCGCTTCGCCTTGTCGGCGAGATTGTCCTGGATTCCCGTGCCCGGGAAATGCATGACGCCGATCGGCAGGAGTTCGAGCATGGCATCGTTGCGCTTGAACGGCGCCGCCTTGGCGTGTTTCGTCCAATCGGGTTTGAAGGCGATCTGTGGCACCTTGCGATTGGTCGCCCATTTCGAGGCGATCAGTTCGGCGCCTTTCGGGGAGCCGCCATGCAGGAGGACCATGTCGGGATGCTTGGCATGTACCTTGTCGAGCCGATCCCAGACGAGGTGGTGGTCGTTGAAGTCGAGCCCACCGGTGAGTGCGATTTTCGGCCCTGGTGGCAACATGACCTCAGTCTCGGAACGACGCTTGGCGGCGATGAAGTCGCGGGAGTCGATCATTGCCGCGGTGAGCGTTCGGTGATTGACCAATGATCCCGACCGAGGACGCCAAGCTGAGCCGGTGTTGACCTCAAATCGCGCGATGGCCTGATCCCGGAACAGTTCCAGGCAATTGCGGCGCTCGATCAGCGTGATGCCTTCGGTCGTCAGGCGCTCGAGTTCGACCGAACGTACTTCGGAGCCGTTCTGTTCGCGCTGGCTTTGGTGCTGCGCCTGCTCGTTGTCGTCGAGGTGGCGTTCGATGCGATCGACGGCACGGTGGAACAGGTTCACGGTCGACCAGAGCAGATCGTCGAGGTCCGGCTCGAGCCGCGTGTCGTTCAAGGTCGCAACCAGGGCATCGAAGATATCGGCCACGGCGCCGGCGATCATTTTGTCCTCCGGAAGGGGCCTTGGATCGGGCTGGTCGTCGAAGGGGCGGTAGCCGAAGAGCTGCAATTCGGTGAGGACGTGGTCGGTCGGGGAAGAGGCATGCGGCGGTTCGATGTCGTCATGGTCGGTCATGGAAGGGTCCTTTGCCGGATCGGCCGCGACCATCGCGGCCTTCGTGGCGATCCTCTGACGGCAGGCGGAACGGGCCAGAACCCGACAGGGCCGAAGCGGTAGCGGAGGATGGCGGAGGCCGGCTATTTTGCTTCGCGATGCAAAGCGCGCTGGCCACATGCACAATGTGTCTTTCCGTCGCTGGCGCGCGGCGGAAAATAGCCGGACGCAGCCATTGCCGGCCCGGGCCGCTTGCCGTCCGATCGCCCTCTAGAAGGCCGAGGTCGCGTTCTCTTCCGGTATTGGCCTCGCCTACGACCGGCCGATACACCGTCGATCGGAGACCAAGAGCTATTCCGCGGCCACCGTCGACGAATGCAGAAAGCGAACGACATCCTCTGGCACGAGCTGAAGCCGCAATGCTGCTCGGAGGGCGTCGAGGCCGAAGACATGCAGATCTTCGTTGAAGTCGCCCAGCTGGGGCGACAGTACGACCGCTTCAATGCCGGCGTCTGCTGCGCGCTGGCTGAGAATTGCCAGCACCGCATCACCGGCGGCATCGGCATCTCGCGCAACATAGAGCCGGCGCAGGCTAGACGGGAGCATCATGGCTGAGAGGTGATTGGCCGAAAGCGCAGCCGCCATCGGCATGCTCGGCAGCACGTAGCGCAACGACAGCATGGTTTCGATACCCTCGCCGGCAGCGAGCACGTCGTCCACCACACCGAACCGAACGGCATTGCCGAGAAGGTCGCCCATGGCGCGTCGTGGAGTATCGATCGGAGCCTTGCCGAGCCGAACACGATCGAAGCTGTCCGGATCGAGCCAGGTGCGATGTACGCCGGTGATCTGTCCTTCGAGATCCGTGACGCAGGCGATCATCGCCGGCCAGGTCTCGGTCGGCAGATGATCGTCCGGTCGATAGTAGCAGCGTGGATGGAAGCGCAGGCTGCCACCATGGTGGATGCGCCCTATTCCGCGACGCTGCAAATATGCGTCGACCACGGTCCCCTCGATCGGTTGCGATATGACAAAAAGCCGTCTTGCCGTCTCTTGCGATCCAGCCGGTGCTAATGGACGAAAGGGTTTCGGGACGAGTTCCGGTTCAGTACGAGGCAGCCTCAGAAATCGCCTCGCCTCCTCGGCGACCTCGTGGAAGTCTCGCAAAGCCAGGCTTTCGCGGATGATGTCGAGGAGGTCGCCATGTTCCCCCGTTGCCGCATCGGTCCACTTGCCCGCCGGCCCCTTCGGCGATTCCTGGAGCCGCACGAATAGCGAGCGGCCCGGGGTGTTGTGGACGTCGCCGACCAGCCAGTACCGGCCCGCCCGCTTGCCATTGGAGAGATAGTGTCGGCACACCGCCTCCGCCTCGCGCGCGCGGCGGCCTGCCAGTTCGGAAGCATCGCGGGGCATCAGGCGGCCTCCCGCTCACCGATGCGCGCAACCGGATAGGTATCGAGCACCTTCGACAGGATCTCGACGCCGCTCGCGTCCGTCGGCACGAACATGCGCAGCTTCCAGGAGATGATCTCTCCAAAGAGGCCGTAAGCCCGCAAGCGATCGCGCATGGTGTCGTTGAAGCCCGAGAGTTCGATGCGGTGTGCGCCCATCACTCGGACACGGCGAAGTTGGAGTCCCTCCGCAAGCTCGAGGACGGTCCGTCCCTCCATCAGCGCGGCGAAGGCAGCGTCCGGCGTCAACGCCGGCGCGTCCGCCGCAAGGGCATTCGCGACCCAGGTCGCCGAGACCTTGCGGCCGATGATCCGCTCACCCGCATCGGTCTGCAGCCGATAGACCCGGGTCGACTCGTTCGGCAGCCGCGTCCAAATCGGCAGCAGCAAGCCGGCCACGACGTGGATCGTGCTGTCCGTGAACTCGGGCACCTCGGCAAGCTCCGCGAGCCAAGCCGCGGCGAAGCGTTCACGGTCCGCCCCGACCCAATGGCTTTCCGCCATCATGTCGAGGGGGATGCTGTGCTGCTCCATCGGCCGGATCAGGCGGACGCGCCGCTCGATCTCGCCGTCGTCGAGCATAAAGCTTGGGGCTGGGACATGCACCGCGGCTCGCCCCGAGCGCTCATTGATCATCAAGACAGCACGAAGATCGGAAAGACGACCGAGAGCGTCATCCAGGCTCACAGGATGATTGCGCTGGCGCTGGGTGATCGTGAGCAGCCGGGTCTCGGCGCTTGTGCTCGGATGGACGTAGATCGTCCGCCGATCGGTGACGACAAAGCTCTCAGCTCGGAGCGTTTCCAGCCCGACGTCATAGCTGCCCGACGCGACCGCGCCGTCGATCCGATCGGTCAACAGCTGCTCGAAGACGGTGAACAGGATATTCTGAAGATCGATCGTGAGCGCCAGCAACCTGTTCAGGAAAGTCGTGATCGGCGGCAAGTCATCCCTGAGCCCATTGGGATCCGTGAGCTTCAGGCCGGTCGCATCCTCGAACCTCTCGAGCAAGCAGCCCTCGACCTTGCCGCGCGCGAGCAGCGTGTGGAGTTGGCGCAACGCATCACGCCCGTACTGACTTTCGAGATTGTTCTCGGGCCGGAACAGGCCCTGCCCTCCGGTCTGGCGCTGGCCGCGCGTGATCGCGCCCAACGTGTCGAGCCGACGGGCAATGGTGCTCAGAAATCGCTTTTCGGCCTTCACGTCGGTAGCGATAGGACGAAACAGCGGCGGCTGCCCCTCGTTGGTCCGGTTGGCGCGGCCGAGCCCCTGGATCGCGGCGTCCGCTTTCCAGCCGGGCTCGAGCAAATAGTGGACGCGCAGGCGGCGATTCCGCGCCGACAGCTCGGCATGGTAGCTCCTCCCCGTGCCGCCCGCGTCGGAGAACACGAGGATCCGCTTGATGTCATCCATGAAGGCCGAGGTCTCGGTGAGGTTGGCCGAACCGGCCCGGTTTTCGACGACCAGCCGGTCGCCCCTGCGAATGATGCGGCGCGAGCGGCCGGTCACCTCCGCTACCAGATCAGTGCCGAAACGCTCGACCACCTGGTCCAGCGCGCCTGGCACCGGCGGCAGCGAGGCAAGCTTCTCGATGAGGCGGTCGCGGCGGGCTACCGCCTCGCGGCTCTCGACCGGCTGCCCATCGCGATAAACAGGCCGCGAGCAGAGGTTGCCCTCCGAGTCCGTGAAGGGCTCGTAGAGCTGGACCGGAAAGGAATGGGCGAGATAGTCGAGGACATACTCGCGCGGGGTGATGTCGACCTGGACGTCGCCCCACTCCTCGGTCGGGATCTCGGCGAGCCGGCGCTCCATCAGCGCCTCGCCGGTCGAAACGATCTGGATGACGGCGGCATGGCCGGCGTCGAGATCGCACTCGATCGAGCGGATCAGCGACGGCGTCTTCATTGAGGTCAGGAGGTGACCAAAGAAGCGCTGTTTGGCGCTCTCGAAAGCCGATCGCGCGGCCGATTTGGCCTGGCCGTTCAGCGTACCGGTCTCGCCCGTGATGTTGACGGCCCGCATTGCCGCGTCGAGGTTGTTATGGATGACGCTGAACGCGCCGGCGTACGCGTCGTAGATCCGAATCTGCTCGGGCGTGAGCTGGTGCTCGACGAGCTCGTACGCGACGCCCTCGTAAGAGAGCGAGCGGGCGGCATAGAGGCCGAGCGCCTTGAGGTCGCGCGCCAGCACCTCCATCGCCGCCACGCCACCCTCCTCGATCGCCTCGACGAACTCGGCGCGGGTCGCAAACGGGAAGTCGTCGCCGCCCCACAAGCCCAACCGCTTGGCGTAGGCGAGGTTGTGCACGGTGGTCGCGCCGGTTGCGGAGACATAGACGACGCGGGCATTCGGCAAGGCGTGCTGGAGCCTCAGCCCCGCGCGCCCCTGCTGGGAGGCCGCCTGGTCGCCGCGCTCGCCCTTCTGGCCTGCCGCGTTCTGCATCGCGTGGCTCTCGTCGAAGACGATCATTCCGTCGAAGTCGGAGCCCAACCATTCGACGATCTGCCGCACGCGCGAAAGCTTCTCGCCGCGCTCGTCGGTGCGCAGCGTAGCGTAGGTGGTGAATAGGACGCCTTCCGCGAGCCGGATCGGTGTGCCCTGCCGGAAACGTGACAACGGCGTCACCAGCAACCGCTCCATGCCGAGCGCGGACCAATCGCGCTGCGCGTCTTCGGTCAACTTGTCGGATTTGCTGATCCAGACGGCACGGCGCCGCCCCTTGAACCAGTTATCGAGCAGGATGCCGGCGACCTGCCGCCCCTTGCCCGCGCCGGTGCCGTCGCCCAAAAACCAGCCGCGGCGAAAACGCACGGCATTCTCTGCGTCGTCGCGCGCGGCCGCCACCACGTCAAAGGTCGCATCGACCGTCCAGGAGCCCGCAAGAAATTCGGAATGCGCCTCGCCTGCATAGATGACACTTTCAAGTTGGGCGTCGGACAGGATGCCATCCGCCACGACATTGGCCGGCAGATGTAGCCGGTGCGACGGCTTCGGCGGCGCGACCGAGGCCATCGCGGCAGACTGCACGAGTTTCGTCGGATGCGCACGCGAGTCCGGAATGCGGATCGCCTGCAGTCCATAATCCTCATAAAGCGCGTCGGTCAGTCGGGCGCCTTCGGGCGGCGACCATTCGACCGTCTCGTTGATCAGTTCTACGCCTTCGGGCGCTACGCGGCTCGAAGCGGACGATGGGCGTGGCGCAAATGCGCCGACCACTCGTGATACTGCAGGGCGCCTGATGACGTCGACCGCTATCGGCGTCGCGATGGGCAGCCTCGGCGGCACATACTGGGTCACCCAGTCAAGCAAGGTGGCGACATCGCGAAGTGAAGCCGGAAGGACTTTCGGATCTGCGGCGGGCAACTTGTCGATCACAAGCAGCCTTGTGTCGGTCTGCGTTCCGTGTTTCGCATAGACCGCGCCGTCGATGGCGACAGAAAATACCACCCGCCCGCTCTCCTGGAGACGAACGAAGGCGTCTCGCCACGCCGGATTGTCCGGCGCAAAGCTCGCGCCGGTAATGGCGACCAGACGCCCGCCATCGCAAAGGCGCGCCAAGGCTGAGGCGATGTGCCGGAAAGCCGCGTCCGCCATCCGTCGATCGACGTTCGCCAACGCGGAGAACGGCGGGTTCATCAAGACGACGCTCGGTACGACACTCGCATCGAGGTGATCATTGATCTGGGCGGCGTCGAACCGCGTGACCGTAACCTTGGCAAATAGTTGGTCGAGCAACGCCGCGCGGGTCTCGGCCAGTTCGTTCAGTACCAAGGTGCCTCCAGCGAGCTCGGCAAAGATGGCGAGCAAGCCGGTCCCCGCAGAGGGCTCCAAAACCCGATCGGACGGCGTGATGCCGGCCGCGGTGCATGCGGCGAGCCCAAGCGGGATCGGCGGCGAGAACTGTTGAAGGGCCTGGCTGTCCTCCGAGCGGCGTGTGTGGGTGGGAAGAAGACTGGCGATCTTCGCGAGCATCGGCGGCATCGCGGCCGTCGAGTCAGCCTTGGTCCGGATGGCCGGACCGAACTTGCGAAGGAACAGAACGGTTGCCGCCTCGCAGACATCGTAGGCGGTCTTCCAGTTCCAGACGCCAGTGGCGTCGGAAGCGCGGACGGCAGCTTCCATGGCGCCGCGCAGGACAGCGGCATCGATGCGCCGGCCGCGCTCGAGATCGGTCGAGAGCTGTCGGGCGGCCCTGACGGCGGCGGAGGTGAGAGATGCAGCGGCGCGCATCGAGAGCGGCGCGGCGGCCGCGCCGCCGGCGAGAGATTCGGTCATGGCAGGGTTCTTTCGGAGAGCAGGAAACGGGTCGAACCATCAGGTGCTCTCCTTAAGACCCGACGGCTCAAACCTTTCCCGGCCCGGCTCTCCCTCTCAGCTCTCGCCCATAAAAATGGGGACCGGCGCGGCACACCGGTCCCCAAGCAATTGCCGGACGGCCGGAGCCGTCCCTTCTGCGATGTCACTCAGCCGCGTCGAGCTGTTGCGGATCATCGTCGCTCGCGTTGTCCCGATCCTCGTCCTCGGCGAGGAATTAGGGCAGCGGGCCCGCTTCACTCTCCTGCTCCCCTGACGCCGCATTGGGATCGACAAGACGCAGTGGCTCCGGCAACCAGCCCGAACCATCGAGAAGACGCTCGGCCTCCTTGGCCATGTCCGCCTTTTTCAGGTGGTCGATCAGTTGCGCGGACGATTCGCCTCTTGCTTCCCGCACCGCCTCCAGAATGCGCGGCTTGGTGACCCGGCCGAGATAATTGTCGACGGAGGGCTTCCAGCTCGCTTGAACCATGTCGAGGCCGGGCCGGCCGCTCGTGCCAGCACGTCAGCCCGGGCGAGCCGGGTGCGGACGCCGGGGGCGGATACGCGGCCCTGATTGTAGCAGTTGGCCGGCTCATGGACGGCGTTGACCGCAAATGACGCGCAGTGAGCGAACAGGGATGCCTGTGCGGCGCCGTCGAGGGCTGTGAGCGCATCCCAGAGATCATTCTCGCCCTTCGGCAACCGTGCTTTCCAGGAATCGTGCCGGGCCTCCACGGCCTTCGCGGACGCGCTTTCCCTCAAGCCAGTCGCTTGAGCCGGAAAGGTCGGCGTGCGAAGGCTGATCTCAAGGCAGCTTCCGGTCGATGCGAACCGGTAAAAAGCCATCAGCACGAAGTTGTACAGCACCGCCTGGAACGCAATTGCAGGATTTTCCGCCAGCGCATCCCGCAATGCCAGCGTGCGATGCGCTGTCAACTCCGTGATCAGGCGATCCGGCAGAGGTTTGGTCGCGTCCTCGTCATCGTCTTCAGTATCAGCAGCGCCGCCAGCAAACGCGATGACCGTGCGCTGGACGGAGCTACCTGCCTCCTTCGCCTCGATCCATTGTGTATCGGCGCCCTGACCGACATCAGGATCGACCGCGGCCACCTCGTCCTCCGGCCGGACGTAACCCCGATCCACCGAGAGGCGCCCTTCGAAATCGATGCTGACGAAGACGCCGGCGCGGGCGATCTCGGCCGGATCGTAAACCATCGGCCGGTCTTCGAACGCGAGTAGTGCCGTCTCGATTTCGCCGAGACGCTGGTCGACGTCGTCGGGCAACTCGTCGGCATCCTGATAGTCGGCTTCAAGCTTGGCTTGCTCCGCGCCGAGGGTGTCGACGGTGGCCTGATCCTCCAGGGAAAGATCGACAGGTTTGCCCTCGATTTTGCGCAGGCCCTCCGTGTGGCCGTAGGGGAATTCGACGGCGACCGAAATCCACTTCCAGCCTTCGGCTGCAATCGTCTCGGCTTCGGCTTTGAGCTTTTCTGTCACGAGACGGTCGAGCAAAGCAACGTCCTGAAGCCAACCGCCATCATCGTGCTCGAACAGATCCCGCAAAACGCCGCCACCAGCCTGCTCGTAAGCATCCAGCCCAATGAACTAAACGCGGCGATCGGACGCGCGCACGGTATTTTCCGTGAGCATTCGCCGGATCTGATAGGACTCATCATAGCCGGATCGGCTGACGTTCTCCCAGACCTGCTCCTGCCTGGCGTGGTCGGCTGTAACAGAGAAAGCCATGAGCTGCTCGAGTGTCATGCCGTCTTCGGCATAGACGTCGTGGAGCTTTGGCGACACCGACGCCAGCCGGAGGCGTTGCTTCACGACGGCCGGTGTCACGAAATGCCGGGCAGCGATATCCTCGTCGGACAATCCGGAGCCACTCAAGGTCTGGAATGCCCGGAACTGATCGAGCGGATGAAGCCCAATTCGCTCGCCATTCTCCGCAAGCGAATCGTCCTCAGCGATGCCCCCTCGCGCACAACGCAAGGAACTGCCTGGGTCTTTGCCATGCGCTTCTGCTTGACGAGAAGCTCCAGCGCCCGATAACGCCTGCCGCCTGCCGGCACCTCGAACATGCCGGTTTCATTGCCTTCGGTGTCCACAACCGCCCGCACATTTAGACTTTGCAGCAGCGTACGCTGCGCGATGCTTTCAGCGAGCTGCTCGATGGAAATGCCCGCCTTCACATGCCGGACGTTGGACTGGCTGAGGACCAGCTTGTTGAACGGAATGTCGCGTGAGGGGGACAGCGTGATCTTTTGGACAGCCTTCGTCATATCGATTCTCCACGACGGGCAGCCGAGAGCCTCTCTCTCGACCTCCAACCCGTCGCGGAAACGCCCCTGCCCTCTCACTCTCGTGCTCGCGGTGACGGAGGAGAACCTCACGCCGCTTCCTGATCCGCTCTCTCCGTGGTGATGTCGACAACCACTTCCGGCAAGAATCCAAGGAGATAGTCCGCGACCTTGCTGGCCTGGGAAGCGGCCCGGACAATTGCACGATTGTCCTCGCGCAAGACTTCAAGCCACGAGCCGATATAGTCGGCGTGCCGCACCGTGGGCACGATACCGAGCGAGGCGCAACCGAACGCGGACGAGATTTCCGCAACCAACTCCTCGAAGGCGTACTTCCTGGTACCAAAGCTGCCCGACAAGTCGCGGTTGAGACGTGATGGATGGCCGCTGGCATGCGCCAATTCGTGCAGGGCCGTTCGATGCCAATTGATCGGTTCGAAATAGGCTTGCGGTGGGGGCACCTGCACATAATCTTCCGTCGGCGCATAGAAGGCGCGGTTGCCGCCGATCCGGAAGTCGATGCCGCTCGCCTTGATCAGAGCATCGACCGTCGGCTCGATCATGCCGGGTGGCGGTGGTGGCGCAGCGGTTACGATGTCCGAAGCCAGCCCGTCGCATTGATCGAGATTGAAAACTGTGAAGCGCTTCAAAAATGGAACAGCTTGTGCCTCTTCGCCGGTCTCATGTGCGCGGCGCTTTTCGTCGACCGGCACAAAGCGGTCGGCATAGACGACGGTCGTGCCGCGCTCGCCCTTGCGGACGTGACCACCGAGCGACAGCGCCTGGCGGAAGGTAAGCCAGCTCTGACCGCTGAATCCACGTTCCGTGGCGGTACCCCAGAGAATTAGAATGTTTATGCCGCTGTATTGACGGCCGGACGCTGCGCTTTTCGGCATGGCCAGAGGCGCCTTCGCCGCCGCGGTACCCCAAGGCTGCACCCATGGCACTCGGCCAGCCTCCAGTTCGGTGATGATCTTGTTGGTGATTTCGTCATAAAGGTTTGCCCGGTCCTCACCGGTGCGCGCCCGAGTATGGTGTCTAGACATCGCGGATCTCCGCGACGGGCGCCGCGAGCCTCTCTCGCAGCCTGTAACCCGTCACGGCAAAACCCGGCCGACACTCTGACTCTCGCCTCTACCTGAGAGAATGCGACATCTGCGACGCGGCCCGCCTTTGGCATTGAGTCTCTAGGCCGCAGGCCCGACCAGGCGTGCGCCAGGGGCGCATCGCCTCCCAATGGCACCCGGAGAGCGTGAGCATAGCGACCCGAAGGGGCACGCGGGTCCGAGTGCCGTGACGAGACCGGTTCAATAGCGGCACCCGGGAACGGGGCAGTGATAGCGATCGCCGCAGGCGAGCCCCTTTTCCGAGTGCCCCCGGCGAGGAGCTCCGCATCCCCTTGCGCGAGGGATTAAAGCCGGATCGCCGAGACGCAAAGCGGCTCGGTTCACGAAAGCCCGATGCGGCGGAGCCGCACGCGCGCGAGCGGAAGAACTCCCCCAAAGCTTGAGTCGGAGAACCTAGATTTCCTCGCGCGCATGCGTCTGCGCGTCATAGATCCTGATCTGAAGCATGGGAAAACGCTTCTTGAGCTCTTCGCCACCTGCCCTGGCGCCGTCACTCGTTGTAAATTCGGCTTTGAGCCGGCCGTCCACTTCAAGCGCGTAACCAGAGGCCGGCAATTCACGGGTGGCAGCAACCATTTCATTCCCATTGTGCAGTGAGGTGACTGGGAATGATGGGTAGCGTGAGTCGCCCAAACCGCGCCAGAGCCACCGGCCCAAGTTCGGTGATTGGCCAATGCACGTTGTGGATTGGCGCCTTGCCGGGATCGCATCAAGGATGGGCATTTGCATCATCCGAACAGGCGGACGGCTTTCCACGTGCGCGGATGCATGCACGATAGAGCCACGGCTCCACGTAACTGCCGTTCCAGAGACCCTGGCCGGTGCGCTCAGCCTCGCGCAGAGCTTCGCGATATCTGCCCTTCGAGTATTGGGGCCAATCCAACGCAAGACCGTTGCGTACAAGCCATTCCCCGAGATCCACACTAGCGACCGAGCAGGTCGCAACCGTGCGGCCATACGGGTCGAGGCTGACCGGGACACAATTGACAGGACGGCGGGCAATGAAGGCGTCAAGGTCGTTTGCGGCCTGCGCACCGCAACGATATTGCAAGCTGTCTTCGCCGCGGCACAGCTGGCTGCTTTCCGGTGCATCAATGCCCCAAAGCCGGATGCGCACGCCATGCATGTCCAGCGTGTCGCCGTCGATCACGCTGGCCTGTCCGACAAAATCATCGGCCAAGGCCCCGCTCGACAGAATGGCGAGAATCAATGCGACAGCGGTTCGACGCATTTGCAATGACCTTGTAGGTACCGCAAACCATGCGGACTGGATTTCGGCCAGTTATCGAATGTGCAGCGCCGGCGGGTGTTCCAGCCGCCTGGAATCATGAAACTGGCGTGCCGCGCAGCCAGCGCCCCTCGAAACGAGCCCAGAACAGAATTACGTCCGGCTGCCAAGTGAATTCATAAGCCTTCCAGACGCCGTCATTCTTTATATCTTGGCCGGTCGCGTTGACTGCCAGGCCGCCCAGCCGGCAAAATCGCGTAAATTTCGTCCCGGCGCGCCCGTTGGGATGAGGCAAAGGCGCTGCAGCGCCCTTACCGGACCTAGCGCTGAAAGTCGTCATGCGCGAGGTGGACAAGGAAGACAAGATTGCTGCGTGGTTGGTCTTGCACAGAGCGGCGGAACACGTGGACAAGCACCCGCCCCGACGATTTGGAATCGCTGCTCTGTGTTAGCAACCGGAACGAATCGAGGGCTGCAAGGATTCGTCCCTTGGCGGAGGAGCGATCGTGATGCTGATGACCAAGGAGAGCCGATTGATCCCTCGCCCGCCATCGACCAGGCCGTGAATGGCGACTTCCCCTGGCTGGAGATCCGGTGCGCGCGCTGCAAAACGCCGAGCGACGTCGACCTCGCGGCGATGAAGCATCCGCCGACCACCTTCGTGCACGATCTCGCCAGCCGGCTTCGTTGCCGCACATGCGCCAAGGCGGGCCGGCGTCCGTCCACGACTCTGTTAAACTTTGCGTGGCAGCCGCGCCACCTTCGTACCGAAGGCTGACCGATGTGCTGGTGTGGACGGCCTCTCATCCCCACGGTTTGATGGCGCTCTTGGCGTCACAGAAGATGAGAGGAAAGTCTAATGAATGTCCCGTTCGTATCGACATGGATACTTCGAAGTCCGTGTTCCAGCTTCACGGTGTTGATGAGAATGAGATAGTGGTCGTTCGGCGCCAGTTTCGGCGAGCCGAGATGATCCGCTACTTCGAGCGGCTTCCGCCAGTTCTCGTCGCCATAGAGTCCTGCGGCAGCTTGCATCATTGGGGGCGCCTGCTGCAATCGTTTGGACACGATGGGTCGAGGGCGGTCACACCCAGAGCAGCGCGGCTCAGCGCTTCCTTGCGTCATAGGCCGACCAACTCGGAAATTCTGACTTGGGCGGAAGCCGATTGGCATAATGCGAATAAGAGTATTGGGGCCAATACTCTCGCCGATACGGCGAAACGACGGGAGAAATTGATCATATAGCAACAACCATGGGCGCGTCGTGTTATCCTACAGGCGCGAAGCCCACGTCGCAAAACCAGTCACTCGCTGCCCAGGCTTTATATGTGGCGGCACGCCAACCGTTACGTCGAGCCAGCGAGCAACTCGCCGCGCGCGTCTCCAGCTCGCTACGCACGACTTCTAGCCCTCCGTCGCGATGCATCTCAACCAGCTGATGGCGAATATTGACAAGTTCTTCCGCCGCTTCCGACGCATAGAGTTTTCCGAGGCCAAGCGTTTGGAAATGGTTCTTCACGCGTGCCGCGAGAACGCCATCCCGGCCGGCGGGCGTGACCACATGAAAACGCAGTGCCGCTGGTGCCGTCTCCCCGACGCGTGCGGCAAGCCAGACCTCGTCATCAATTTCATCGTAATACGGATGCAGGCCGACCTCAGTGGCCTTTTGGGGGACAGCGCTTAGCTTCGCCTTGTTACAATCGGAGCAGGATGGAACGAGGTTTAGAGGAGTAACAGCCAATGCTGGATAATGCGCCTTGGGAAGGTGATGATCTAGCGTTGCCACGGGGCGCTGGGCACATAATGGGCATCGCCCTTGGGGTGAGGAACTAAAAATCTCGTCGTAGATGGCGCGCCCCGGAGCGCCGCTCTTCGCCATGCGCTGGGTATATACCTTCTCCATCTCCTTCGTGGTGACGGTGCCACCGACGAGTGGATCCTGCCCGAGTTGATGCAAGGCGTGCCGCTTCGCGGCTGCATCAAATGCAGTCGATGCATCGACGACTGCCTGAGTTACACCCTCCAAGCGCGCCTTAAGCGCTTGATTCCGCACCCGGCTGATGCAAGCAGTGAAGGATGCACGTGGCGTCGGTGCCGGTCGATCAAGCGTCCACATTAATTATCGTCTTCGCCATCAGCGCCGCGCGCGGCGAGTAGCCCTCGAATAATGGCCCTCGCCTCACCACCGAGCTCATTATTGAAACTTTCGACTATGGCGTCAAAATCGGCCTCGCGAGCAACCGCGTCTCTGAGCATCTTGTGAAAGCCAGAGTTTGTAACCTCGAGACCAAAAACTTCACGCGTTAGAATTCCTACATTCTCCCCGAAAGTCTCGACGTCGGGTCGCTCTGCTACCGAGCGCGCACCGGTACGACGAATCTTCCAGGCGCAACTTCGCGGCACCTCTTGGAGAACGACGGGAGAATGGGTGGCGATGACTGCCACTCCGTTTCGGTTGATTAAAAGATCGGACAGTGCGCGCACAAAAGCTGATAGAAGAGGTGGATGAAGGTGCGCTTCCGGTTCGTCGAGAAGGACGAGGGTCTTTTCTTCAACAGTTTCGACGAGCCGGGTAATCGTCAGCAGAACAATCTTGTGTCCAGAACTCAGCTTTGCGAACAGCTTACGCGCTTGCACTTTCAGTTCATCGTCGTCGATAATGTCATCGGCCAAGGCTGCGACTTCGGCGTCACGGAAGATCGGGTCAGCCTCCAACATCTCGAGCGCGCGGCGCCATCTGCTAGCCCGAGCCCCTTGCCGGCAAACTGAAACGCTGGTCCCGAACTCGATCGACAAGCGCTCCGGCGATTTTGGCGGAAGCGGCTTCCCGTCCTTGCTGAGGCCTGCCCGTTTGAGACCAATATATGCGTATTGCACACCTTCCGATTTATCCTGCCGAACCGGTAGTGGCTCGAATGGATCGAACGCACTGAAAGTCACTGACACCAAATTGGTGAAGAGCCGCTCCTCCAGCAAGTCATCAACCTCGATCGAAAACGCGCCAACCTCGGACGCCTCCGCATTCTTCTCGACGATTGCGCGGGTCATATTGTTGAGCAGTGTCGTTTTGCCGACACCATTTCGACCGATCAAAACATGAATGTTCGTTGGTGGCTGAGACTCCGGCTCGACAACGAACGCCAGGGTCAGCGGGTTGATGCGTCGCGAGGTCGGTCGTGGTGCTGTATAGCTGAATTCGTAGCGCGTCAGACGGACGCCGCCCCTGGCCATGCGATGGAATTGACCGCGAACGGTTGCCGGCGACACTGAGCGCAGCAGCGATGTGCCTGTGACTTTTTCATCGAGGGCGCGTTCAAATAGCTCGGGGTCAAGTGCGACATCCCGGAGACCGTGCAAAATTCTATCGCGCATCTCAGGGCCGAGATTGTTCAGGTCATCATAGTAACTGTCATCTTGCCCGAGGGAGAAGAACCTCTGGTCAAGCTCATCAAAGCTAGTTGGGATGTCCGGTCGGCGTTGGTTTTCAGCCATGCCGAACTCACCGATCTTGACACCACCAATGTCGTGCCGCTCGCCTTCCGCATCGAAGATGACCAAAGAGTAAAGAGTTGAGAATTTGAACCAATCGTCCCAGTTATCCGTTTGAAGATAGGCTGTCGACTGCGCTTGGACCGGCACCCGGGTGCCATGAGACAAGACAACAAAATATCCTCTTTGGCCCTCCACCATTCAGCTACCCCCTTCGCGGTCCGTCTCGGCTTCGGCCCGATTGGCTGTCGCTTCCAGTGTCGCTAGGGAGGCAAGGATGGCGTCGAAGTCCGGGGCGCGGCCGAAGATCATTGCCTGTGTGTTCGCATAGTCCCGGCGCAGCGCATCCACCATCGCCGGCGACGGTGTAATGGCGAACGTGCCCGGCTCGGCGGTAGCCAGATCAAAGTCCGGCCGGTCAAAGAACATCCTTGCATGGCTGACGCAGTCTTTCGCGAGCGTGACGTCGGCGAGGGCCGCTTGACCAGCATCCGACGAGAGTAGGCAATGCAGATCATAGTAGTGACGCGAAATACGCTGGCCTTGTTGGCGCAAGACGCCACGACGTTCGAACCATCGGCGCAACCAGTGCGCGATGACGACCTTGTCCCAAACAGTTCTACCGGATTCGATGGTCGTCACCTCTGGCACTGAGAGATCGAGCGCATCAGTTTCGTCGGCTACATAAGGTCGAACCAGCGCGGGTCGGTTCGGATCGAGCGCTGACTTGGCACCGGACTCGATACGCACCGCTGGACGTACGTAGCCTGCGTCGCGTGGCTCGAGTTCGGGATACCACACGAGAAGTGTCTGTCCGTCAGGGTCCTCGACATCAACCTCGATCCGGCCGGCACCGCCGGTGTCCTCGGCAAGTGCGGCCGCCAGGGCATTGCGAAGATCACCGGTGACGTAAGCGTGGCAGGCATCGCGGATCGCGTCGAGACGCGCCCTTCGCTTATTTCCCGATAGTCTCTGAAGCTCCTCGACGGAGGCGGCTTGGTCGAGATCGTCCCGAAAGACTGTGACGTCGATGTCCTCAGAAAACCGTTGAATGAGCCCGTAGGCTTTGGAGAGCGACGTACCGCCCTTGAACAGAAGGCGCGGACCGTCTGATGGGAGTCGGTGATAGAATGTGTTCAAGGTCCAGCAGACCCAAAAATCCTTCTCCACATTGCCGATCGGTGCGCCCAGCCGATTGGCCGCGGCTAGAAAGAGGTCAAGACGATCGCGCGCGGGCGCGGCAATCACTTCCCGGTAAGCTTCAGCACTCATGCCTGCGCCTCCGGCGCCGGTGAGATCAGCTCACGCAGGAAGTCCTGCATCCAAATCGGCAGCGCCGAGAAACCTTGGCGCAGGTCATCGCGGAGCGCAGGTCCATGTTCTGGTTCGGCAAAAAGGCGGCGAAGGTGGTTCGCCACGCGCTCATGCTCCTCTGGAGTGGCCAAGACGTCTTGCATCCAATGGAGCGCCTGGACGACCCGCATGGCGGGACGACCAGCCCAGAAGAGGCGGCTCGGCGCCGCCGGCTTGAAGTGAATTTCCTGGGCGCCAAGTTTGATCGGCTTGAGCCGCGTATCTACCAGCACTTCGATTCGAGCAGGTACGGCCGTCGTCAGACCAAGATCGTTGGCGGCGGTCATGCCGTCGACAACAAAGCGGGCCTGGTCACGGCGGGTGACAGCGCGGATCACCGCGCGATAGTCAGGTACGGTATCACGCCCTGTTAGCTGATTTCGGCGAGGACGATCATAGAGTCCACGATCAATCCGGCGCAGCTCTCCGGCGGCAACGAGTCGTTGCAGTACTTTATCCACGGCGGCACGTCCCCCGAGGTCAGCGAAGTCCGCTGGCGTCCATACGGTGTCGCCGTCGGACTGGATACGCGGGAGCAAACGGGAGCGGAGATCAGGGCTAGCTGAATCGGGCATGTCCGAAGGATTACGCATTTTTCGGACAAGTCAAAGTTCCGTTGTCCGAAGAAGGCTACATTTTTCGGACAATAGTGCTAGATTATGGCTGTCAGCGACTCGCCACGGTATGTTCCTATTTTGTTCAAGAGTCGGCTTGAAAACGGCGATCGGAGTTTCGGAAGACCATGGCGCGCCCCTATGCGAGTGAAATGGCAAAGTTGGCTGACACCTTTGAGTGGGCGGCCTCGGCTGACGTCAGCCCATTGCGGAAAGCAGTCCGAACAGCTGGTCTGTCTGCCTTGCGCGCCATCGGCTCCGGCGGCTCCCTCACGGCTGCTCACGCGCTGGCAAGCTTCCACCAGCGTTTTACGGCACGGATCGCGGCTGTGGCCACACCTCTGGAAGCCGTCGAAGAACCGCTAGACCAGACTGTCACCACCTGGCTACTCAGCGCCGGTGGTGGCAACGTCGATATCATCGCCGCCGCCAAGGCGCTGATCGGACGCGAACCGCGGCAGCTGGCCGTCCTGTGCGGGCGCGAAGACAGCCCTCTCGCCCAGCTCTGCCGCGCTCATCCGTTCGTGGATCTGCTCATCTACCCACCCCCGGCAGGCAAGGACGGCTTCCTCGCCACGAATTCACTGCTTGGCTTCACCACGCTCCTTGCCCGCGCCTACGAAGCGGAGTTCGGCTTCGAGACCGAATGGACTGACGCCGCAGCGAGCCTCCGCCCGCTCGTGCAAGAGGATTCGAACGCAGCCGCCACCTGGGAAGACGCAACCACGCAGCTATGGTCGCGGCCAACGACGCTTGTCCTCCATGGTTCCTCGACCCGCATTGGCGCCATCGATCTGGAGTCCAAGTTCACAGAAGCCGCGCTCGGCAATCTCCAACTCGCGGACTATCGCAACTTCGCCCATGGCCGCCATCACTGGCTGGCCAAGCGCGGCGAGACGAGCGGGGTTCTCGCTTTCGTCACCGATGACGACCGGTCATTGGCCGAGCGGACCCTGGCGTTGATTCCGCCGGAGATTCCTCAGGCGCAGCTGAGTTTTGCCGGAAACGCCAGCGCCACCGCGCTCTCAGCTCTGGTTGCGGCCCTACGTGTCAGCGGTTGGGCTGGCGCCGCGCGCGGTATCGACCCGGGCCGGCCGGGTGTGCCTGATTTTGGTCGAAAGCTGTACAATTTACCATTGCCTCGTGCAGGGCGAGCAGAAAGCCTTACCGGCCTCACGGCGCGGGACGCTGCGGCTATAGCGCGCAAGGCCGGCGTTGCTCCCAAGCGTATGGCGGGCGCCGGCGAGCTCGATCGCTGGCGGCTCGCGCTCGACACTTTCCGCGATGGGCTTCGTGCGGCGGCCTTTGCAGGCGTCGTTCTTGATTACGATGGCACTATTGTCGATACACGCGACCGCTTCATGCCAGCCAGCGAGTCGATGTGCGCGCAGCTAGAACGCATCGCAACAGCGGGGGCTTGGGTTGCTATCGCGACCGGCCGCGGCGCGTCGGTCCGCCGAGATCTTCAGGCTCGGCTTCCGAAGACGCTTTGGCCGAAGATTCTGATTGGTTATTACAATGGCGCCGAGATCGCGCGGCTGGACGACGAAGACGCACCGGATGGCTCCGAAGGCACGTGCGCTGCGCTTGCATCGCTCGCCGCAGCGCTGCGCAATCAGCCCGAACTCGCACAGGTCGCTCGGCAAACCGAACGGCGCTATCAAATTACGCTGGAAGTCACTCGAGTCATACCCGAAAGCCGGCTTTGGGACTTGGCACGGCAGATCATCATGATGACCGGTACGGCCGATGTCTCCGTCACCAGATCGAGCCATTCGGTCGACATCGTGGCGGCCGGAGTTTCAAAGCTAAATGTTCTGACTCATCTTCGTGATCTGGCCGGCACAGCGCCGTTGCTTGCCATTGGTGACCGGGGCCGCTGGCCTGGTAATGATTACGAGCTCTTGCGTGGGCCTTACGCACTCGGCGTCGACGAGATTAGTGTCGATCCTGCCACCTGCTGGAATCTGGCGCAGCCGGGACAACGTGGGCCTGCGGCCACGTTCGAATATCTCTCGTCTCTACAAGTGCACGACGGCATCCTCGGCTTTGCAAAGGACGCCCTCGCGTGAATCAGGACCTTGGCCTCAAGATACTGGGCCAGATCATGGACTGGCCCGATGAACGGGCGCGACAGGAATTCCAATGGCTCCGGCTCATGGCACGCCTGAAATACGACGGCTACCGAGACTTCCAGGCCGGCATGCGCTTTATCGAAAGCCTCGCAACCTGGCTGCAGCAATTTACGCCCGCCGAGCGCGAAACCGCATACGCATTTGTCCGCTACACCCTTGTCTATATTGGAACCAGCGAAATGCACCGCCTGGTCGAGCAATTTTATCCTCGAACCGTTCGGGACCGGATCATCCGCACGGTTGCAGCCGAGCGGGGTATCCCGACGTATCGTGTTCTCGCTGACGCCGACGCCCGCGCAGCGGCTGAACGGCTTCGGCGGCAAACCCTGTTCATGGGCCTAAGCGATGGTGCCCGGATCGACACTGTGCGGCACGCTAATGTCGGCTTGATCACCAATGAGCAGCTGGTTCTGGCTACACAGGTCGACAGAGACAAATGGGCGGACTTGCTCGAAAACCTGCGCGCCGACCTCGGCGATCCCGAAGCGCGCTTTCGTTTAGTCTATCTGATTGACGACTTTACCGGCACCGGAACCACATTTCTCCGGTACGATCATAAAAAGCAGAAGTGGAAGGGAAAGCTCATTAAATTTCGTGAGTCGATCGAAAGTGCGGTGACAGCGCTGGGTGGCGATCGAATTCTCGCGCCGGGCTGGGAATTATGCATCCACCACTACGTCGCTTCGGCCGGCGCTGCCCAAGCTATCGTCCAGCGCCATCAAGAAGCACTGCCGGCACTCAACGGCGATGGATGGGCCAAACAGGTCCACGCTTCCTTCGGCACGATTCTGCCGCAGGATCTGCCAATCAACACCGATAGCCGGCATGCTGCGTTCATCAAGCTGACGCAGACTTACTACGATCCAAAGATCCAGACGAAGCATACCGAAGTTGGTGGCGCGCCCCATCTGGGTCTTGGCTATGGCGGCTGCGCGCTTCCGCTGGTGCTTGAGCACAACACGCCCAACAACTCGGTCGCGCTGTTGTGGGCCGAGACTGACGGTGGTGTACAGGAGAACGCAGTCGTGCCGGCGATGCGCCCCCTGTTCCGCCGCCGTCAGCGGCACGCTTAAAAGGGACGGCATGGCGAACCCTTTCGAGAAACGAGCGACCGAATATCTCCGAGACGACGAGGCTTTCTTAGCCGTCGTGACGCCGGAGCCGCTTGCGACCTTCTTCCAGAAACCTGCCAAAGAGGGGCGACTGTACGACAGGCTTGCGATGATCATCGGAACGCCGGGCAGCGGTAAGACCACTCTGGCGCGGCTCTTCCAGTTCTCGACCCTGACGACACTGCTTCGCAACCGCGGCCTGAACACCTATAAGGCATTGATTGACACCTTGACGGCTTGTGGAGCGATCGAAGACGAACGCCCAACTGTGATCGGCGGCCGCCTGCCGCTTGAAGCCGAGTACCGCGAGTTTTGGGAATTTCCCTATCCTGAGGATCTCAAGACGGGCCTCATGATCGCGCTGTTGCAGGCGCGAACCTTACTAACTTGGCTCCGCAACTTTCAAGCCGCTGGGATACCGCTCGATCGCGTGGAAATCATTCCGCGCGCTGAAGCTGACGCCGCGCTCACCGCGATTGGCGGAACGCATGGTCCCGCCCTGCTTACGCGGGCGCGCGAGGTTGAGCTGGCGATCTATAAAATCTCGGCGGCGTTGATGCCTCCCGACATCGAGGACATCGATCGCGAAGCCGCGGCCGTATATCGGCCGTTCGATGTGATCGAGTCGTTCCGTATTACCGACGGCGAACAGGTACTGCAGCTCAGGCCGCTGGTCATTTTCGATGATGCCCATAGCCTGCATCCGACGCAACTCGCTGCGCTGCGCCGGTGGCTCACCCGGCGCGAAATGAAGGTCGCCAGATGGGTGCTGACCCGTTTGGACGCGCTAACGCCCGGCGATGTGTTGCTGGATAAGATCCCGGGGCCCGAGGAACCCGGGCTGAAGCATACGCGCGAGATCACTGACATCTGGATGCAGAGCAGCGATGATCGCGCGGGCCAGCGTCGCGCGTTCCGCAAGATGGCGAAGGACATGGCTGGCCGATATCTGAGTCAGATGGAGGTGTTCAACCGACGGCGCCTTAATAACCTCGGCGACTTGCTTGCGACCGCGCCCGAAACGATACCGCTTGGCAAGCGCGACAGGCTTGCCCAACAAGTCGAGGTCTTGCAACACCGCTACGGCGTTTCCGCCGAGCGGCGGCGAGCGCTGGAACAAGAGGTCGAAACCTATCTGGCCGGCGCTCACGAAGATGGCGAGGACTTGCGGCTTGCCATGCTCGCGATCCTGCTGGAGCGCTACGCCAAACGCACCCCGCAACGGGGCTTGTTCGAGGAAGGCGGCGATGATGCCGAGCCAAACCGGCCCCTCACCGCCGACGCCGACGTGGCCGATGGCGCGCGCATTCACCTGATGCACCGTCACGATCGGCCGTATTATTTCGGTATCGACGCTCTTTGCGACGCCAGCTCCGAGAATGCGGAGCAATTCCTGCAGCTCGCTGCCCGTTTGGTGTCGCAATCGGAAACCCAGCTCATCCGCGCCAAAGCAGCAACCCTAAAGAGTGGTATTCAACATAAGCTTTTGCGCGAGCGCGCCGGTGAGATGGTGCGAGAATGGGACTTTCCCCAACACCAGCAGGTCCGTCGGCTGGCCGACGGAATCGCAGCCGAGTGCCTCGCCAAGAGTCTTGAAGGTAATGCCTCTCTGGGCGGCGGCGCCACAGCGTTTGGCATCCCGCAGGATGAATTCGAGGCGATTCCGGAGACCAATCCAAAATTGGCGCGCGTCCTGCAGTTCGGGGTGGCCTACAACGCTTTCGTGCTTGTGCCGAACCACGGCACCAAAAAGCGGGTGTGGTGTCTGATCGAATTGGGGGGGGTGTTTCTGCTCCATCAAGGACTGACCTTAAAGCGAGGGGGCTTTCTCGAACGGCGTGCTGAAGACCTCCTTCGCTTTCTGGGCGAGGGCTGAAATGGCACGCGACCGTCGCTGGGACCCCTGTATCGCCCATCACGGCCCGGAGGCGGATGCGTTCGTGGCGGACTACTTCGCCCTGAAGGATCGACGCGTATTGTTCGTTGCTGGCGCTGGGTTCGACCCCCGGTCTAGGACCGTAGCTGAACGTCTGGTTGCAGCAGGCGCGTCGGTCCGAGCCATCTTCTTCCAGGAGAATCGTCCGAATGCGCTGCAAGGCTTGATTGACCGCGCAAGCGCAAACACGGATGCGCTTCTTGCGGCGATCGCGGACCGCGAGGTCGTGCCCGTGGATATTTTCGGCGCCGATGGTGCGGTGACCGGTGGCCGAAATGTGGTAGCCATCCTCAATCGCCAGCAATTCGACGGGATCACGGACATCGTGATCGACATCAGCGCACTTTCGGTTGGCACCAGCTTCCCGATTATCCGCTATTTCTTGGAGCGCATCGAGCGGCGGAAGGGTCCAGCAAACCTGCATGTTTTTGTCGCGCACGATCCGAAGCTCGATGCGGACATCCGGTCGGTCCCGAGCGACTCACCCGGGTATGTGCACGGTTTCAAGGGAGGGTCGACCCTCGACGGCTTCGCGACCGCAGCGAAACTCTGGCTACCGCAACTTGCGGCTGGGCGTCGAAGAGCGCTTGGTCGGTTGCACGACTTCGTGGCGCCACACGATACCTGCCCGATCCTCCCCTTCCCGGCCACCAATCCTAGACTGGGCGATGCTTTGGCCGAGGAATACCTCACGGAATTGGAGAGCGGCTGGTTGGTAGACACGCGCAACATTGTCTATGCCGACGAGAGTGACCCCGTCGACCTCTACAGAACCATTCTTCGGCTGGACGACCTGCGAAAGCCCGTTTTCGCGGAGACGGGCGGCTCGCTCCTCGTGCTCTCGCCCTTCGGAAGCAAAGTCATGGCCTTGGGAGCGTTGATGGCGGCGCTTGAGCGCGATTTGCCGGTCGCGCATTTGGAGCCGATCGGCTACGATCTGGGCTCGTCGGTTCCCACGGAGATCGCCGCACCCAATCTTGTTCATATTTGGTTGGAAGGGGACGTGTATCCTCAACCCCGGCCGGCACTACTCATAGAGGGAAAGACTGCAAAATGACTGCTGTGGAGCGACCAAAAGCCTTTGGAGCTGGCCTGATCGCGCTCGATCTAGTAATCGGCTTGGATCCGCAGGCGCCCGTTCGTTCATGGGCGGGCGGAACCTGCGGCAATGTCCTCTCTGCTCTGGCTTATTTAGGCTGGGACAGTTATCCCATAGCGCGAATGAATGGCGATCCGGCCTCGGTCCGCGTTCGCGACGACATGGCGCGCTGGGGTGTCCGACTGGACTACGCCAACTGCGGTCCAACGGCACATACGCCTATTATTATCCAGGAGATCCGACGCGGGCGCGACGGCAGGCCCAAACATCGATTTTCCTGGTCATGCCCGCAGTGCGGGCAATGGCTTCCCGGCTTTAAGGCCGTGACGATCGAAGCCGTCGAAAAAGTAACCCCGGCATTGAACGACGCGTCGGTGTTTTTCTTGGACCGCTTGTCTCGGGCGACGCTGATGCTCGCCGCGCAAGCGGCCGAGCGAGGCGCGGTGGTGGTCTTCGAGCCATCGAGCAAAGCAACCGACAAACTATTTGCCGAGGCAATCGGCATCGCCCATATTGTCAAGTATGCGGACCAGCGGCTTGCTGGCGTTCAGGGCGTGATGAAGGACGGTACGGCAACGTTGGTTGAAGTCCAGACCCTGGGTGAGCAAGGCCTCAAGTATCGCCACCGCCTCGGACGATCCGTTTCAAACTGGCTTCATCTCAGCGCCATTGCTGCTCCACGTCTGGCAGATACCTGTGGTTCGGGCGATTGGTGCACGGCAGGCCTCATCGCGAAGGTTGCCGGGCGAGGTCAGGCGGGACTGCGACAGTCCGGCGCACAAGGCCTACGCGCTGCGCTTCGTTATGGACAGGCTCTTGCCGCCTGGAACTGCGGCTTCGAAGGAGCCCGCGGCGGCATGTATGCAGTCACGCGCAAAGCTTTTGACCAGCAAGTCACAGCTCTACTTGCTGGCGAGCTCGATAACTTTACTGAAGGCGCGGTGGAATTTGGACCGGAAAGCATCATTGCCTGCCCGGCCTGCCCTCCAAAATCAGCAAATCGAAGACCCTTGGCCCGAGGGCGCGCTCGCTTGAAGAGGGCGGCCGCGTAGACCGCGGTCGCAATTCCGTCGATGGCCTTTCAGCAGCTCGAAGTCGCTCATGACGGCGAAGTCTCGATTGATGCTCTCAGATCTAACCTGTTTACGACGGCACTGTTTGACTCTTTGAGGGATTACGTTTTTGGTGGCACCGGATCAGCCGCCGCGATGCCAAAGAGCGGAAACCCCGTCAAAGTGGTGTCCGCCTGCTTGCACTTAGTTTGGAGAATGCGCTTCAACCGTCTGGAGCGAGTTCATGCAGCGGGACGAATACGGAATATGACTGATTAGCGCGCAGCCGTGATGATAGCCAAGCGGACTAATCATCTTAAAGCGCCGTCGAAATTCTTCCGAACGAAATCTTCCGGCGAGCGCTTCCAAAGCGGCGTGTCGTAGTATTCCCCGTTTGCGGTCGACGACGAGATCGAGTACCGGTCCTTCGGCCTTCACAGCGCCGCGTGGTAGAACGTGAGGTGGTCAACAGCGTGCGCTCGGTCTTTGGACGGACGTTGCGCGGCACGCCGCGCGACGGATGACAAGCCCGTTCGAAAGCGTACATCGTCCGCGAACCTCAGCGACTCGTGATATGGGTGATCATGCAGTTTCAACGCTATATGGCCACCGACGTGTTCGCGCGCGAGCTGGACTCCCTTCACGCATTTCGTGGCCGGAAAGTCGGGTCAGGGTTGCTTGAATATCTTGAACAGCAGGGGCTGCTCTCTCCGCGGATGCGCATCCGCTATCCTGACCCCGTAGCGCGCCGATTTTGGCTGATGGCGCACGAACATTGGGGCCCACGCCAGTTGCGCCATCAAACCGAGCCGGACGGGCCACGCTGGGACGCCGCTGTCGAGCTGGATGAGGCGCTTTATCGTTGGCGAAATAGCTTGGCTTATGGCGCGTCCGACAATCCGCTCGACGATCCAACACCGCGCTTTTCCGAATTCATCCAACACCCGTCAGAAACGACGTTTGAAGCCTGGCTGGATATGCGCGTCGACGTAAGCAATGATGTCGAGACAAACATGTTCGACGCCATAAATGTCGAGACGTACTATTCTACGTGGCAAGTGCTGTTGGCTGCCGAGTTAGCAGACGCAGGGGTGCACATCAGAATTAATCTGGGCGACGAAGCTACCTTCCAGCGCACCATGGAAGCGCTGGACGCCGGCAGGCTTCCTCACGGTTCTGGCCCTTCCTATGATTTTGCGCCGTTCCATGCGGCGCGGAGATTTGCAGAGCATCAAGCAGCCCTGGATGCGGTCGTTTGGTTCGCCGAGGAGCGTTCGCGTGTCCTGTCGGACATCATCAAGGGACAAGGCGGCGGGCGCTTTCGGCTCAGCCCGACGCAGAGCGCGCAGTACGAACAAGAGACAGTCGCGTTGTCGGCGGCGGCGGTTGGCCGCTTTACCGTAAATCTCGACCAACTCATTGCGGCAATCCGGTTTCTTGTGGAACGTTGGTCCGAATGGAAGCGAGAGGGGCGCCCGCTGATTGCGGACGGCTATCAAGCCGTTCTGGCAAAAGCCGTCATACTGGCCCGACTGGCCGGCAATATGAATTTCGCCGAGTTGCGCGACCGTATCGGACGGGTCGGCGGATGGTTCAAGCCGGCTTTAGATGTCATATGGCCGGATTGGGCGGCGGAGGAGAAAGAGCGCGTACATGTTACGCTCAAGGCATCGCTGGCGACGGTCGGTTCAACGAGCGTTTCGGATGCTGATATCACCGCCTTTGTCGACTTCTTGGCAAAGGAAGGCCAAGAGGCGTTCTTCTGGCGGCTGCGATCATTCGAGGAGCATGCGCTGCGCGGCAACGAATTCGCGATCGAGGCGATGAAAAGCGATGTGCAGGGACTATCCGTCGTCGTCGAGCACATCGCGGCTGCCTTCGGCGGCACCGGCACCCAGCTTTTTCAGAAATTCAGGCACCTCTGGAAGGATTCGCAGGTCTTGCGTCTACTCGATCGCAGTCACGTTACGGATCTGCGTAAGCAGTATACGCTACCGAGCAACTGGGCGGCACAGAAAGCGGCGTTCCAGGCCTTGCGCGCGGAACCGGGCGGCGAGATTGTGGCCGACCTGGTAGCGGCACATCGAATCCGCGCATCTGTCCACGAGGCGCTACCGGAAGACGACCACTTCGAACTGGAAGCATTCTTCGTGGGTTTGATGCGCGCTGCGCTGCTTACATTTCTGCAGGTCCGCGGCTAGGCGAAGCGACACCACTCCTTCGACGCCGACAATGCGCGCAGACCGTTACTGGCGGACGGTATGTGCTCTTATGGTCCAAGGCATCGACCAACTCTTCAGAATGGGAATGTCCCACGACCCACTCAGGCAGTGTTGTAGCCCGGTCTGGCCGAAGGCCTTACTATGTGACGGATGCGCAATGGACCGATCGCTACTTTCACGGCCGACGGCGTGAACGGTCGCCTGAGTAGCCGACGTGGATTGTTTCTTAGATAAGCCGAGGAGCCGCGAAGACGATATCCTTTGTTGGCTTTTCTTCCCCGAACAGAAATCGAGCACATTCGGCCAAGAATTTTAAACGACGGTCTTTGTTTCTCGTCGTGAGGCGCTGCTTTCAAATATTGCTCGGTCTGTGGTCCCGCGCAAAGTGTTTGCCTGACGTCATGGGCGAAGACGCTTTCCTTTGCGAGCATACATCGGCTCGTAAGAATTGCGCCCTCCGCAACTGAGAGCGTGACTCCCCTGAGAAGCACCTGTTCATCGTCAAAAATAATATTGAACAAGGACATGCGCAAATCCACGGAGCTGCGTGGGCTTGCGATGATATACAGATTCTCATCCGAGCAGAAATAGGCGCCAAGCGACCGGCGAACCCCGCCTGGGACTTGACGCCACGATCGATAAATCGGCGCGTAATCAGAGCCGCGTTGTTTCGATAGCCGGCTTCTGGCCACAACCACATTTTTGTTCTTCGTCTAATGCAAAGTGCAGATAGTTGCCGCTGTATTTCTGGATGACCTTGTCACTGAGATCGGTATCGATCCCCAGCGCTGAAATGAAAGAGTGAGGCCGCGATCTTTTGTTGTCGCTCCATTTTGGCTCTCCTGAAACGTGCTCGTCATCGGGTGAAGGTCCAGTATCGGAGTGATTGTCTTGCGCCGCGCGCGGGGGCTCCTTAAGAAAAGCTAGACTTTCTACCGCTGTGTTGCCAGGGGTGAGATGTTCCGCTAGTTCGCGGTCTTCCCGCCATTTGGCCGATTTCGCTTCCCAATATTCCAGCAGGACGATTGCCAGGTTCTCAGATGGCCGAACGCGCGGCCTGCCGTTCGCGGTGTAGGCGACGCCAGCCAAGCGCTGGCCCGGCGTGACCTTTTTCGTTTCGTTGAGTATCAGGGGCCTGCCATTGGCCAGCTTGAACAGCTCCGTATGTAGATCTTCCCAATCCAGCCCCTTCGAGCAATCTTTTGCCGCGGTCAGAAGCGCTTGGACCGCCTTTTGGGCGTTAAGATCTAAAGGCATGCATCCCCCCGGTCAGCCCCCGATACAAGAGTATGCGGGCTTTTTACACGGAAATCGCAGAGGTTGCATACTTTCATCAGTTCATTAGCGGGTACGGATTTCGCTCTCGCGACTTGAACTGTCGAGACACCGCGCCGGGATATTCCCATCGCGAGTAGTCCGGACGAGGAGCAAGTGATGAAGACTTTTCTACTGGCCAGCGTCGCCGCGGTCGTGCTGGCGACCGCCGCCTTCGCCGAGGATAAGCCGGTGACCGAGCCGCAGCCCGCCGTAGGCTCCACGGCCGGACGCGGCAGCACCAGCCAGTACATCGTGCCGACGGCGCCCGGCGGCAATCCCGGTGCCCAGGCGGGCATGAACTGGACGTCGCGGAGCGGCAACACCAACCTCGGCGGTTACGTCGGTGGCAACACCGGCGGCGGTTACGAGGGCGGCGCGCGCGTTCAACTTCACTTCTAGCAAGACCGGTGTGTCCCGGCCTATTGCGGCGGGGACACACCATTCCCTCTCACGCCAAGGAGTTACTCCATGAAACGTCTCGTTCTGTCTGCCACGGCAGCTGTGGCCCTTGCGGGAGTGGCATGGGCCGATCAGCCCGACCGCCGGACCGATATCCATCACACCGACGGCTCGACGACGACGGTCACGACTGACCGTTCGGGCACCTTGGCCGTCACGCCCGGCCATGGCGGCGGTCAGGCTGGCCGCGGTATTCCGCACGACGATATCGTGAAGGAATACACGCGACCGGGAAGCCAAGTCCAACCGATCGAGCGTCGGTAGAACGGATACACCCCAACAACGTCTCATAACAACAGGAGAGAAAGATGAAGTCAGCACTGAAAATGGCCGCTTACACGCTGGGCTTTCTCGCGGTGATGCAGCCCGCTCACGCGGCGGATTGCACGCAGATCATGGGCAACGCCGAAAGCAAAGAAGGGGTCAGCGTCTGCAGCGACGGCAGCGTCGAGGTCGGCGGCAAGATCAAGGACGTGTCCACGCACACGCCGCTCGGTGGGCCGAACGGCTTTCCCCAGGAGACAGGCCGTAAGGCCGAGGAGACCGTCCATGCCGTCGGCGCGGGCGTTGAGCATGCGACCCACGAAGTGGGCAAGGCCTTCGCCAAGGCGTTTGGCTGGTAGCCCAAGGGACGACTCTCTTGTCCCGACTACAGGTGGGTCTCGTAAGATTGGATGGAGGGCCGATTTTCGGTCCTCCATTTTCCTAGTGGGTTTCCCGATTTCTTGGGTGCCTCGAGATCCGATCTTTTCCTGGCAGATCAGACCCAGATGTCGCTTGGCGCCGGAACAATGCCCTTGGTAGTGCGCTAAGGGATATCCTTGGCTCCGCCCGGGAATTGAGGGTGCAAACCGGCTGCCTCGTTTCGAGGTAACCGGCCTCAACGCTTCGGCGGGGATCTCCTCGTTCGTCGAAGCCTCACCCGTCGGAAATTCACTTCCGGAAATGAGAGATGGGTTTGCGACCCGGTCGGACCTCGATCATCCCAGGTTGATTCAATTGCTCCCATTCCCTCGCGTTGCACGCTGCTATTGTAGCACCCTCGAATCAAACGACTCCTTCGGACCAGGCCAGTTGCTCAGCCATATCACCAACAACCACTGCCTCCTCCACCCCATCATCCATCAAGCGCTCGTTTCGAGACCTGTCGGATATCGAGGTCGCGGATATCGAAAGAGCATCAAGTCTCTCGCGCATGGGCTGGAGCGGTGGTTTTGGTTGGGACGAGCTGTTGCGCTCGCAACGCGTGGTCATGGTTTCCGAAGCTGGCGCGGGAAAGACTTACGAGTGCCAAACACAGCAGGCCAGGCTCTGGAAGGCTGGCGAACCAGCATTCTTTCTGGAACTCGCGACGCTGGGCGGCAGTTCAGTCCGCGATATGCTGACCTATGACGAGGAGCAGCGCTTCGAGGCGTGGCTACGCTCCCAATCCGAGATTGCGACCTTCTTCCTGGACTCTTACGACGAACTTAAGCTGACGCTTGGGAGCTTTGAGCAAGCGCTGAAACGTCTCAACAAGGCGCTGGCGGGGCAGCTCGGACGCGCGAGAATAATCGTCACAACGCGGCCGGTTCCGATCGACCGCGAGCTTTTTGCCGAACATTTGCCGATACCAACTGCGAGAAAGGCGACGTCTACAGCCGAAGCGTTCGCCGACATGGTGATGGACCGGCACCAACAAAAGATCAAGGATGAAACCAGGCCAAAGCCATGGCGCAATGTCAGTCTGTTGCCGCTATCGACGGAGCAGATGCGCGAGTTTGCCGTTCTCCAGGGCGTGACCGATCCCGACAAATTGCTGGCCGACATCCGGGAGCGCGATGCGGAACAATTCGCGGAACGTCCCCAAGACTTGATCGAGTTGTGCTCGGATTGGCGCGAGCATCATCGCATTCGTTCCCATCGAGAACAGGTTGAGAGCAACATCGCCACCAAGCTGAAGCCGAGGACGGCCCCGAAGGAGAGAGTGGAGTTCTCGCAAGAAACGGCAATTGAAGGCTCCAGCCGCCTGGCTCTCGCTGCGTTGCTGACCCGGAAGGTTACCCTGCGCCACTCGGCAGATGCGGACAGCGTCCACGCAAGCGAGGCAGCGCTGGACGTATCCAAGATCTTGCTGGACTGGAGCGACGCGGCACAATCGGTCCTCTTGGAGCGAGCGTTGTTTGGCTTCGCCAGCTATGGCCGCGTTCGCTTTCACCACCGGTCCGTGCTCGAGTTTCTTGCCGCGAAGCGGCTCGACGCCCTGCTCGCCCGCGGTGTTTCGATCAAATCCATCAAGCGGCTCTTGTTCGTAGAGACGGCGCAAGGGGTACGGACGGTCCGCCCCTCGATGCATCCGGTGGCGGCGTGGCTTTCTCTTTGGCACCACACCATCTTTGATGATATCGTGGAACTTGATCCGGCTGTCGTTTTGGATCACGGCGACCCGCAGTCGCTGAGTGTGGCCCAGCGGATCAGAGCGCTCGAAGCTTATGTCGAGCGCTACGGCCGCGGCGGCTGGCGCGGCCTCAGCACCCCGGAAATCCAGGTTCATCGGTTCGCCTCGCCGGAACTTGCGCCGAGTGTTAGGAGGCTATGGAAATCCGGGATCGAAAATCCGGAAGTGCGAAGCTTTTTGCTCCGGATCGTTATTGCCGGAAAGCTAAAGGCGTGTGCGGACATCGTTTATGCGATTGCGATGGATGCTGCCGGCGATGATTATGAACGCAGCCTCGCAACTGAAGCCTTGGTGCACCTGAGCGACGAGCATCTCGAAGCACTGGCAGAGTCGCTCGAAAACGAGCCTGCTCGATGGCCTGACGCGATGGCCCGCCGTGCGCTGATCACCTTGTTCCCTACCCATCTTTCGGTAAGCCGATTGTCACGAATATTGAAGCGGGTAAAGCAGAATGTCCGTAGCACTCGGCGAACTAAATCACCGTCTGCCACACGAGATTGAGATCGCGGGCCTCTCACCAGAGGATCTTGATGAATTGCGCCAAGCGCTGACGGATCTGATCCTTGATGGGATCGCGTGGGCCCCTGATAAATACCCGCATGTACGAACCAAACGCTACGAGCTGTTGCCGGCACTTATAGCAACATGCCGCCGGCAGGAGGCTGAAGGCGTCCGGACGGAAGCGTGGATTTCGTCGAGCCTACTTGCAATTCGGCTCTCAAAGAACGAGCATGGCACCGAGAGAGAGGCTCTAGCCAGATTGCGGCACGCGCTCGGAGAACTTTCTCCGGAAGCGCGAGAGACGGCCTTTTGGAAGGAAGATGCTTTCGTCGCGACGATTCATAAGGTCAAGGACGCCTGGCAACGCATCTTCGACGTGTCCCACCATGGTGGCATCCCGCTCGGCGAAAAGGATGCTGCATGGGTTCGAAAACGCCTCGCCGAGCGTCAGGAGCCGCTCGACCATCGCGAGATGATGCTATGGGCCGAGATGGTCTTGCTCACAAGCAACGCGACCGATCCTCAGACGCTGCTTGAAAGCCTCAAGCCGCTTGTTTCGGACTCGTCCGCCCTCACCACGATCATCGATAATCGCCTGAAGCCGCAGGATGGCTCAGCCGAATACCGCCGGATGGAGGCGGAGCGAGCAAAACAGGCAAAGCAAGCCGAACGTCGGACAGCCAAGGCACATGCAAGCTGGATGATGTTTTGGCGTGAGATCGTGCAAAATCCGGACGCGGTCTTTGCTGCGGATCGCGCCGCCGGTACAGCCTGGGATCTATGGCGGGCGGTCGAGCGCTCAGGTGAAAAAAGCCGGGCTTCAGGATGGAATCGACGCTTCATCCAGGAACAGTTCGGCGCGGCCGTCGCTAACCGACTTCGTGAAACAATGATGGCCGCGTGGCGCAGGGATAGACCGACGCTGCGCAGTGAACGCGCGGAAGAACAAAAGGACTCGTTCTTGGTTCGCTGGCAGTTTGGCCTCGCCGGGATTGCCGCAGAGGCGGAGGATCCAAATTGGGCCAAGCGGCTAACGGAGAGCGAAGCTGAGCTCGCCTGCCGCTACGCGCCGATAGAGCTCAACAGCTTTCCGTCGTGGCTCGAAGCACTTGCGGTCGAGTATCCGCAAACCGTGGATCGCGTCCTTGGTCAGGAACTCAGCGTCTCCCTGCAAGAGGTCACGAGAACGAACGGCTATTCGATGTTCCTGCAGAATATCAACCACGCACCGGCCATCGTAGCCGCCCTCTTTGTTCCGCGTATCCGCACTTGGTTGGCCGAGGTGGCGCAGAGTCAGACTCTCGCCAATGATCCGCAGTATGAGCAAAACCTGCGTCAGGCGATCGAAATCCTAATCAAATCGGGTAGCGATGACGATCGCAGCTTTGTAGAGCTGGCCGCACAGCAACGTCTCGCTGTGGGACTCACCCTTCCTTTCGCAAAGGTGTGGTTGCCAGCGCTTCTAAAACTAAATCCGGGCGCAGGCATCGATCTCCTGGAGAAGGGTCTCGCGAATATGCCGGCCGCCAAGCTGGGCTCGGGCGTTCAGTTATTTGCGGACCTTTTCGGCCACGAATACGGCGGTCTTGGTTTCGATCTCCACGGGCCTGGATTTACACCACCGCTTTTGCTTCGCCTTCTCCGGCTCGCCTATGCCCAAGTTCGGATAGGCGACGATACGCAGCACGAAGGGTCGCATTCTCTTGACACGCGGGACCACGCTGAGCGGGGGCGGAGCGCAATCTTAAGCGCGCTGTTCGCTTCAACCGGCCCTGAAGGCTGGGCGGCAAAGATCGAAATGGCCGGCGATCCGTTGTTCGTGCATATCAAGGACCGCACCATGGCGCTCGCGCAGCAAAAAGCGGCGGAGGAAGCGGACAGCGTTGCGCTTACGGAGACGGAATTCTCAATTCTTGACAAGACCGGAGAGGCGCCACCAAAGAACCGCGAAGCGATGTTTGCGCTCATGCAGGACCGTCTCGATGACATTGACGACCTGTTGCTTCAGGACGTGTCGCCTCGCGAGCTATGGGCCAGCATCAGAGACGAACACGTGATGCGGCGAGCATTAGCTGGCGTCCTTCGGGACGCCGCCAGGCAAAACTACACCATCGATCAGGAGGCGGTGACGGCAGACGAGAAGGAGACCGACATTCGGTTTCGATCGACTGTGTCCGGACAGCAAGGAACGATTGAACTCAAACTCGGAGATGAGCGCTCCGGAACCGACCTGTTCAACACGATCCACGATCAACTCTTGACCAAATACATGGCCGCCGACGAGTGCCGTACAGGATGTCTTCTTGTGACCATCGCAAAGATTCGCGAATGGGAGCATCCCCAGACCGGCAAGCTCATCGGGTTCGAGGAATTAATGTCCTTACTGAACGATGAAGCGCAACGAATATCGAGGGAACTCGGAGGGACAGCCAAGCTCATGGCAAGGGGATTGGACTTGAGACCTCGACTGTCTTCGGAAAAGAGCTCTCGGGCAAAGTGCCGCCTGGACTAGGTTACTTAATGGCCTGTCGTATCAGCCTCACCCGCTTGCCTTGGCACGACTGATGACACCTCCATAAAACTGACCAGCTTTGTATCGATGCCGTGAAAGACGGCGGCGAACTTCGGCTGGAACGGGCCCCGCTTGGTGACATTGTGACGTGCCTGACGGCCGATCGCATGCATGATGAAGTCGGCGACTTCGAGGCCGGGTCCGCCCTCCCGCCTTCGCATGAAATAGCACTCGACCGGCAGCGGCTTCCCATTTTGCACGAGAGAGAAGTTCTGGAACGCTGCTCGCGTGCGACGGTCTCCGAGCGTGCCTTCAACAGGTAGATCTGTCGTTAATGGGTTGCAAAACAGACGGCGCTCACCCATTGTGCGATACTGGGCAAGCCCGCTGGGCACTGTGATTCTGATTGCCGCAGCATCACAGCCTAGCGCTGTGAGGATATTCTCTTGGACAATCTTGCTATTCTCAACGCAGAGCTTGCTCATTGCCGTGCAGAACTCGAAGCAATCGGACGAGACGTAACTAGGCTGCTCGCTTGCGCTGCAACGCGAGGCGCCGCGGAAATCTTGCCCGAATTGGAGAAGGCATCGACGCGAATGCGCCAGGCGGCACAGCAGTTCGAGGCAGTGACGCGGGCGATCGCTGAAGGCAGCCAACGGCGTATTCATTGAAAACGGCTGCAGTCTGGTTGCGATCGGCCCCGCACTTCAATGCCCTGGGCCAGCGGCAACAAAGCAGCGTTTTAGATTACGCCAACTTGCATTTCCGAATTCCGATAGCCTCTTGAAGCAACTATGATGTTGCGCATTTTACGACACCAGCGGCATTCGTTGGCTAATTGGCAGGAAGAACAACCATCCTCACCTCAACCGCCGCCGGCAGGTGAGCTGGTGGTGTCGTCATTACATCAAAGAATGTAAAGTGGTCGAGGGCGGCTTGAGATTGACGGGTCCACCAGTTGCCCCGCCGCCCTCCCTTACGCTTATCGAACGGGAATTTTCGCAATCTCGATCGTTGGACGAAGCGTCTCCTGCTGCTCTGCCGAAAGACGACAGGAAAGTTAGTGGGAATGTAATCACCGCATGGTAACCTGCACATCCAATATCGGTCCACTAGCCGCGCGTTTTTCGATCAAGGCGTCCTGCTTTTCCCTAGTTCCGGACGTCTTCATTTCAGCTTGGGGCTTAAATGAATGTCGCAGCGAGTTTGCCGACTTGTTCCGCGACATTGAACGTCGCCAGCGATGCATACGCGATCAGGAATTTCTTCTGGGAGGTGTTGGAACGCGACGGTCACGACGTGACCGAACAGAGGAGGCCGCTAGAGACAGATCGAGCGCACCTCGCTTCTCTCATTGCCGAACAGCTGAGGCTTTGCACGAAGTAAGTCGGTCGTGGAGCTGAACAGAACAGACCACACCCGGATGACGAGCACTGGTCCAAAGGAGTGTTCGACAAGGGCCATGCCGTCTTTTCCAGTTTGCACCGTGCGGATTCCGATCGATGTCGCCCAGGATTCCGAGATGATCTCGCCCACCATTCCGATTTGAAGTCGCCCACCCGTACTCTTTCGGCTTTGCGAAGGGGACCCTGGATGCCGACGGAGAGGCTTGCGATGCGCCGTGTGCGCGATGTGATCAGAATGAAGGCGGCCGGGCTGCCGAGCCGCGAGATTGCGCGACGGGTGGGCGCGGCGCCCTCGACGGTGCGCCTGGCGCTCCGGCGGTTCGAGGCCGCGGGCTTGAGCTGGCCGTTGCCAGACGACGTCACCGACACGGTTCTGGAACTTCGCCTGTTCGCGAAGACCGGCAATGGCAACCGTCAGGGTCACCGCCGCATCGCCGAGCCCGACTGGGCGACCGTGCACCGCGAGCTCAAACGCAAGCACGTGACGCTGTCGATCCTGTGGGAGGAATATATCGCCACCGAGCCCGGCGGATACCGGTACTCGCGCTTCTGTGAGCTCTACCGCGCCTGGGAGGGCCGCCTGTCGGTGACGATGCGCCAGGCCCATGCGGCCGGCGACAAGTTGTTCGTCGACTATGCCGGCGATGGCGTGCCGGTGGTGGTCGACCGCCTGACCGGTGAGCGCAGAACGGCGCAGATCTTCGTCGCCGTGCTCGGCGCATCGAGCTTCACCTACGCGCAGGCGACGTGGACGCAGGGGCTCGCCGACTGGATTAGCGCCCATGTTGGCGCCTTCGCGGCGATCGGCGGCATACCGGCGCTGGTGGTGCCCGACAACACCAAGGTCGCGGTCATTAAGGCGAGCCTGTACGACCCGCAGATCAATCGTACCTAAGCGGAGATGACGGCGCATTACGGCACCGCCATCTTGCCGGCGCGGCCGCGCAAGCCGCGCGACAAGGCCAAGGTCGAGCAGGCCGTCCTCATCGTCGAGCGCTGGCTGCTCGGCCGCCTGCGCCATCGCACCTTCTACAGCCTGGCCGAGGTCAATGCGGCGATCGGCGAACTGCTCACGAGGCTGAATGAGGAACGGCCGATCCGGCGGCTCGGCGTGACACGCCGCCGGTTGCTCGAGGAGGTCGACCGGCCGGCGCTCAAGCCATTGCCGGCGTCCCCTTATGTCCTCGCCGAGTGGCGGATCCGCCGCGTCAGTCTCGATTACCACGTCGAGGTGGAGAAGCATTACTACAGCGTTCCGCATCGCTTCGCCCGCGCCGAGGTCGAGGTGCGGTTCACGGCCCGTACCGTCGAGATCTTCCACAAGGGCGAGCGGATCGCCGCGCATCTGCGCATGAGCGGCAATCACAAACACACCACCGTGCCGGAGCACATGGCCTCCAGCCATCGGCGCTACGCCGGCTGGACCATCGCGCGTATCCGCCAGGACGCCGCCGCGATCGGGCCGGCGACCAGCGCGTTGTGCGACCTCATTCTCGACGAGCGCTCGCACCCCGAGCAAGGCTTCCGCGCCTGCCTCGGCATCCTCAGGCTCGCCGCCTCCTATGGGCGCGAACGGCTGGACGCCGCGGCTGCGCGGGCAATCGACATCGGCGCGCGCACCTATGGTTCGGTCAAGTCGATCCTCGCCAACAATCTCGATCGGCGTTCTGCTCACCAGCGTTCCGCGGACGATGCGCCGATCCTGCATGCCAACATCCGCGGACCGCGCTACTACAATTAGGAGATCATCCCTTGCTCACCTATCCGACCCTCGACCGCCTCAACGCCCTCGGCCTCCACGGCATGGCCAAGGCCTTCGCCGACATCGAAGCCACCGGTGAGGCCGCAAGCCTCGGTCACACCGAATGGCTTGCGCTGCTGCTCGAACGTGAAGCCTCGCTGCGGCACGACAAACGGCTCGCCACTCGCCTGCGTTACGCCAAGCTGCGCCAGCAGGCGTGCGTCGAGGACATCGACTACCGCACCCCGCGCGGTCTCGACCGCTCGCTGTTCGCTAAGCTTGTCGAGGGCCGCTGGATCGACGACCACGTCAATCTCCTGATCTGCGGCCCGGCCGGCGTTGGCAAGAGTTGGCTCGCCTCGGCGCTCGGCCACAAGGCCTGTCGCGACAATCGCTCCGTGCTCTATCAGCGCGTCCCGCGACTGTTCGACGATCTGGCGCTCGCCCGCGGCGACGGCCGCCATCCACGCCTGTTGCGCGGCCTTGGCCGTGTCGATCTGCTGATCCTGGATGATTGGGGACTCGAGCCGCTCGACGCCGGTGCCCGTCACGACCTCCTGGAAATCCTCGAAGATCGCTACGGTCATCGCTCCACCATCGTCACCAGCCAGCTCCCCGTGGACCAGTGGCATCTGCTCATTGGAGATCCCACCTATGCCGACGCCGTGCTCGATCGCCTCGTCCACAATGCCCATCGGCTCGACCTCACCGGTGAGAGCCTGCGCCGAACCCGGCAATCCGCCCGAAAGACTTGAGCCCGTGGCGCTGTGGACATGCCGCTGCGCTTGGACAACGCAATCGCGTCGCCCACATGCCCACAGCAACCGCAGAAGAAGAAAAACAGGTTGAAGTCGCGATTCCAGATTGACCACGCGGCTTGACCGATGCCAGAGAACCAGCCGGCCAGAACGCCTCGCCGCTGGGCGAGATCAAATCGGAAAGGTGGGCGACATCGTCTCGGAATCCACGGGCGACTTCATATCGGTACGCCTGGGCGACTTCGTCGGAATCCGCAGCACCGCAATCAGCGTTCTAAAGAAACTATGTGAATTGTGACCAAAGTGATTTTCTTGTGCCCTAAATGCGCAGGTGCCTTCGTAGCTGACCAAATCCGCCGGCAAGTCCGAGAGCCTGGTCACTTCAGGTGCGCATTCTGCAAAACCAACGTGCACCGGTGGCGGGACGAATATGATTTTGCGAACTGGCGCTCCGTACCGAGAAGCGATGGCTAAGAACTTCTTGGGAACTACACATATCGCCGCTTCGCTCCTAAGCGGATCATCTCCTTCCCATCTTGGTGTGCAGATCCTCTACGCGGCTAGGCTGGAGATGAATGTCTAAAGCCTTCTCCCCGGAGTGTGGGAAGAAAACGCGGTTCGGCTTCGCGTGCAGACTGCGGACGTAGTAGCCTTGTGCCCGATCGGCTGATTTGATTTCGTCGCTGACCTTGAGAACTCTTGCTCTTCTCTTGCGCCACTTGTGTGCAGAGTAAAGCAGGGGTACGGCAGAGCCTGTACTCAGAACGAGCAAGTCGCGCTTGCTGCTGCGATAGACATCATACATTTCGCCCCCGCGATCATATTGAAGTACGCATGAAATATATTTTGGTTGGCTCGATGAAGGAGCTTAGTATCTCGAATGGCAGCGCGGGTTGTAAATATGCAACGCGCGCGAGTTTTGGCTCGCTGCCTCCCAAATGATGGCAAACTGAGGTAAGATTGTCGATAAAGACAAGGAGTTCGTCGAAGCCGACCATGCCGTACGCCCGCTTGATCTCGAATTGATTGTCGAGAGAATCAAGACAACCACGTTGGAGCCCGAATTGGAGCAACAGGCCTAGGCTTTGTGGCTCGTCTTGTGATGCAGTCGCAATCAAGCCCCCGAGTTGAGCCGAACAGTCGCCCCACACCTAAAGGGGCTCTCCAGATATGACGTTCGCGCTCTAACGCCGATCGGCCGTGATACTTCTTTTGACCGTTGGTCGGGCCGACACAGGTGATGCAATGCTGTCTGACCTGGCGTCCATGTTGCTTGCAGAGCGTCCGTCGCAGTGCGGCAAATTACGCGAAATGAACTTCGCCATCGATCACGAGTCATCGAAGTGCCGGCCGCACGGAAAGCTGCAGCGCCAGAACCTTGGCTGTCCAACGTCAATTCACGATGCGATCGCCTCGGCTGGCGACACCTCTTCGCCCTGCGGTGGTCAGACACGTCGTCCAACCCGAGTTTGCGTGCTTAGATAGCGCTTCCGCGTGTGGATGCCGGTAGACGTTGCGATAACCGTAGGAAATCACCAGTTGTCCATGCCTGTTATTCGGCATCGGCACCGACGCCGCGTCCGCATTGAAGCGCGCACCATGATGAGTTGCGACGAGGTGATCTACCTTCGTGGCATTGGCATGCATGAGGTACGCATAGTACGCGTCTCCGGTCAGCAAGGCCGACCGTCCGCTAGTGAGGGTGGCAAGGATGGTCAATCCGCTATCATTGAGATCGCGGGCCGGGCCTCGACTCCTTACCAATTCACCAAACGGAAAGCGGATTCTTGCGTTGGCGGGGCGTACGAGCAGATTGCCCTTTTGGGCGAGTATTCGCGCCAGTCGCGCCGCGCCAGGCCCCAGCCGCTGATTGGGAACAATCCAGCGACATTCTAGCAGATGGGGGAGGTGGAAGGCACCGTGAAGATGATCCCAATCCCAATGCGACAGAACGATCGGGGGCGCCTCGCTTCGATTGATGTCGAAATTGGAGGGGAATGTATGGCGATTGAAGGAGATCGGAAATCCGACATCGAAGTGCAGAATGGCGCGGCCGCGATCATCGCATAGGGAGACAAAGTTTGCCTGACCGACATCCCTGACCAGGACAGATGCCGCTTGTGGGACCCTTTTGAGAACAGTCGATATTGCGGCGCGCGTTGCCGGCTTCGGCAATGGCGCACAGGCAGTGACGAGCGAACGCGGCAGCCCTAGCCGTGGGGCGGCAGCGGCACCGAGAGTTTGGGGTCTCGATCGCGGCCCTCGGGTCTCGTCCGGTGTATCAAGCTGCCGCGCGTAGGTGAGGACTCCGCGTGCGTGCGCCGAGTAGCCGTTGCCTTCAAGTTGAGCGTGCCATGCCGGCAGGCCGGAGCCATCCCGCTCGATCTCGAGATAAAACCAATCGGCTGGCGCCGGTGTCGCGCCCGCAAAGTGGCCAAATCGGGCTGGTGTCGTCACTACGCGCATGAGCGCGAATGGTTTGGTCTGTTCAGCACGAAACCCGTCCAAGAGCCGCGGTCCGGCGCCATCAACATAGTCGGCATCGATGCAATCAAATTCGAAGGATGCACGGCGATGAGGGCTCGTGCTCAATGAATCCACTCGCGAGACGCGCGCGTACAGTCCTCTGCGGGGAAACTCTGGCGGGATGCGGATAAAGAAGAAAAAGAAGATAACCTCCCACGGTCAAAACTCACCGATGCGGCGCGTCTTAGCTGCGACCACGCCGATTGAGGGCGCTATTTTTTATCAAGAGGTCGACCAGCATCTGATCCGACAGGCCCAATTCAATGAAGGTGGCACTCCGACACAGTCAACTCGCCGTTCCAGAGTCTTTCGAGAAAGCCGCTTGATAAAGCTCCTCAATCCTCGTGACTTCATCCGGCGTTAGTTCGGAGAATTCGTTGTCGCGGGCACGCTTTGAGAGTTGTCCTCCATTCTGTTGCAGGAATCCGAAGAGGTTATTGAGCGTCCGCTCCGGCATTTCGATCATGTTCTCGATGCCCGCGCGGAAGGTATCGAAGCTCCGTAAAAATTGCGTTTCCTTTGGAAGATCTTGTTCGATGGTCCTCTGCACGCATTCGTACAGAAACTCGGCGTGGGGCGTCGCGTCGAAGAAACGATAAAAATCACCGGTATCGTTCAAGACCTTGACGTTGCCCTGTGGGGTCGATTCCCATTCAACACATGGAAGCAATCTAGTCGAATAGCTTTCCAACACGGTCTTGTATTCGCTGATCTTGTCGAGAATCGCGGCAGAAACCGGAAAGTGGATCCCGGCGGGATTGAATCCGCGCCGTGCCAGAACATGGTGCATCAGGTATCGGTGAATGCGTCCGTTGCCGTCCTCGAACGGGTGGATATAAACGAACCCGAAGGCGAGCACGGCGGCAGCGACGACAGGATCAAGCTCGTTTTCCGCCGCATGATCGAACGCGATCAGTCCGCGCACGAGGGAGGGGATATCTTCGTGACGCGCGCTGATATGATCCGGGACAGGTCGCTGCGTCTCACGGTCATGCTCGCCGACGAAACCACCTTCGTTACGGAAGCCAAGTTTCACGAAGCGCTCATCGCCGATCACGATGCGCTGCAGGCGTAGAAACTCCGCCTCGTCGAGCGGGGCCCGTCCCGCTTCACCGAGGACCCGGCCCCACCGCTGGATACGGTCCTGTGGCGGTCTCTCTCCTTCAATGACGTAGCTTGACCTTGAATCCTTGAGAAGAAGGAAGGCGGCGGTTCGCGCCAGCAGATCCTTTGGAACCTGGCTCACCACGAAACGGGCGCGCTCCTTGAGATCCTGCGCAATAAATTCGCTCAGCGCTGCAGTCTTGAAAACAAGCGGACAAAATTCCGGCGTTCCTGGCAAATTGTTCCGGACGCGGTGTCGTGCCGAATTCTGCCCGGAGGTCGCATGTTGAAGTTCGGTATCGACGGCGTCGACGTAAGAGACTTTATCTGCCGCAGGCAGGTTGAGTTGGCGGCCCAATAGCCATTCATGCAGAAACCAGATACGACGCGTATACAGACCGGTCGGCTTCTGTCTCACAAGATCCGCAATCTCATCCTCGTTCACAGTGAGGAAAAGCCGTTTCAGGATTGCAAGGTCTAGTCCTTCATTCTTGAGAGCGAAGGTGAGATGCCCCTCAAGCGTCGCGTCCGGCGCATGGCGCGGCGTGTAGATGCGCCACCCCTCCTGCTCAATGATCCGGTGCTTTGTTCCGATTGCGGAAAGCACGCGCGGGACCGGGACGGATAGGCTGTAGGCGTCAACCAGCGCAGCATAGCCAACAGGAGTTGCTATCTCCGGCAGCCGCCGGTCATGAATAACAGACACTGGTCCTGAAAACTTTGTCTGCATTGTCCCAGATCCGTGAAAAACGCTCTCGAATCGTGAATTTCACTCTCAACTTGGCCTTTGAGCCGCAAAACCCTTTTACACCGTGAAAAACACTCACACAACCCGGGAAATGTGAAATGTCTTCGCGAAAACCGTTGGGGTTCTCCCTCGCCCCACCCAAGGGAACACTTTTGAGAGGACCAGCAATCCATTTAGCGGCGTGGCGGCTCGTTCACCGTTCAACAGACCGGCGCCCGGCCACACGTTGGGGATGGAATTCTTAACAAGATGCAAGATTCTTAACGGAACACGACGCAAATTTTGGAATAAAACAGCGCCGCGATTGCAATCAGTTCTCTTTTTGTTCTATGGTGATGAATGTCCTTCCTTACTGAGCAGGAACTCGAAAGCCTGCGCATCGATCAGAGCGTTTTTCATATTGTCGGCCCGGGAGAGGAACATTTTCAACTACTGACTGCGTTCGATGCCGGTCGACACGCAGCTTTTTTCCTGGGCCGCGTCCGATCGGTCAACAGCGGAAACCGATACGAATTTCTCGCGGACGCGCCGGTGCGGGCGCAGCTGGCGCGGATCAGCCGGGATAGGGCAACTTTCCAGGAGCAAAGCGAGAAACTCGCGACAGCGTTCAATGAGGCTCACGGAGGCAGCACGGCTGTCGGTGCCTTCTTGATCTTCTCGCTGTCTTGTTCAGGTGGCCGGTTATATGCACTTCTGAAATTCGAGGACGAAAAGGTTCTCAGCTACGACTACGACGTCAGCCGCGGCCGTTCGGGCAAGCCGAAGCCGACCTTCGGCGAGATTGAGCGGACTTTTGTCCAGAACCGCAATGCCCTGCAGAAGGCCGCGCTGATCAAGCTCGGCAAAGAGCGCGACGAAATCTGCGTTGTCGATCGTCAAAATCCGCAGCGGCCTGCGGCCTATTTCGAACAGTTCTTGCTCGTGCGACGCCAGCGAACGGAAGAGGAGCTGACAAGGACAATCGTCGAGGTCACGCGCAACATTGCGCACAAGCACAAAGACATACTTCCGCAGGACACGATGAAAAATCTGGCGCAACGCCTCTACGACGCCAGCCAATCAGGCGGTTCCGTCGACGGCGAAAGTGCTGAAAATTGGCTGAAGAGCATTTTCGGGCCGCTGCCTGATGATAGCCCCGTGCTGACCGACTTCAAGGCAAAGCTGAAGCGCGAAGGAATGGCGGGCGAATCGTTCGTGCTCCAAAAGAACGCAATTCAGGCTCCCAAGAACCGTCGCGTTGAGACGGCAAGCGGGGTCAAATTGACCTTCCCTGTCGGTTTGATGTCTTCAGTCATTTCGGTGAACCGCGACAGGGGCGAGATTATCATCAGGGACAAGATCACACTCGATGACTTCGAGATCAACACATCTGGTCGAACGCGTACGTGAGCTTGTCGCGAACGGCGCCGTGGCGGACGAACGTATTGACGCCCTCGTGTTGCGAGGCCGGCTACCGTCCGTCGATGCGCAGGTCGCCTGGCTCGGCTTCGTCGACGATGTCCCACCGCCGTTCTCGTCCTTGCAAGTCTATAATCCGGGTCTCGGTGGTGATCTCGTTGGGAGTGATATCTTTGATTCGACCCGCGAGATCGTGATCACGCTCGGAAAGCCAACTGCCGACGGCTGCGCCTTCTTTATCTTCCAGTCCGACATCCCACAATACTTGGCGCAGCGAACTGTCCTTCCGCGCCTCGCGATCGCCGACTTCAATTCCACTCAGGCATTTCGCGCACGAGGATTGGAGTTCGCTTCATGGGATTTCGCGCAAACGCCACCGCGAGCCGAGCCTTTGCTTGGGTCTATCGACCCCACTCGCTATGTTCGTGACTTTGTCCCCGACCGTGAAATCGTTACCGATCTCAATCCCTGGCTATTATTGGCCGCGCCAGCGGTTTCATCGCCGGCGTATCAAGCTTGGGAAACGGTTTCTGCCCGCAGACTGTTGGGCGGTCTCGTCTCCCGCGCCTGGCTCGAGGATGGCCAGGTCTGGCTGCAAGCGGCGGCGACGCCTCCGATCTATCGCATTAGAGCCGATGATCCTGCCCTGCCCGGCGCTCGTTCTCGATTGACTGAATCCGCCAACTGGGTTTTTCTTTCGGGGACAGATGTCGAGGCACGCCACCTGCTCTTTTCCGGTGAGTTGGCTCGGGCGAGCCGTCCTCAGCAAGATCTCGCCACGACATTGGAGCAGGCGCTTGAGGCGGCCAAAGCTGCCTATGAAGCTCACGTCCAATCATCGAGCCGCGAGACTCTGAAGGCGCTCGCCGATCTCCGCAAGACCGTGATTGATGAAACTCAGAAGGTAGCGCAACGGGCGCAGGATCTTGCGGCTACGCTCTGGCGCGACCTGGCCGTCTCGGCTGCGCCTTTTATACTGAAGATCCTGGGAGATGCGGCCAAGACACCGGGTCCTCTCATCTCTTCCTTATTCTACTTTGCGGCCGCCGTATTCATCGGTCTGTCGTTCGCGTTGCAGTGGCGGATCAATGGCGCGTTCTTCCAAAGCCAAGCCTCGTCCCGACGGAGCTGGATGCAAAGTCTTTTTAGTTACATCTCCGTTCGCGAGCGGGAAGAAATCGCTGAAACGCCGATCGAACAAGCGATGAAGAACTATCGGGAGACCCGCGGCGTACTGCTTGTGGTCTATGGACTGTTGATCGGAGCTCTCGTTGCCGCCGGTGTCCACACACTACACGATGTAACGCCGTCACCTTCGAGCCCCGTTACAGGCGTCGCGCCCAGCCCAGTACCAGTTCCGCCGCCTCCGGCAAAGCCGCCGTAAATTTGAGTGGTTAAGATTTCTACTAGCCGCGTATCCGCGATCGAGATCCAACAGGGCTTGATAATAGTCGAATGCAACTGCGATAGCGTAATCGCCCCGTCACATTTCGGCACCAAATTCCATCGAAACTCTCGAGCGCGTAGCTGAATCTCATGCCCGCAGTCGATCAGACCGCCATTCCAGCCCAACCGAAGCGGTTTCAGCACCATATGCGGTGGTTGTCGGGACGCTTGGCCGGCGTCGGAGCAATCAAGATCGTGGCGATCGGCTCGTCGACCACGGCGGGTGAAGGCGACATCGTGCCCTATCCGCAGCGTCTCGAGCGGGCGCTGCGCGCAAGCTTTCCGGGCAGGAACTTCGATATTCTCAACCGCGGCGTCGGCGGTGAAGAAGCTCCAGACGAGCTACGAAGGATTCAAGGCGACGTACTCGGCGAGCAACCATCGGTCGTGGTCTGGCAGGTTGGTACCAACGCGGTTTGGAAGAACCAGGATCTGGACGCCACCGCCGGCGCGATCCAACGCGGTCTCGCGATGTTCGCAAATGAATTGATGGACGTCGTGCTCATGGACCTTCAGTACGTGCCGGCCGTGCTCACTCCGATCATGGAGGAGCGAGCACACCGAATGGTGGCATTGATTGAGACGGCAGCCGGCCGGGCCGGCTTCCCGGTCAACGTGTTCCACCGCTTCGCATTGATGAAGCAGTGGCATGAGGCAGAACGGGTCTCCTTTGACCGGATGGTCGATCCCACCGATCCTGACCGCCTCCACCACAGTGACTGGAGCGCCCGCCGGATGGCAGAGGCGCTCGCCAACACGATCGCGATCGGCGCCACTGGAGGCTCATGAATGAAACGAAGTGTTGAAGTTTTTCCCACGCGAGGATCCGTCATGGCTAGAATTGCTGCCAGCGTCATTGTGCTCTTGAGCCTCTTCTTGGCAAAGCCCGCGTCCGCTTGGGGACCCGACGGACACCGCTTGGTCGGGTCGATTGCTGACCAACTACTGACCCCGAATGCCAAGCAGCAGGTGAAGACCTTGCTGGGCGTCGACCTACGGCAAGCCGGGCCATGGCTCGATTGCGTGAAGAGCGTCCACAGGCAAAACGATGGCAGCCTCGCCTACGTCGTGGATCCCCAGTACGAACCTCCCTGCACCCCCTTCGCGAACGACCGTAACGCCATGGTCGATTACGCCGGCCGAAACTGGATCGATTGCGTCTATCCGGAAGGAGCGAGCGCGACCGCCAATCTTGGCTGTCACAATACGTACCATTTCGACGACGTGGCCGTTCAGCGCGACAAGTTCGATCGAAACTATGCGGGTACCAATGATCATGATTTGGTCGCGACTACCAACGCCGCGATCGCCGTGCTGCTTGGCCGGCCGGCTCCGCCGCCCTTCGACATCAAGGACAAGAAGGAGGCTCTGTTCATACTCGCTCATCTCGTGGGCGACATGGCACAGCCCCTTCATGTCGCTGCGCCGTACCTCGATCCCAACGGAAGCCTGGTCGATCCGGACGTCACGCACACGATCGACCCGTCGACCGAAACCGCGGGCGGCAACTGGATCCACGATAAAGCCGTCACCGTCGGAAACGACACTTTCCATCATGCCTGGGACGACACCCCATCCGATCTGGGAGACACCGCCCCGCTGGCTTTGGTGAACGTCGCAAAGGCCGTTCCGGCCGATACGGACCGCATCGAGAACTGGTCAGCAATTTGGGCCACGGACACGATCGTGGTGGCGAAACAGACGATGTCGAATGTGACTTACACGAAGATAGGTCCCAGGAAATGGACGATCTCCTTCTCGGATCGAGCTGCGTACCTTCAGTCGGCGGATACTATCAAGCGACAGCAGCTTGCCAAGGCGGGAGCCCGTCTCGCCGAGATCGTGAACCACGTTTGGCCCTAGTCAGAAAAGCACTCTCGCGGAAACGATCCGTCAATCTTCGTGCTCGGCAGCCGCGGGCGGCTCTTTGGGGGACAGCCCGGGCGTCGTCGTATTCTGTTTCTTGATCCGCATCGCCAGGATAGTCGCATAAAGATCACGCGGAGAGGCCTTGTCGAGGTCCTGCAGATCACGATAGTTGGCCAAGAAATCCAGGATGCTCGGCCTCAGTGGCCGTGTGTCTGTCGGCGCTCGAGTTTTGAGCTTGCGGTCGAGGTCGAGCTTGGTGAGCTCGATTGCATGCTTACGCCATTCGACCTCTCTATCTTGTCTGTCGCGCGCGCCTACGACAAATTTGGTGATCACCCCGGTAATGACGCCAACGATCACGGCGCCGGTCGCACCTACGACGGCCGTTACGGCCGTCAACGTAGCCGGCTGCAGCTTAGACAGCTCTTGAAAAAACTCTTGAAGCGCGCTCATGGAGAGGATCTCAGGCTGACATGGCTCCGCCCGCCTGACCTTCCGTTTTGCCGACAATGAATTTCCGTTCTAGGACCTTTCCGGTCGAATCCTTGGCGATCACGACCAATTCCGTCCCGCCCGCGCCCTGCGGCATCCGCATCTCTTCGTGACACGGCGGGTCGGGACAATCGCTCTCGTGCACCACCTTCCCGCTCAGCCGGACGGTAATGCGGGTCACGCCGATGCCACCCAGGATCGTGAAACGGAAATTCCTGCCTTCGACGGGCGGCTTTGCATCCAATTCCATTCGTGAAACCATTCGCTAGTGAAAGGATATCGCACCACTCACCGTCGCAGTGCCTTATTGAACGCTACTGTGGACACCATACTGCCAAGTGCTTCTTGCGCGAAGCGGATAGATAGCGGCCCTGCCACGCGGGATCGTCCGACAAGTGCGACCACGGTACCTTGCCCTGATCGAACTGCCGCTTGACGTAGGCACGCCAGGAATAGTGCTCATAGGTGGCAAGACAGGCGACACTGTACGCCTCCGCCAGAGATCGATTGCCGTGCACCACGACAAAATTGTCGTCGTTCTGCTCGCTGGCGGACCCGGAAAAGTTGTGAGATCCGGTGACCACCTTGCAGTCGTCTGAAAAGGGGTCGATCACGATCATCTTTGAGTGCGTGATCGCATGGCCGATGCCCGGGTTCTGGTTGGGAAACAGAAACTGGCTGCGCGTCACTTCCCCAATCCAGTCCGAAAAGGACTTCACGACGCCTTCGGGCTGCACCAGAGCCGTCTCAAACTCATGGGACTCGGTATCGAGACCTCTCAGCGAGAATTTTTCGCGGTTATCCGACGTGACGGTGCTGACGACACCCCTGACGTAGATCTCTGAGGCGCTTGCGACAATATCAGCGAGTGGATCGGGACCGGGCTGGAACATCACATAGAGGATCATGTCCTTGGCGCCCGTCACGAGCTCGATGAGCGCCTCGATGTCGATACCTTTCCGGACATTCTTCTTCGACTTGCTTCGGACCCGGGTGAACCAGACGTCTGTCCCGTTCGCCGGACGCGGCGATTTGGCGTTGTCGCCCACGAGATCCGGCGTGAAGTCGCTGCCAGCATCTCTCAGGCGGCCCCACTGCTCGAAATACAATCCGGCGATCTTTGGGTCGACAAACAGAATTCCATTATTGGCCTGCGTGCAGAGGCCGGTCGGCGCCCAATTCGTGCTTCCGGTCCACACCTTCGTTGCGACGTCGCCTTTGGTGGACACAACGACGGCGAACTTGTTGTGACCCAGGCCCTTTGAGCCGAGGATCCTGTCGTGGACGTCAACGCCGGCCGCCTTCAGCTCCTCGCGGACATCCGCGTTGCCGTCGCCCCCCTTGTCGGAGCCATTCGATAGCACCAGGTGCGCGCGCCGCTTCAAAAGCTTCAGCCGCGCGATCAGTTCCTCATCTGAGAGCTCGTAAATCGCCAGATAAAGCTCCAGCCTGGGATCCCCGATGACTTCATCGAGCAAGCGCAGGAGCGCCAAGCGAAGTTCACCCGAGAGAAATCGCCTCAAAGGCTCTTCGAGGTCGGCTATGTGATCCTTGATGTCGCGCGGCTTCCAGTTCTTCTCACGCGCGATGCGTGCGACGAATTGAGACATGACGAAGCCGCGATTGAAATACGCCTCTATGCCGTTGCCGGCTTGGCCATTCACGTGGATGGCTTCGGTCCAGCCGGAATCCGCCAAGGACAGCAGCGTGTTTTCTCCGACAATGCCCTCCCCGGACGATCCTACCGCATTGATGCGATAGCGGACCGTCTGGCCGTTGTTGGCGCCGTGATCCGTCCATTCGTATCTTTGGAAAGGCCATACATTCGACGGCCTTGAGCTATTTGCGTCATCAGCGCCATCGGCGGGCGGCTGATCGGTAAAGCCCACGCGATTGCGCAGGATCTCCGTGGGCGACCAATTCCCACCCACCTGGCGCTGGCGCTCAATCATGAAGCCCAGGCATCCGGGGATCGGTACGTCCGAAGCAGCACCGCTGGAGACGCGCCAAAAGAGCTGGACATCGTCGCAATCATGATAGGCAGTTGCTCGCATCTGAGTTCCATTGACCGTATTCGAAACCGCACCCGGCATGGCGATGCCTCCTCCCCTCGATGGGCATGTGACCCTTTGTCTGTCAGGCTCGGCTCAAGAAGCTGGTCGACACCTTCATCGGCTCGTCGGCCAGCGCAAACATCAAGTTCTGCAGCGCTATGCCAGAATGAAGCCGCAGCACATCGCCTATCTCCTTCGCGTCTACCGTGAATCTGACCTTGAGCAGACAGGCCGCGCCATCTTTCTTGCGAGCTCTCGCCAAGGTGAACAGGTTGCGGACGGTGTCGTCGACCTTGACGCCCTTCTTTGACGGAATGGGATCACCATTCGCATCGTATTCGGCATCGCGTTGCCAGTAGCGGTTCTCGTCGAAGAAAATCATTGGCGTGAACGATTTTGCGTCAGGGACGTAGCAGTTTCGCTCGGCGTCTTCGAAGATTTCGCGCATCGTGCCGCCGCTACCCCGGGCGTAGACGATGCCGGCGCGCGAGTTGGTGATGAGTGTCTCCTCGCGAATGCTATTGAGGAAGAACTTGGCGTAATGCGTCGCAAAGGGCGTGGTCGGCTCCTGACCATAGAGCCAGGTGGGCACACCGAGGCTGAGGCTCGGCTTGGCCGGTGCACGCGTCCTGGCGTCCAGAGCGGCGTTGATCCAGCGCCTCGCGTCGTCGAATTGGGTCTCGTGGCCCGGCGCGACCCCTCCCTCGCTGGTCACGAGCTGATCCAGCACAGGAAGCAGGGGCTCCTTCCCGAGGATGAACAGCGCCGCCGAGAAGGCCGCATCGTCGGCGCCGGCGAAAGTTGCGCCGACGTGAGCGGCCTCCATCGCACCGGGGCCGCCGCCCGTAACGATCATAAAGCCCTGTTCGGTCAGTTGACGCGCCAGCCTTGCTAGCGTCGCATAGGCAGGTTCCCCCCTCGACAGCTCGTGCCCACCCATAATGCCGACGAGCTTTGGCGTCTCCTGCGTCAGGAAGCGTCTGAGCGCGTCAGAAATGTTGGCATCGTGGTCGGCCTGCTTCCTCCGCACGTCCAGAGTCGCCGGGTTGTCAGCGCCGTCAGCGACATATTGCCGGAAGACCCGGAAATCCCACGCCTCCGCCAGTCCCATCTTCGAAGTCGGATCGTAGCCGCGTAGAAGATCTTCGGAAGAATACAAATCGGTGGGCAATTCGTAATCCAAGGGATGCTCCTAAAAAACTCAGGTCAGATCGAAGGGACGGGGAATCCGCCCAGCGGACGCCGGCCGGCCAACCACGGCAAACATTCTCGGTGCAAGGTCAAATGCCTAAACTACAGGTAGAGTGTGACATTCACTTCTCAGGTAGGCAAGGCCTAATTCCTTTCGTTCCGCCACGGCCATCCGGAGGGATCTCAGCCACCGCTCGTTTGCTCGCTGAAATCGTCAAGCCCATGCCGGCACTGAGCTCCCTGCAATTGGAAGTGCGGACAACGGCGAGGCTGACGAGAAGCAAACAAAGCTAAGTCGTTGGGTTGTTCGCACCATCCCAATCAAAAGCCAATTGAAGGAGACGCCCCTCGATGAGCTCCTCGCCGAATCCATCGAGCAGGGCAAGAATGAACCCAATCGATGACATCCTCGATATGTTCGAGACTCTGCATGAGCGGCTGGTGCGGGCGGAGGGCATGGTCGCTGACGAGATCCGGCGGCGTACGCGATGACTCCTCATGCCGCAGTCAGCGCGGTTCAGTGCCGTGAAGCCAGCTTGTACCAACGCGAGCACCGCGACCGCGCGCGGCCGACACCCGGACCGGTCGATGAAAACATAGAAAACCGACGACCGGGCCGCGATCCGACTACTCTTAAGCTTCGCCCGAGCCGGAAAACAGCACCGTCGGTGGCGCCGCGCGCGGCGGCGGGAGAGTCCGACCGCCCGGGGCTCCCGGTCTGCTCTTGAGATCGTATCGCTGGGCCAGGTCGAGTAGCCGCCGCTTGGTGAATGGGTCCGCGTTTTCCGCCAGATCGCGCGCCCGCTGTGCGAAGCCCCTATAAAATTCTTCCACGACGCCACCCCGCAACATCACTGAAAATCGGATTTCAACGTGAGACGCGCTCCGCGTCAAGCGGCCTGGTACATGAGAACAATTTTCGGCGATTGACTTGGGCTCGCGGCACGAGGGGAACTAAGCTGCTCCCAGCAGGCAAAAAACATGACTCGGCTCTACCTCAGCCGGAAGCTGTGCCCGAAGTGCGGTAAGCCGATGACGGCCGTACCCGACGACGTCGCGCCCGGCCGGCCGCGCTACGTCTGCGTGGTCTGCGAGGACGATCCGCTGCGATCCCGCCGCCCGGAAGCGGGCGGAAGCCGCAGGGCTCTTCCTCGGAGGTCGCGCAAAATGTGCGTGATCCATCAGATCGAGTATGCTGTCGCGCAGAAGCCCGCTGATTAATCCTCATTGTCTAGCAAGGAAGTAGCCTACGACTTGCTGCTCCTCAGACTTTGCGTCCGGAGCGACGGTTCACGAGCCGTCTTCAGCGACTACGCGATCGGCTCCAGCTCAGAAAGGCACTTTTCCAGATTGGCCTTTGCTTGAGAGAGATAGGTCCTCATGGAAGAAAGCTGACCGACATCCGGCTTGGCTCGTCCAGAACTGGCAGCGCCCAAATGCTGACAAACCTTGACCAGGTCGCTTGTCATGTCTTCCAGAACAAACGTCAGGTTCTCAAGCGTCATCAATTGATAGAATAGTGGGCTTGAAATTGCTGCATCTTCCGCAAGCGGTCCATTTAGCCTCACGTCTACCAAAGGGACAAGCACATCGGGCGCGTCCTGACTTACTTTGCCCATGCAAGTGAGCAATGTGGTGTAGGTAGAGGGAACATAGATGACACGATCGACTACCGATTGGCTATAGAGAACGAGCGTTTCCTCGGTGAGGCCTTCGGTCGGCGTTAGAGCAGACTGATCCTCAGTCGACATGATTTTCGCTTTCCTCGTTGTAGGCGTGCATTATAAAGTGCGACACTTTTGGCTGCACCGGCTCGACGAGCACGTGCGTTCTTTGCGCTTCCGACTTCTTTTCGTTTGCCGTTACCACCTGGGCACCTCGATAGGAGCGCTTTCCTACTACCTTCACATGATGCGCTTGCGCCGGCACGGGCGCGGGTGGCGCCATCGTCGGCGGCTCATGATTTGCCAGCATTTGCAGCACGTCAAACATGTTTAGTCGGGGAGGTCTATTGAACGGCAAGCCTCCGATCTGCACCAGGTGATCATAATCTGACTTCAATACCGGATCATGAACTGCCTTTTTGAGAATGTTGAGATAGAGTTCTCCGGCGTCCGCAGCGATCTGGGCCGGTGCATGCGGGAGAAGAGGCTGCACATGACGGCCGAACAGCGCCGGACGAGCCGGCTGCACGGCGCGCGGGGGTTGCACAGCGCGAGCGGGTTGCGCAGCGTTAATGGGTCGTGCAGGACGCGCGGCAGAAGCTTCCTTTTTTGAAAGCGCAATCGCGCCATCTCGTGTCATGCAAAAATGAGCTTCTTTCCCATAAGTCGTTCGCTCCACAAGACGGGCATTCGCCATCATGTGCAGTATCCGGCTCAGATTGGCCGGTTTGAGTCCGAGTTTTCGAGCGATCGCGGCCTTTTCCAGAGGCTTCCCGTCAGCGGAGCGAAGAAGCCTTAGTATCGCTAGGACGTGTTGCCGACTGAGAATTTCGCTGACGTTCGCGACTTTGGATGTCGCAATCGACATCTCCAATAGATCGTAGAACGCACGCAAACGCTCGGCATAGGCCGCGTTCTTCGTCAAGAGGGCGGCGCTCGTACGGCGAAAGATATCAAACCACTGACGCAACTCGTCGTCGCGGCGCCTTCCGTCAAGGGCCTTCCAGAGCCAAGCGCCAAGCGCAGAATACAGGCGTGCGTAACTTGTCTCGGACCCCTCCTTCAGGAGCGCAGACACGGCAAGCCTAGCTTCCGAAGCCGAAGCGTCGCCTAGTTCGATTTTTTCGAGCGCGGCATCCATGACCATGTCCATACATCATAACGGTTAATAACGCTTTAGTACGCTTTACCGTGATTTTGCCTCTCGAATCTAGGTGGCCTGAGGCCAGCGATAAGACTTCCAAACGGTTTTTTGACCCAGTTGCTCCACGGGAACCTTATTGGGGCGCTTAGGCATAGGTAATATAGCACCTATGCGCCCGTCTTTGAACTCGGTGTCCGTCATGTGCTGAACGACGAAGGTTCGCGTGCCGAACTTCACTCCCATTTGGGCGGCAGTCGTCTGATGTCCCTCCATGGTTTGATCGTTTCCCATCGAGGGAATGAGCATCAGGTCGATATCCATTTTGGTGAACGGGTTCCTCTCGGCATCTGCGTCGCAGAAGTCCAAACAGATCGCGAAGCCGATAATTGCGGCCTCCGTTGCGAGAACGCACAACTTGGTACCCGGCGTGATGTCTTCCTTGCCCCAGCCCCCACCCGAGAAGGGAGCAATCTTATCGTAAACCAGCCGCTCGATCCCGTAGCCGTCGAAAACGAGCGCGCGATTGACGACCCCCTCTTTCGTAGCTTCGTGCCAGGTCCCCGCAACTACGACTTCGGGTGGCAACCGATCATCAGCCACGTCACGATCTTGAAGAAGAGCCTTAATCCGACCGCGTAGCTTTGGAGGTACAGCCAGTTCAGGCCAGACCACGGCAACGCACTCTTCGTCCAAACACTTCGTGATCTGCTCTTCGACGACCGCATCCGCATAGGGAGAATTCGCGCCCTTTACGACAAAGCGTTTCTCTCCGAGTTGTTCGGAGACGTCTGTATCGAGCTTCAACTCCTCGAAAAGGCACGCGCCCACCTTCCAGTTGCTTTTATCCGCCGCAGAAAAATGTAGGGTTCGGCCATTGAAAACCTCAACGGCGTACCCATCGATCTCCTTGGGAATGATGCGATGAAAGACCAAGCCACGCCGCTGATATGGTTGCGTTTGCGATAGCGACCTCGCCGTGCTTACGCTGTCTCGCGGGATGACGTAACAGTTATCCACGATCCATTGCGACGGCTCCTTCGGCCATTGAGAGCGGTACTGGCCCAGTGTCCAATCGACCGCTCGGATCAAACCACCGATCGTCTCCGCGATCTCTTCCAGCCCGTCGGGCAGCGTCCAAGCGATCGATCCCGTCGCGAGGGCATCCGAGAATTTCCTCTCCCGGCCCGCGATCCTTCCGTCAGCCATGGCACGATAAGCCTTGAGGACGGGCCCCGTCGAACTCAGAAACAGTCCATTCAGTTGGACAAGAACGCGCCGAAGGTTCTCGGCGCTGAAATCGTTAACGGTGGAATGCGTTGTCGCAAGCGCGCGTGCACGTTCCTTCCATGCACCGAATTCAGCACTATCCTTGGAGGCTTGGCTAAGCGCCACCGTGCGAGACCTGAATCAAACGACAAATATACAATACGACTGTTAGTGGTTTCACTCTCAAATCGCAACCGCTAACGATCGTAATTCGAGCCGGTCAAAGCTTTGAACGCGGCAAGACGACACGGCGACCGCGCATTGAATCACCGTCGGCGGAAATGAGCTGCTGAGCACCAGTGGCGCGAGCTGAGTGCTCGCGGCGAACCGACGCGATTCGCCGCCCCAGGTCCGTTTGCGCCGTCTAGGCGAGGCAGATAACAAGCCGACCTTAAGGTCTTCCCTAGGTTTCGCATGCGCCAACTCGACGAGGAGCGCTGCTCGAGCAAGCTTATCGATCGCATCAGATGTCCCGTGTATCCAAGCCAGCCCGGGCGGGGGTGCCCGGCCCGCCGCAATTCAGCTGAAAGGTATAAGCTGCTGCGCAAAAAAACCGCAGCCGTGGAGATTTGTGCCCATCATGCCAGCACCGCTACGCCGACGCAGTCACAACACGCGCAGCTCGGGTGCTCATCCATTATGGCCGCCCCGTCGTGCTGACATCCCCAAACAGGTATGCTATCTAGGATTGATATAATCTAAAGTTATAGTGAGCATACTGTCGCCGACAGCCTGGGTCGGCCGCCTTGTACAGAAAAGGGTTGTGATCATGCCCCTTGAGACAAAGCCTGCCGAGATCATCGGCACTCATATCGTGCAGGATCAGCTCATCTGGTACCCACGCGTAGGGCACGACAACAATACACGATGCGTTATATTCGTCCATGGCGTGACCGGCGATATCGTCAAGACGTGGCAAAGCAAGGAGCTCAAGGCCGGCTTTGTCGAGCTCATCCTCGCCGATGTCGCGCTACAGGACTACGACGTCTATGCCTTCGGATATTACACCAAAAAATACCGCGGGCCGCCGATCGACCACGCCGCCAAGGACCTCGACAGCGCGGTGTCGAGCCTGCCAAGGCACTACGACAGCATCGTCTTCATTGCGCACAGCATGGGTGGTCTGGTGTGCATGCAATATATCATTGACAGGCTGCAGCGCCCGGACGGGCCTCCTCCGATCAGCGGGCTCCTGTTATACGGAACGCCGACCACAGGCAGCGATCTCCTCAAGGTCGCAAGGCTGGTTGGTTATGGAGTCGGCATGAAGATTCCGGTCATCAGTCATGCCATTGACCTGTTCCGGAAAAGCCAGCAACAGTTCGTGGACCTTGAGACCGGGAGCGAGTTTCTCACGCGCCTTTTCGATCAGTGGGCGCTGCGGGTCGTCAATGGCGGTCACGAAGAGGCCGGCGACCAGCGCATGTGGCTTGCCGTTCGCGTCGTGACCGGCAACAACGATATCGCGGTGAGCGAGGCCTCGGGCAAGGGGGTCTATGGTGCGATCGATTGGAAGCCCCTGCAATTCGATCACATCCAACTGGTCAAGCCTGCGGCCGCCAACGATAGGCGATACTTGGAGGCCAAGAGCTTTCTGCAGATCGCGCGCCGAACGGACCCCGACGTGCTGGATCGTGTCTGGAGGGCAAGCCAGGACACCTGGGCCAGTCGATTTGGCCGCGTCAGTAAGGATCTCGTGTTCTTCACGGAGATCGATTTGCGCAAGAGCACGCGGAGGAGCGGTGCGCTGGCAGCCTACGGAACGTGTACCACGATCTGCGAATACCGCTTCATCCTCGGCAGCGACTTCATCGACTTCGGCATCTCGTTTGCCGCCTCCGCCGAGCTCTGGGCCCGCCAGCCGGCGCCGGTCTACATTCACCAGGTCGGACTGGATCTGCTGCCGCAAGCCGAGCAGACTGCGCTCCGGCAATCCATCGACTCCACCCTCAGGAATGAGGACGATGAGGCGGTCTGGTCGACGTTCTTTCCCCGGCTTTCAATCAGCATCGATAACGTCGTGCTGCAAGGAGACGAGTTCAATTGGCCGACGACCACCAGGACATCAGCCCCCTGGCTGCTGCGGAGATTCCGTCTTCCCGCAGGGCTCGCGGCCAAGATCGGCACTATGGTGACGCTGAGAATGCGATACGATTCCGTCGTGCCGTCGTCACTCCCCCACTTTACCTTCTCGGCTCCCTGGATTGTGCACAAGGCTAAAGTCGACGTGGTGGTAAAAGGAGACTTCGAGTATTTCGTGCTGGGTCACAGGCTCGTTCCGGACGGCAAGGTCGAGCGACGGCTGGAGCAGGTTCTCGAGGGCCGCAAGGCGCATTTCTCCCATGAGGAGATCATGCTGCCCGGTTCCGGGATGGACGTCCGCTGGCGGCTGAGGGATCACAATCAAGCAACGCTCTCGTCGTCGGAACATGCAGGAGAAGCCTCATGAACGGATATGGCACCGTCGAGGCGATCTACCGTCAGCTCGGTATTGGGGTCATCAAGAAGAAAAATGGGGAGCGGATCATTTTCACAGCCGGCTCCGTCAAAGGCGGCGATCAGGGCTTCCAGGATCTCGAGGAAGGCGAGGACGTGTACTATCGCGTGTTCAATGACAAGATCGACTCGATCGGCATCGCTCGCGACGTCTGGAAGAAGCACGATGGCGGCAAATAGCGGTTCTGGCGCGAAAGCTGTCCGTGAGGCGACATGAACGGTTACGGCAACAACCTCGTTATCTGCTGTGACGGCACCGGCAACGAGATCTCCGAGAACATTTCCAACGTCCTCAAGGTCTATCGCTGCCTGCGCAAGACGGACAACACCCACCCGACGCAGAAGGTGTTCTACGATCCCGGCGTCGGCACCGTGACGGAGCCGTCGACGTGGAATCGCTGGAAGGCCGACGTCAATTTGGTGCTGGGGCTCGCCACCGGCTTCGGGCTCGATAAGAATGTGCTCTCCGCCTACCGCTTCCTGGTCGAGCATTACAAACCGGGCGACAAAATATATCTGTTCGGCTTCTCGCGCGGCGCCTACTCCGTGCGGGTGCTGGCGGGGCTGATCCACAAGATCGGGCTGATCTCGCCGGAGCAGGTCAACCTCGCCGGCTCCGGCCTCGTCGCCTACAAGCAATATTCCGGCACCGGGCGCGGCAACGACATCGAAGACCTCAAGGATATCGCCATCGACGCCGACGGGCCGCTGCCGAAGGACCAGTTCGACCTCGCCGCGCAATTCGCGCGCATCACCTCGACGCGCTGGCCGACCATCCATTTCATCGGCGTCTGGGACACGGTGGCGAGCCTGATCGTGCCGCGGCGTGACAATCTCTTCTATCTGTTCAGCCTGGAGGAGCTCGCCTTCACGCTGCGCAATCCCAGCGTCAACATCTTCCGGCAGGCGATCGCGATCGACGAGCGGCGCTGCATGTTCCGCCTGAAAGCGTATGAGGAGCCGCAGGAGTTCTGGAGCCACCGCTACGTGCCCGACGAAAAAAAGGTGCCGCAGGACATTCTCCAGGTGTGGTTCGCCGGCGTGCATTGCGACGTCGGGGGCGACTATCCGGAGGCCGAGAGCGGGGACTCGAAATATCCGCTGCTCTGGATGATCGAGGAGGCGACCAAGGCCGGCCTCAATTTCAACCCGCGCACGGTGAATCAGCTCGCCTGGGGCATCCAGCGCAAGAACAGCCCGTTCAGTTACGTCGCGCCTGCCTTCACCGGCAAGACGGGCGAGCTGCACGATTCGATGAGTGCGGCCTGGCGCGTGCTGGAATTTCTGCCGAAGAGCGCGAGCTACAAGGAATGGCCGGACCGGAAGGTGGTGCTCGGCTTCTACATCCCCGATTGCGAACCCCGATTCATTCCCGAAGGCGCGCATGTGCACGAGAGCGTGCTGAAGCGGATGGCGGTGGAGCCGAAATATCGCCCGGTGAATCTGCCGAAGGATTATGTGACAATGCCGATGCCGGTGGGGCCGCTCACGGAGGTCAAGGTGGAAGCGGGGTGAGGTGCGCGTGGGCTCGCGATGAGTGAGGGAGCAACCTGCTCGCTTTAACCCGCGCCGCAGACGTATGATTCGGCGCGTTCAGTCGAAAGTGGCCGATGCGGTGGCAGACACCACGAGCCCGACTTCGCGCCGGCCAATGCGCGCGCGGCCCACACCGGGCAATCAGATCGTGCCGCACACCGTTCCGTAATATTGCTCAACCAATCGAGCGTCGTTTCCTCGTCAACGAAGACCTCACCGAGGAACACGCCGATTTCTTATGCTCGCTCGTTGTTCGACGCAAATTCAATCGATGATCTTCATGTCGATTTGTTCTGGTCGGACATCGTCACCATTCCCGGCATCGGATCGTGTGACAAGGGACCAGATCGAGGCGCCGCCTTTGCGCGCTGATCTGATAGGACCGCCGCTCGAAGTCGGCGGGCCTAATGGGGCCGAGCGCGTCACCTTGGTCAATATGCTTGTCGGTCCTAGCGAACACGTCCTTGGTGACGGATAGACGCTCGGATATATTGAGTTGCCGGTAGACCATCAACATTCAAACATGCAAGGATTTGCGCTTCCCCACCTGACCATGCTCCATCCGGCGGGGCTCTGAATCGATGTTGCGAGAAAAATTGGGTTCCTATTCGCCTGTGACGTAAAGACGTTGCACTTGCGCAACAGCTCTTCATGTTCCGCCTCGGAACAGTTGCTTTTGGACTCACCCCCCGAACCAAGTTCTGGAATCATCACTGGTAACCGGGCTGGAAGTGCTCATTCCGTAAACAATCAATTTTCCCGGACAGGCCGCAGGATCCACTCAGATCCTGGGGCCTTTTTCATGTCAGCGGCACCTGGACGTTCTGAGAAAAAGGTACACCATAGCTATGGAAAACGACGAAACAAAAAGGCTGCCCCAGGGACGGAGGAGTCCTGACGCATCCGCCTGCCGGACCCCGCTGGCGGGGATTGTGTCAAACATCGCGATCGGCCCCAGCCGTGGCGCGCGTCAGAAGCATTGAATCAAGCTGAAGCACCCGCGATAGCGGACCCTAATCGTTGTCTCGGCGCTTTGTGAACTGCTTCACACCTCCGTCACCGTTGGCCTGCTAGGCTCACTCTGCCGGGGATTTCAGGGGCCCGGCTGAAATAAACGCCGCTAGGACGCCGTATTTCGAGCCGGGCGGCGTAAGTTTGTGACCAGATCGTTTGCGGCGAGGCCACTGATCCGGTGAGGCATGGGGCAGCATTGAGCCTTCGAAGCGCATGAAAGAGGCCAGTGTGAGATGCCGATGATGGAAGCAGAGCAATCGGCTCGAACACAAGCTTGTCACAACAACATCCAACGATACCGCCGTTTGTTGCGAACCCGCCTGACCGAATTTGAGCGCAAGTTTATCGAAAAGCGCTTGAGCGAAGAGCGATCAGAGCTGGAGAGATTAGCCAACGCTCTTCGAAACAAACTTCAATCAGATCGCCCGGCTGCCCTGGATAATCGGTAGCGGCTGGGCGCAAATCAGCTCAGGCGTGTTTGTGCAATCCACAGAACGCGATCAGCAAAAGGTCCCTGACGTCAGCAATATGAGAATGGCTTCCAGCATGAGGAATAAAGCTCCTCAGGCGTGCTATGACGAACGCAACGTTTGATGGCGTAGCCTTTTTTTGCGTGGTGCCCTGATGAATTGGTGAGTTTTGCTGTCTCTTTTCCAGAGCGCAGTAGTCTCACTTTTTGCTGGCTTTTCCTAAACGGGAGCTGCAGACTTCCTCGCATTAGAAATTCAATTATTACGAGGAAGTGGTGATGGCGAAGCCCGCTGTTACTCGCGACGCATTCCGTGGGCTGTTTGCCTTTTACGCGGCCAAGGCTCACCACGACAAAGAGCCCGACGGGGAACGATCTCTGTTGAAGCTGTTCGGCTCGAGCCAAGACATTCCCGACGATTTGCTTGAGCTTTGGTCGGATCGCACTGAGGTGCTCGGGCCGGAGATCGTGGGCGACATAATCGGCCCCTGCACCCGGCAGCTCACCAACGGCAGGGCACACTATGACCATGCCAGCGACTTTCTCCATGCGCTCCTTAGTGAGATGGACCGTCACAAGCACTGACAAGCCGTAGCTCTTGATCTCCGAGTCCACGAAGCCAATCAGCTTCCTATCGGTGGATGTTGCGGTCATTAGGCCGCCTCCTTGCGTTCGTACCGGCGCCAAAGAGTGCTCAGCGGGAACAGCATGAGGATGAAAACGGCGCCATGACGATGCTGAAGAGCAGAACGTCGAATCGGCCGAGGGCGCCCCTTAGCCGGCCGGGCGGGCCAGCTGAAGCGAATCCCGCAAGGTCGAGCCGTCATACTCCGTGCGGAATAAGCCGCGACGCTGCAGCTCGGGCACCAACTCGTCGACCAGCACCTCCAAGCCGCCTGGAATATATGGCACCTGCAACATGAAGCCGTCGCAAGCTCCGGCGTCGAACCACTCCTGCATGCGGCGTTCCGAAGCGAAAATCATCCTGTAGCTGTTGATTTCTCGGGTCGCGTGCGTGCCTCAGTCGAAAAAGACATCAGTGCGGTGTGAGGTTAGAGCCCGCTGTCCGGAGGCCAGCTCGAGGTCGCACGATACGTCGACTTGCACGAAACGCGGCCGGTGCTTCACGAGCGTCAATCGCGCCTGTAGCCGGAACACAGCGCCGGGACATACCGGATGGCGAAACCGAACCGCACGGAGGCTCACCGCTCGGCCTTGCGCGGCACCGGTGACCACATACGCCTCCTGCAAAAGAGCTGGAACGAGCGCCAGCAGCAACTGGCCCGGCACGATTGTCGCACCTCCGTCCAGTTCGCGCCTGGCACGCTCCGCATCGGAATGAAGCCAGTTCCGATCATCCGTCAGCGCGACGAAACGATCGACCTCATCCTGCGTCACCGATCGCCAGCGGCCGGGAGCAAGCTCGGTGCCCACAAAGGCTGCAAGATCGACCGCGCGCGCAACGCGAAGTGCGCCCGCGTGTGTCGGTGGTTCGGAGCGTGGTGGCATTTGAATCATCGCGGCCCGTCCTTCTTCAAACTGTCGCAAGCAGAGCGCTGCCGAGCCCGCCCGCAGCCGCGATCGCCGCCAGCCCGATCGCACCGGATGATTCCGATTGCATCTCGTGCCAGAGGCGTACGGCTAGGATCGCGCCGGATGCACCGATCGGATGCCCCCGCGCTAGTCCGCCGCCGCAGCGATTGAGCGAAGACTCCAACACCCCGATGCCGTCGATACAGGCAATCACTTGGGCCGCAAAGGCCTCCATGATCTCGGCCACGGCAATCCGAGCAGGCGCGATCCGTTCCGCTGCAAGGAGGCGCTCAGCCGCCGCAATCGGCGCCGTACCGGGCATGGCCGGGTCGCCGCCGCGGCGGGTCGCCGATATGATCCGCAAGGGCCGCCTCGCGTTGAGTCGTCGGGCCATCGTCTGGGAGACCACCAGCAGGGCTGCTGCCGCGTCAGCTTCGACCGCCACCGTCGCGCGCGTCACGCCGAATTCAGTGTCGCCCGCAAGTGGTGCAAGGCGTGTGCAGGTCGCCCCCGTCAGGGCACGGGGAAAGGGATCGTGCGACAGGTCGGCAAGCGGCGTGATCTCGGCCGCGCCGAGTGGATTTTGCAGCGCTTTGCGATGGCTTGCGACGGCGAATTCATCCTGCCGTGCACGCGAAATGCCGTATCTTTCAGCCAGCGTCGCGGCGGCGGCAATCATGTCAGGGTCCCGCTCCGGCCATGGCGCGAACGGAGGACGTTCGTAGGGCTGCGGCGCCTCGTCCGCATGGCGCGGCCGCACCGCGCGCAACGGCGCACGGCTGAAGCTCTCGACACCGCCGGCCATGACGGCGTCTGCTCGTCCGCTCCCGATACGCTCGGCGGCTAGCATGATCGCGTCGAGGCCTCCGCAGCATTGGCTATCGATGGTCAAGGCCGGGACGTGATCCGGAAGACCTGCTCGGAGCGCGGCGAGCCGTGCCGGGTTTCCGCCGCCGCATAATGCATTGCCGAAGATGACGTCGTCGATCGCCTCCGGCGCGATGCCGGTGTCGGCCAGCACGGCCCGAATTGGCGCCGCGCCGAGTTCGTCGACCTCCACCGCCTTGAACGCGCCGCCTCGAGGAGCGACCGCCGTCCGCCGTGCGGCGACGAGATAGGCGGCGCTCATCGCAGCACCTCGCAGGCGCCGGATTCCCACAGTCGCCGCAGCGCATGGAAATCAGTCTTGCCGGACGAGGTCATGGGCCAGTGCGGTGGCACGGCAAACCGGCGCGGGACCTTGTAGAGCGGCAGGCTCAGGCGCGCATGGCTGATCAGATCGGAAGACGCTACGCGCCCATCCAGACTCAGTCTCAGCAAAGCCACCAGCCGCTCGCCCCGAAGTTGGTCGACGGCGCCAAGAACCCCCGCCGCGGCCACGGCGGGATGTCCTTCGAGTACACGCTCGATCTCCTCTGGATGGACGTTCTTGCCGGCAGTGATGATCATGCGGCTGGCACGGCCAGCGAGTCGCAGGAAACCACGCTCGTCCAGCATGCCGATGTCACCGACCGACACCGCGTCGCCATGACGTGGCAGCACCGTTTCGCTTCCGCAGGCATACTCCATGAAGAGGAAAGGACTTGCCACGAACACTTGACCGGGCTCCCCGGGTGGAAGGCATCGCCCGAGATGGTCGCGAATGGTGAGACTGACGGCTGCGAACGAACGCCCGACGGAGTCCGATGGGACGTCCTCGTCGTCCTTCGCCACGGTCACAAAGCTCAACTCGGAGGCGCCGTAGAACTCGGAAAACCCCGTCGCGGGAAATTGCCGTCGCAGTTCGGCCAGCGCGCGACCTTGCCATTTGGCACCTGACGACAGCATCCACCGCACGTTTGGGAACGGCGGCAGGCCGTCACGCATGGCGGCCTCAATCATCATTTCGAGCTGGGTCGGCACGCCGTAAATCACGCTGACCTGGTGGGCCGCGATCAGGCGGTTGACGAGATTTGGCCGGAACTGGCGGCACAGAATGACGGTTGCCCCGACATAGAGCCCATGCGCAAGACCGTAGAGAAATAGCGAATGCGTCAGCGCGCCCGGTGCGAGAACGATGTCGCCGGCGCCGATATCGAACTCGCGGTCCCCCGCCCGAAAACTCTCGATCCACGATTGATGGTGGCGGCGATATCCTTTCGGCATTCCAGTCGATCCCGAGGTAAAGCCGACATAGAACGGCGTCAGCGGATCTGGCTCGGCAATTGCCGCGGGCGACGGACCGGCGCCAATGGCATCCGCGACGGACTCGAACGGGCCGTGAGGATCGACAACCGCAAACACCTCTGTGTCTCTGGCCAATCCTGCATCGCCACTGACGACGATCCCAGGCGCCAGCGCCGTGATCGCAAGCCGCGCCGTCTCCGTCGGCCAGGACGGATCGAGAATTTGCGCTTCCCGACCTGCGCGGCAGGCTGCGAAAAACAGCAGCACGAATGCCGGCCCGTTCGGTAGGTGCAAGGCGACGCCGCGGCCGGCCGGCACCACCTTCGCCAGATGTCCGGCTAGACGATTCACCGCCTGATCGAGGTCTTTCCAACTCACTGCAAAATTGTCACAAACGACGGCCGGTCGGTCCGGCGTTTTGCGCGCATGCCGCGATAGCGTTGCAGTGATGGTGGCGGCCGCGATCATGAACGGCTGACGATTGCGGCCGGATAGCTCCGGTGCGCCGCCTCCGCGACGAAGGCCGACGCCAGCGCCTTCAAGAGATCGCCCGGCACGAACACCGCGATTGCAACCAAGGCCTGCGGCAAGCTCATCCTTGCCATCCCCATTAGGCCGAGAATGCCGCAGGCATACTCCACGACGATACCGCCCATCGTCGCGGCAACGAGCGCCGCCGCGAGCACCGGCACAGTCCTCAGCCGGGCCATCACGAGACCCGACACGAAGGCCGCGGGAGCCCAACCCAGCAGGAAGCCGACGGAGGGTCCGAACAGCACGCCGAGCCCACCGCGTCCGCCGGACAGCAGCGGCGCTCCGAGAAGCACCACGAACAAAAACAGCAGCACCGCCAGCGCGCCATGGCGAGGGCCGAGGACGATCCCGGCCAGCATGACGCCGAGCGTCTGGGCCGTGATCGGCACCCCCACGGCGATCGGTAAGACGATGCTGGGCACCATGCCAAGCGCTGCGATGACGGCGGCTAGCAAGGCGATACGAACGATGGCGCGCGACTCCACGGGATTTTCTCCTACAACGGGGCTGACTGACGATCGACGGTCGACCGGTCGAAACCGCGGGCATCGAGTGCTTCCGCGACGCGGTCGGCCAGTTGCAGAATGTCGGCGACGAAAGCGGCCACCAGTCGCAGCGGAACTCGCCGGCACGTGCGTGCCTTCCAGGCCTCCTCGCGCGCGCGCCACCGCGTCATCAGGACCGGCACAAAACGCAGGACAAGAGCGACTGCGAGCGCCATCTTGCGAGGATTGACCCCAAGCGGGCGCAGCAAGCGGAGCACCGGCGTCAGCACATCCATCAACGCGCTCATCGTGGTGGTCATGCTGACGAGATCGGCAAGCAGAAGCATCGCTAGGAGCCGCATGGTGACGACGGCGCCGGCATTCCAACCAACCGATGCGGTCTGCACGCCGCCAACGACCACAAGCAACGGCAGCAATGGCCGCAGCAAGCTGATGCGCGCCATGCCGACGCGGCCGAAGCCAGCATAGACCCCGGCAATCATCGCCAAGGCGCCCGCCAGAATTCGCCAGTCGCCGACCGGCAGCAGAAGTACGCTGAGGAGAGCGAGCCCCGCAAGCTTGATGCCAGCCGGTACGCGGTGCAACCAGGTCTGTGGGGCGAGGCCGCCGGTCATCATGACGTTAGGGCGTCCCCTGACCAACGATCGTTGCATGGGCCCGGTAGGCAGCCAGGACTTCGACAGGTCGGCCGTCGAGACGGATGCGGCCCTCATCCAGCCAGATCACGCGATCGAACGCGGCGAGCAGCTCAAAATCATGAGACGCCATCACCACCTGCTCCGGCAGCGCCATGATCCTGCCGTACAACAACAATCGTGTCGGCAAGTCGAGACTGGAGAACGGCTCGTCCATTAGCAGGATCGACGGCTCCGTTGCGAGCAGCGCCAGGATGCAGACAAGCTGCTTCTGACCGCCGGATAGCTCATTGACGTTGCGTTCCGCCCATTGCGCGCAGCCGTGCCGCTCCAACAGTGCCATCGCCTGTTGGCGCGCCTGTGGCGCTGGCTTTCCCCGCTCCGCAGGCCCAAAAGCGACCTCCTCAACAACCGTGGGGAAGATGAGCTGGTGGTCGGGGTTCTGAAACAGAAAGCCGACCTTGGCCGGAAGGTCTTTGCGATGCCGTACGGTATCGAGCCCCGCCACCTCGACGCGGCCACGTGTTGGCGGAAGCAACCCGTTCATAAGCCGCAGCATCGTGCTCTTGCCCGAACCATTGTCACCAATCAGGCCGATCCGGCGCTCAGCCAAGCAAAGCCCGGGAATGACAAGGACCTGACGGTGCGCGCGCCGAAGCTGCACTTGTTCGAAGATGATCTCTTCAGCCGCCCCGCAAGGGTGAAGACGGCTTGCGGGAGGCGCTTCGCGTCGGGCAGCTTCAATCAAGACGATTCCTTCTCCCCTGTCGCCCTACGGAGTTGGCTGAAGTAGCACGTTGTCGATAAGCCTCGTCGAACCGACATAGGCCACCACGCACAGTGCTGCGGGGCGGCGTAGCGGCCTTACAGCGGGCACTCCACGACCGGATGGCGATGGCCCGCCCTCGGTCTTCATCGCTGAGATACCGGTTACGGCTGCTCATTGCGACACGAGATTGCGAGTCGGTTTTTCGAAATCTGATGCCGCGCCGGCACGAGTACTGCAATGTAGCTGCCCAGATCGAAATCCGAGAAATGACGCATCGAAGAGGCCGCTTCAGTTGAGTCCCCCGATATGGAAGCTCTTCATTTCAAGATATTCCTCGATTCCGACCTGGCCCCCCTCTCGACCAAGCCCGGACTGCTTTACTCCGCCGAAGGGTGCGACTTCCGTCGAGATCAGCCCCGTGTTCAGGCCGATCATGCCGAATTCGAGCGCCTCGCCGACGCGCCAAGCGCGCTTGAGGCTCTCGGTATAAAAATAGGCGGCCAATCCGAAAGGCGTTCCATTGGCAATGGCGATTGCTTCATCTTCCGTCTCGAAACGAAAGAGCGGTGCGACCGGACCGAAGGTTTCCTCACTTGCAAGTTGCATCTGCGTTGTTGCGCCGGTCAAGACGACAGGTGCGACATATTGCGTGCCCGGCGGCAGAACGTGCCGCTTCGTGATGACTTTCGCGCCCTTCGCGAATGCATCTTGAAGATGCCGATTGATCTTGAGCACGGCCGCTTCGTTGATCATTGGACCGATCGAGACGCCAGGCTGTGTGCCGTCACCGACTGTCATCATGTCTACGCGGGCGCTCAACTTTTCCGCGAACGCATCATAGATGCCGGCCTGGACCAGAATGCGGTTCGCGCACACGCAGGTTTGACCACCATTGCGAAATTTGGAAACGATGGCTCCCTCAACCGCCGCGTCGAGATCGGCGTCATCGAATACGATGAAGGGTGCATTGCCGCCGAGCTCGAGAGAGAGCCGCTTCACACTATCGGCTGCACCCCGCATCAGTACGGATCCGACGCGTGTCGATCCGGTGAACGAGATCTTACGAACCGTCTCGTTCTGCAGCAGCTCGTTACCAATTTCCATCGGCATGCCTGTGACAATGTTGACGACGCCCGCTGGGATTCCGGCTCGCTCCGCCAATAAACCAAGCGCGATTGCGGAGTAGGGAGTGAATTCAGACGGCTTGATGACGACAGTACAGCCTGCTGCCAGCGCGGGGGCAACCTTTCTCGTGATCATGGCGTTTGGAAAATTCCACGGAGTGATGATGCCGCAAACCCCGATCGGCTCCTTCAGCACCACAATACGGCGATCGGCTGTCGGAGACGGAATCGTATGACCTCCAATGCGCCGCGCCTCTTCCGCGAACCATTTCACAAAGGAGGCACCGTAGCGGATTTCGCTCCGTGCTTCGTCCAGCGGCTTGCCTTGCTCCAAAGTGAGAAGGTGCGCGAGATCCTCCAGATTCTCGATCATGAGCCTGTGCCAGGAGTCCAGCAGGCCCGCGCGCTCGGCATGTGTTTTCCTCTTCCACGGTCCGAAGGCTCGTTCGGCGGCTTCGATCGCAGACCGCGTTTCAGCGCGAGCCATATCTGGGACGGTACCGACGGCCTCCCGAGTGGCCGGATTCATGACCGCAATCGTGTTTCCTGTAACTGCGCCGACCCACTTACCGTCAATCAGGGCAGCCTGAACGAACAGATTGCCATAGCTTTTATGCTTCATGTCCATAACTCCGGTCGTCTTATTGGAGGGCCGCAAGTACCGCGGCAGTGATGAAGTTCGTCTGTCTTTTCCAGGAACGCCGCCGATGCTCTGAGCTGTCGCGCTTTCGAATTCTATCCGTCGCGCAAACCGAAAAAGCTTGCATTCGAATGCTTTACGCGCGGCTCGCCTCCAGCTCACGGGCGGCCATCCAGCTCTCCAGCCAAGCTGTGTGGAAAGCTCCCTCACCCACTTCAATATCCGTGGCAAGCGCCCGATGCAGTGGCACTGTCGTGTGGATCCCTTCCACTTTCAGGCTGTTCAACGCGGTCTGCAGGGTGACGATCGCGGCGCGACGATCGGGTGCCCAAACAATCAGCTTACCTACAAGAGAGTCGTAATAGGGCACTATCCGATAGCCTTCGAACAGCAGCGTATCGAAGCGGATATTGTCGCCTTCCGGTGAACTATATGTTGTCACCAAACCAGGCGATGGCATGAACATCTTGGCCGGATTCTCGGCGTTGATACGCACTTCAATCGCGTGACCGGTTTGAGTGATGTCGCGCTGCGCGAACCACAATCGTTCACCCCCGGCGATCCTGAGCTGCGCCTGCACAACATCAATTCCCGTAATTGCCTCAGTCACCGGGTGTTCCACCTGGATCCGCGTGTTCATTTCGATGAAGAAGAATTCCTGAGTCTTGCTGTCATAGAGGTATTCGAGCGTACCGGCATTGCGGTAGTTCACCCGCCTTGCCAGTGAAACAGCTGAATCACAAAGGGCATCGCGGACCGCTTTCGAAAGCATGGCCGCAGGTGCCTCCTCCCACACCTTCTGGCGCTTGCGCTGAAGCGAGCATTCCCGCTCGAACAGATGCACGACGTCGGTCCCGTCCCCCAGCACCTGCACCTCGATATGACGCGCATGCTGGATGTACCGCTCCATGTACAAACCGTCATCGCCGAAGGAAGCACGCGCTTCCGCCATGGCCTGCGGCACCAGCCTTTCCAGGCTTGCCTCGTCCTCCACGACACGGATGCCGCGCCCGCCTCCTCCCGCGCTGGCTTTGATCATTACAGGATAGCCGATGCGGGCGGCTTGTCGGCGCGCATCGTCGAGGTCACCGATCCGGCCTTCACTGCCTGGAACGACGGGAACCCCAGCTGCCACCGCCTCAGCGCGCGCCATTGCTTTATCGCCCATCTTCGCGATCGTTGCCGCGTCCGGACCGACAAATGCGATCCCCGCCGCCTCTACAGCTGAGACGAACCGCGGGTTCTCGGACAGGAAGCCGTAGCCCGGATGCACCGCGTCGGAGCCACTTGCCTTGATTGCCTGAACGATCGCCTGCACGTCCAGGTAAGACTTTGCGGCTTGCGGTGGACCGATCACAACCACCTCGTCGGCCATACGACAGGCGAGCGAATCCGTGTCGGCCTCGCTGGCGGCCTGAATGGTCCGAATACCCAAGGCCTTTGCCGCTTTATTTATTCGCACGGCAATTTCGCCGCGATTGGCGATGAAGAGCGACTTGATAGCCATTCCCACCTACTCCAATTCTGCAATGGCTTGATCGGCGTCGACGGTCTCGCCATCCTGCACCAGAAACCGAGCGAGCGTGCCGGCAACTCCCGCCTCAACGGGGAAGAAGGATTTCATGGCTTCGATTAGCCCGATCGTTTCGCCGGCCACGACGGGATCACCTTCTTGCTTGAACGGAGCGTCGTCCGGGGAAGATTTGCGATAGAAAAGGCCCGGTAGGGGCGCCAAAATTTGTTTGACCATGTCGGACATTTCCTCTTCTCTCGATCAGGCGTTTACAAGAATCTCGCGCACGCAACGTTCTGCGATTTGCCTAGCCATGCCTTGAGCTTCCGCAACGCTGACGAGCCGGAAGTGCAGGTGCTCCCCGGGCTTTGCTTGGCCCAATTTCCAGAATGCAGCTGAGGGAACCGTATAGGGGTTGATGAAGCCTCCCATCGAGGGACCGTCATTCACCAGAATGATCGGCGTCTGGCCGGCGAGATTAATCGCTCCCATGGGATAACCGTGATCGATAATGTTCGACGGTAACGATCCATGTTCTTTCGGCTTGTTGTAAGCCTTTTCCGTGAACGTCCATTCGGGGCCTTGCAGCCGGAAGCCGGTGCGATCCGACTTAGCGGAAAGTGTCCACGCGGAGCTCAGAAATCTTTCCTTGGCGGCCTCGTCGATCCAGTCATCGTTTGGACCCGCGCAGACCTCGATGGTCCACGTCCGGTCTGTGCGGATGTCAGGCCTATGGTTATTGGGCACCAGGAGGCCGGGGGTCGCTCTCGCTTCCCCAACAGGCAAATCCTGGCCGGCCTTGATGGAATGGCCGTCCATGCCGCCGACACCGGCTTTGTTAAAGGTGGAGCGCGAACCAAGCCGCTCCTCATTCGCGAACGCACCAGCGACCGCGATGTAAGCACGACCACCGACACGAGCTGCTCCTAGGGCTAGTGTTTGGCCGGCTCTTACGGCGAGCGACTGCCACATGGGGAATGGCTCGCCGTCAAGCGCCGGGCGCATGTCTGCACCAGTAACGGCGACTACCGTGTCAGCATCGAAGGAAAGTGTAGGCCCCAGGAACTGGCATTCGAGCCCCGCAGCACCTGGCTGATTACCGACGAGTACGTTCGCCAAGCGGAATGACCAGCTATCCATGGGGCCAGAGGGCGGAAAGCCCTGATTCCAATATCCGATGCGCCCCGGGTAGTCTTGGATCGATGTTTCAAGTCCGGCTTTCAATACCTTGATCATGTCGGTACATGCGCCTTGTTGGCCCCGCTCACTTTCGAGACCCAGTTGTTGTAGTTGCGGACCGCGAACTTCTGGTACTCCACGATCGTGTAGTCGTAGCGCTCCTCCTTCACCGCTAGCTCCGCGTCGTCATATTCCTCGCGCGTGACTGGAACGAACTTGATGCGATCTCCTGGACGAAAGAGACACAGACTTCCCTCGAAAGCCGGGCGTTTGCCAGTTGGATCCCAAATTGGCACTGGCGTGCGGGCAAAGATTTGGTAGCCGCCGGGCGTGGCGACAGGATAGATGGAGTTTGCGGCGCCGCCCAACCCAACTGCCCCCTCCGGCGTGTCCGTCCGCGGAGGGTTGTATTTGGGCGCGGTCAGACGCGCCCGCGGGTCGAGCGCCATCAAGAAGGGCAGCCCCGGCCAGAAGCCCAGGGACGCAACCCAATACTCCGAGGACGAGTGAAGCCGAACTAGATGGTTGACATCCTCAAGGCCATTTTGCTGCACCAACAGCTCGGGATCTGGCACCTTCCTCGCGATCTTCGCGCAGTAGTCTTCGACACAAGCCTTCGTCCATGGATCGAGGTAAAGCGTCGGCAGGTAGAACAGCCGGCTTTCCAGTTCGATATCCTCCGACGAGCCCAGAGAGTCCGAAAGCCGAGAGAACTCGCGGACCACATCATCATAACCGATCAGCGTCGGCTCGTAGTGAACGAGCAGCGAAGCAAAGCAAGGCGCCGTCTCGATGACGCCGTGTACGTTTGCCTCCGCAGCCGCTGACGCCAGGCCCTGTGCCGTGAAGTTGAGATCGAGATTCATCTCGTTCCCAAACTCAATCAGCAGATATCGGTCGCCAGCAGGCAAGAACTTTGGCTGTTCGTAAATCACATACGCCTCCTCGCTGACGTCAACTAAGGTTCTCGGCGGATCGCCATTGGGCTACATCGTCGAGCGCATCGCTCAGACGGGCAACCAAATCGTGCACTTGATCCTCATTGATGATGAGCGGAGGGCACAGGGCGATCGTATCGCCGATCGCGCGCACGATGAGACCGTGCTTTTGGGCCGCAGCAAAAGCCGCTGCTCCAACCTTGCTCGCGGCCGCAAAGGGACGACGTGTTTCCTTGTCGGAGACAAGTTCAATCCCGGCAATTAGCCCCGCTCCTCGCACCTCGCCGACAAGCGAATGATCGGCAAGCTCGCCAAGGCGAGCCTGAAGGATCCGCCCCATACGCGCGGCGTTTCCGACGAGATCGCGCTCTTCGATGATTTTGAGGTTTTCCAAAGCTACTCTGGTCGCGACAGGATGGCCCGATGCAGTAAATCCGTGACCGAAGGTACCGATCTTCGCCGTGTTGTCGGCGATGGCGTCGTACACCTTTTGCGAAAAGATCACCGCAGCAAGCGGCATGTAAGATGAAGTGAGTTGTTTCGAGACAATCATGATATCGGGCGTAAAATCGTAAAGTTCGCAGCCAAACGTCGCACCCAGCCGTCCGAAGCCACAAATCACCTCGTCGGCGACCAGAAGGATGTCATACTTGCGGCACAGAGCTTCAATTCCCTTCCAGTACCCGGCAGGAGGCGGCATCACACCGCCGGCAGCCATCAGCGGCTCACCAACGAAAGCCGCGACCGTTTCTGGGCCTTCCTGTAGAATCACCGCTTCGGCCTCCGCGACCAAGCGCGCAGCAAATCCAGCTTCTGTTTCGTCGGGTTGAGCGAAACGATAAAAATGCGGGCAAGTTAGGTGACGGACCGGAATGACCGGCAGGTCAAAATCGGTGTGGTTATTAGTCAGACCGGTCAAACTGCCCGAAGCCACGGTAACACCGTGATAGGCGCGATTGCGCGCAAGGAACTTCTTTTTTTTGGGTCGCCCCGATGCATTGTTCATGTACCACACCATTTTAATCATGGTGTCGTTTGCTTCGGAGCCCGAGCTCGTGAAGAAGACGCGGCTCAGGGGAGCGGGCGTCATTCCGACAAGTTTTTCAGCCAACCGGATCGAAGGCTCCTGAGCCTTGTGGCTGAACGTGTGGTAGTAGGGAAGCTTGGCCATCTGCGCACTCGCGACTTGCACAAGGCGAGGTTCATCAAACCCGACAGCCACGGACCACAGACCTGCAAGACCCTCGATATATTCCTTGCCAGCATCGTCGTAGACGTAGATCCCTTTACCGCGATCGATGATGACCGGGCCTTCCCGCTCATGGGCCCGCGCATCGGTATAGGGGTGCAACGTTGTGGAGACGTCGGTATGAGCGAGGGAATTCGAAAGCTGTTTGAGCATCATGTAGTCCTTACTATGGGCATCCCGAGATCGCGCATGTCCCGGACCTCGGATATAAAAACCCAACGGGTGGTGTTTCGTTAGAACGGAAGCGGCGCATCAAAACAGACTGCTCCCGGCATTCGTCAGCGCTTCGTTGCATCCGCGAGCCGATAGCGATCCAGCACGACCGCACCAACGAGCACGACCCCCAGCACGATCATCTGATAGTTCGATCCTATCCGTAGAAGGTCCATACCATTCGCCAGCACGGTGATGAAGATCACGCCCATAAAGACACCCGTCGGCGAGCCCTCACCGCCACGAAGGGAGCATCCGCCGATGACCGCTGCTGCGATCGAGTTGAGTGGAAATTCACCGCCGAGCAATGGCTCGCCTGAGGACACCCGTGCGGTCAAAAGCCAGCCTGCGAAGGCGGTGATCGTCGCACACAGCATATAGCAAGCGATAAGATAGCGGTTGATGTGGACGCCAGCCACCATAGCAGAGCGGATGTTGGAGCCGATGGCATAGATGTAGCGGCCGAAGCGCATTTGCCGGACCAGTAGAAAGACGGCGAGCAGTGCTGGAAGTGCGAAGAAGAACGAGACAGGCAGGCCGAGGAAGAAACCAGATCCGATGCCATAGACGAATTCACGCGGCAGGCCGCTTACCTGCAGGCCCTGCGAGATAACAAGCGTCACGCCGCGGAAGATCGAGGCCGTCGCCAGTGTCACAATGAAGGCGTTCACCTTCAGCACCGCGACACCAAGCCCGTTTACTAGCCCGCAAATCAAACCCACGATGACAGTCGCGAGGAAACCTGCGCCAATAGCAAGACTGGGCGCTTCGGGATAGGCCAGCGAAACGGCAACCATGACCTGCGCCGATATGATGGAAGTCAGCGCAACGACTGATCCTACCGACAGATCGAATCCGCCAGCGAGCAGAACGAGCATCTGCCCGAATGCGATCAGCATCAGGAACACGCCTTGCTGCAGTATGTTGAGCATATTGGCCGAGCTGAGAAAGCGCGGATTTCCAAACTGGAACACGACGACGCAGACAACCAAGACGACCGGCAGCGCACCGAACGTCAAGAGTGTCGATACGGCATTGACGCTTGCCGAAGGCTTGATACCCGCCTGGGAGCGTATCAGAGTCATTGAAGATCCTTTTGTGGCGTATCGCCAAAGGCGTACGTGATGACGGCTTCCTCGTTGATCCCGTCTCCTTCCAAGCTCGCCGTGCACGAGCCCTCATGCATGACGTGGACACGATGAGAAAGATGAACCAATTCCTGGAGGTCGGAAGTGATGAGGAGGATTGCAGCACCTTCGGCGCACAGCCGTTGGAGTTGATGGTAGAAGTCAAGGCGGGCACCAACATCGATGCCAGCCGTCGGCTCATCGAACATATAGAGGTTCCGCTTTCGGCTCAGCGCTCGGCCGAGCACCACCTTTTGCTGATTGCCGCCTGAAAGCTCCTGAACTGCTTTATTGGGCTCAGCGGGTTGAACTTTCAGCCTTGCGAGCAGACCGTTCACAATTTTCGCGAGGACAGTCGTTCGCACGAAGCCGGCGTACGCCGACCCAGCTTCCCCGAGCACCTCAATTGCGATGTTTTCTGCTATCGGACGGTTCAGCGCGAGCGCCTCACCCCGGCGGTCCTGCGGCAGGTAAACCAACCCGCGTTTGAGCATGGCGGTCGGCGAATGAGCCTTGATGCTCTCGCCGACGAGCACAATTTCCCCTGCGTCAATCGCCTGCAATCCGAAGATCGCGCGGGCGACCTCCGCCTTACCGCAACCAACGAGCCCGCCAAGCCCGACAATCTCGCCGGCCCTGACCTCAAATGAGACGTTCTTGATCTTGTGCCCGGAGCAAAGCCCTTTCACCTCCAAGACAGCATGGCGAGGAGTATGCGGAATTTGGGGATAGAAATTCGCTATCTCCCGGCCGACCATCTCAGCGATCATCTGCTCGTTCGTCACGTCTGCCAGCCGATGAAAGCTCACAAAGCATCCATCTCGCAGGATTGTCACAACGTCGCCGAGGCGCTGGATCTCCTCCATACGATGGCTGATGTAGAGGATCGCCCACCCCTCTTTTTTCAACACCTCCACGGTGGAAAACAAATGCTCGGATTCGTCGTGGCTGAGGGTTGCGGTTGGCTCATCCAGGATCAACGCACCTGGTTTTCCGCCAAGTGCACGTACGATTTCCAGGAGCTGTTGTTCAGCGCGCGTTAGAGTGTCGACGCGTGCGTCGGGGTCGATGGCGACGCCGAGTTTCTCCATCGACCTCATCATCCCGGCGCGCATTGCGGCCTTGTCTAGAATCCCGCCTCGTGTTTTTTCTCGGCCAAGAGCGTAATTTTCCACCGCCGTCATCGAGGGCGCCAGGCCAAAGTCTTGCAGAACGGCGTTGACTCCACTCTCGCGCGCTTCCAACGGAGTAAGATCCGGGCAGGCGCGCCCGCACAGAATGCGGGCGCCTTCATTGGGCCTATTTGCTCCAATAAGTAACGAAACAAGCGTTGACTTGCCCGCCCCATTCTCTCCAAGAAGCATATGAACCTCGCCGCACCGAAGCGTAATGCTCACGTCCTTCAATGCGGCGAAACTCCCATAGAATTTGGATACGCCGGAGAGCGAGGCAAATACTTCGCCCTCCTGAAAGTCGCTAACGATGGTCATTTCTTGGTCGCTTCGACCGAAAATTCGACCTTGTATCCCGCTGGTGCAAACATGTCGGTCTTGCTAACCGATTTGATCGTATCCGCGGTCACCATCTGGGGCTTCGGCCCCGCACGCTTGGCCAGCAACTTCTGGCCCTGCAGCAGTCGCAGAACCATGTCCACAGCGAGGCGCCCTTGAAGAACAGTAAAGTCGGTGGGCGAAGCTTTCGTGGCTCCAGCGGCGATATCGTCGTACACCGGCGGGATAATATCGAACGCTGCGACGCTGACCTTCCCTCCTAAATTGGCGTTGCGAACTGCAACCGCAGCGGCCTGCGCGGCAATGTCGACGCCGACCAGCCAATTGAGCTTGTCGTACGTCTGTAGCGCGTTGTTGATCATGTCGAGCTGAACATTCAGGCCGGTATCGCCGCGCCGCGTCACCGCAATCTCGACCTTCGATTCCTTGATTGCGTCGTTGAAGCCGCGCACCGCGTCATCGGACCAGCCCGCTCCCTGCGGGCCCGGAAAGAAGCCAACTACCGTGGACTTTCCGCCAGACTGCTCGACGATGTATTTTCCGGTCTGGTAGGCGAGGTCGTAGAAGCTGACGAGGGCGTGACCGGAAACGCTCGGCTCTTTGACGCCATTGACGAAATCGATCACCGGAATGCCAGCATCCGTCGCCTTCTTGACCAGAGGCCCAACACCGTCAGCGCTGATCGCACCCAGAATGATGCCGTCGAATTTCTGCGCGATGCAGTTGTCCATCTGGCTGAGCTGGGTTGAAAGGTTCGTATACCCTCCGGCCTCGTAAAGCGTCATTGCGCTTCCAGCACGATGAATCTCAGCCGCGACGCCATAGTTCGCGGCAACCCAATAGCTGTCCTTGAGATGCGGGAAGAGTACACAGATGTTCCAGGGCTTCGTCACTTCCTCCCCGCCCAAGAGCTTCCAGTCGGCATCGGTCTTCTTATCCCCGTCAACAAGCTGCACAGGGAAGCTCGTAACCGGCTGCTGGCTTTGCGCGCTTCCCACAAAGGCGCAGCTGGCCAAAGCCGCAAGCACGCTCGTCCTCATCAGTCCTCTCATGTTCATTTCTTCCTGAAAGAGTGCGTTCTGTTGTTGTTCGGGTCTTCCGCCCGATTGTTTTACCGCTGAGCGGTATCGAGCACGCGGCGCATGGCAGCCGCGACGTCCCGCGCATTGGGCGGGTCCGAGTGAATGCAGACAGTTTGGAACGAGACGTCGAGGAGAGTACCGTCGACCGCTTCGACTTTCCCCTCTCGCACCGCCCGCTCGAGACGAGCGGCCGTCTTTTCGACATCGACCGCCGACTGGGTCCGCGGAATGATCAGTTCGCCGGCCGCGCCGTAGGAAAGATCAGCGAAAAACTCCGCTACGAAATGCGTCCCCACCGCCCTGGCCGCGCTCTCGTGAAAAGTGCCTGCCATTCCGAAGAGCGGAAGGTCGAATGTCTTCGCGGCCTCCGCCATTGCGGTGGCAAGCGCCATGTCGCGCGCGGCCATACCGTAGATGATGCCGTGTGGTTTCACATGGTTCAGGCTTTTCCCGACGGCGCGAGCAACACCAGCAAGAGCACCAATCTGATAGATGAATGCTGCGCGCAATTCCTCGGGGGACAAGCGCAGCTCACGCCGACCAAAGCCTTCACGATCTGGCAGTGAGGGATGGGCCCCAATCCTTTTTCCCTCGCAAGCGGCCAGCTCGACCGCCCGCATCATGGTCATGGGGTCGCCGGCGTGAAAACCGCACGCGATATTGGCGCAATCGATGAAGGGCATGATGCCGGCATCGTTCCCAAAGCGCCAATTTCCGTAGCCTTCCCCCATATCGCAGTTCAGCGTGACGCTCATCCCATAATCCGTCTAGTGTTATAACAGAATGAAATCTGCGCTTCCTAAATTTTGATGTCAACAGGATTGTCTAGTGTTATAACAAAAAAATCTAAACGGAGTTGAGCAATGCGCCCAGAAAACGACCTCCTTCCTGAAGCTGTACAGGGGCCGGTCCTCACTCCGGTCTCGCGGGACATGCTTCACGAGCAAATCTACGACCGTCTGAAGCGGAATCTGATGATGGGCCGGTTCACGCCTGGACAGAAGCTACCGCTGAGAACGCTCGCGAAGAGTTTAGGAACAAGCCTGATGCCCGTTCGGGACGCACTGCAGCGTCTCGAAAGTACCGGCTGCGTCGTTTCAACAGCCAATCGGACGATGGCAGTCCCTCAATTCAGCCCTAAGCAGCTTCAGGATATCTGCACGCTACGTATCGTCCTGGAGACGACCACGGCGGAGCGTGCAGCTATGCTGCGATCGGACGATGAACTAGCGTCACTCGCCGTATTCGTCAGGGACATTGACCGCTCAGCGGAAACAAACAGCATCGATCTCTTCTTAGAGGCAAATTACCACTTTCACATGCTAGTTGCCGATATGAGCCGGCTCGCGTTCGTCCGTACCCTTCTGGAACCGCTTTGGATGCACATCGGCCCCTCCATCAGGCAGTCCGTCCCAAACGAAGCGTTATTCCAAAGCGCTGCCCGACGGCACAAGGAAGTTTATGACGCGATTGTCGTGCACGATCCAAAGAGCGCTGCTATCGCCATTAAAAGAGACATTTTAGATGGCTACAACTTCTGAGTCCGCAGCTCCTGTGCGGCAGCTTGAAATTTGAAAGCGACCGATGCGTCTTTTTTAACCAACGTCTTGAGTCTTGAGGGCAATAGGCTGGCGACCTAGCTCGCCGATGCTGCTACCTGGGTGGCTGTTGATGATCCTGGTAATGGTGTCGTCGGTAAACGGTACCCCTCCGGGAAGCTTTCAATTGCCGACATCTTCGGCTCGAACCGATTGCAAGGCCTAAGGCGACATAAGGCCATTTGGACCCATGCGACGGTCCGATGGTGGTGATTAGTCGCTCCCTGAAACCGAAATGATGTCGTCCTTGTTCCGGAATGTTCTCTCCTCCGCGGTACCGATCAATTATCACCCGGCCAGCGACCCACCAAGACTAGTAGTGTCTCAGTCGTCCTTCCATGTTGTACCGGAAAGTTGTCTCGCAGCAGATGATGTTCCTCATCGCGACAGGACGAGGGTGTAGCAATGACTGGCCTCTTTAATCCCTTGCATGTATCGCGTTTCCTTCAGTCGTATGACGTCGACGCCTTGGAAAAAGGCTTACGGCTCTCGATAGCAATCAATTTCGATGACTACATCGATATCGCACGCGCGGCGCCTACTAAAGGCCCACATACCCAAATTTTCGGCAGGATCGACCCGCACTCTGGCGCAAAAGAAAGACAAAGAGAGCCTGGCCGATGGGCTTCGTCTCTTCACCAACCCGTTTGCCGCTCATCCGGTTGATCTCGGCTGGTTCGACGAACCGGGCATCCGCATCTTCGCGGCGGAGAAGAATGGTATCTTTCATATCTCGTACCACCCGGAGCGCGATCTCTATGCGCGCCAGTTGCACAATCTCATTCGGCGAGCCCGGGGTAAACACTAAACACGGGCGGTGCGGGCTGGCTGTAGAGCTCGGGGTCTCACTTAAGCCAGACCGAGATATGTGTTTGCGCCATTAGGATCGGAGAGGATGAGCGAGTGGCTATTGTTTTCATTACGGGAAGTGCAGACGGTCTTGGACGCGCGGCGGCCGAGACCTTGCTGAGCGAAGGGCACAGAGTGTTGCTCCATGCCAGGTTAAAGGACCGCATTCCTGCCATGGGCGACTTTGCTTCGCGCGCCGCGGGTTTTGCGGTTGGCGATCTCTGCAGCGCGCGAGAGGTCAAAAGCATCGCCGATCAAGTGAACGCGATCGGTCGCATGGATGCAGTTATTCATAATGCCGGCGTCTACACCGAACGAACCCGTGGCTCGACCCCTGAGGGGCATCCGAACACGCTTGCCGTCAATTCCCTGGCGCCATACATGCTGACGGCTTTGATCGAGCGCCCGGCTCGGCTGGTTTACCTCAGCAGCGGTTTGCATCATGGCGGCGAAGGTTCACTCGGCGATCTCAACTGGACCAAGCGACCTTGGGATTGGGCGAGAGCCTACGCGGAAAGCAAGCTTCACGTCGTCGCGCTCGCCCTCGCGCTGTCGCGACGGTGGCCACAGGTGTTGAGCCATGCCGTCGATCCGGGCTGGGCGCGCACGAAGATGGGCGGCCTCGCCGCCCCGGTAGACGTCGACACCGGTCAGCGCACACAGAGCTGGCTCGCCGTGAGCGACGAGCCAGCAGCCAAGGTCAGCGGCGGCTATTGGCACCGACTTAGGCAAGAAGCGCCTGCCAACGAGGCGACCCGTCCGGAATTCCAGGAGCGGATGATCGCAGAGTTTGCCAGGCTGACCGGCGTGGCACTTCCTTGAAGGCTCTGGGATCGGGTACCGCGCGTTAAGCTCTGCCGCCCGAGAGCTCGGCGCATGACCGGCGGGGACTTATCCGGGCGCGTAGCATTAGCCTGATCACCCTGAGGTCGCTATCAACCGCAACGCTGAGAAACAAGGCCCTATGGAAACTCTCGAAGCTGCAGTCACAGCTGCCTGGGCGGCGATCGATCGTGAGCGGAGTTATGTGACGGAACTCACTCGAAAGCTTGTTCGGATTCCATCGGTGAATCCAAAGTTTCTGAAGGACCCGATCCAGAATCGCGAGGACGCGGCTCAAGACTTGATCGAATCGACGCTAAAGTCACTTGGAATGGCGATCGACCGATGGGACGTGTTCGCGGGCAGACCGAATGTCGTTGGTCAGCTAGCCGGCTCTGAGGAGCGCAGCCTACTCTTATGCGGCCACATCGACGTGGTGCCGATCGGCGAGCGAAGCGCATGGACGATGGATCCGTTCGGGGGCGAAATTAAAGACGGTAGACTTTACGGCCGCGGCGCCATTGACATGAAGAGCGGTGTAGCAGCCGCCATAGCCGCGGTCCGAGGCATCAAGGCCGCCGGTATCGAACTTGATGGTCGCGTTTCCATCCATTCCGTCATCGATGAGGAAGCTGGCGGCTTCGGCGCCATTGATGCGGTGGAGCGGGGTCATCTTGCCAAAGCAGCCATCATTACCGAGCCAAGCTGGGGCAATATCCTGATTTGTGAGGGTGGCTTAGAATGGATCCGCGTTACCATTATGGGTCGACAAGGCCATTCCGCTTGGCGCTACAATGAAATTTGGCCGCAGCGCGACGAGCCTGATCGGTCGGCGCGAGCTGTAAATGCGATCGATATTGCTGCACGATTTCTGGACGCTCTTAGACACTTCGAAAGCTCGCGATGTCGCTATCGCCAGCATCCGCTATTGCCGCCGGGCATGAACACAATAAACGTAGGCGCGATGCGCGCCGGTGCGGGCCTCGGGCTGGATGGGTTGCCGCTCGTCATGACGAATCCTGCAATTATCCCGGACGTCGCGGTCATCGACCTCGACTACAAATTTCTTCCAAACCAAACGAAGGAAGATGTGCGGTCCGAGTTTGAAGCTTTTGTGCACCACTTCTGTCAGCAGGACCTCTGGCTCCAGCATAACCCGATCAAGGTCCAGTGGGAACTCAGCGGCCTGCATTTCCCGCCGATGAATACGCCATCCGATCATCCGATTGCACAGTCGCTTCTCAGGCGCCGAGCCCAACTCGGCGGCAAGCCGAAGATCACCGGATTCATCGCTGTCGCCGACTGCGCGCATTACGCCGGCGCGGGGGTGGACAGCATGATCTACGGCGCCTCTGGCGACGGTCTTCACAGTAGTGACGAGTACGTAGTCATCGCCTCGTTGGAGGAGACAACGAAAACTCTGGCCGCCGGAATAATCGACTGGTGCGGAATCAGATGAGTACATTTCTGGCCGAAAAACGTGCGAGCAGCGTTGCTGGGTAGACAAGACCGCGAATGCGATCGCCACGTTGCCGACGAGCCAGCAACCGAAGGCCAAACGCGCGTTGCAGGAGATCTGGATGGCCAAGATTAAGGCCGCGGCCGAGCTGGCGTTCGACGCGTTCATCGAGAGCTACACGCCGAAATACGAGAAGGCGGCCGACTGCCTAAGCAAGGATCGGCACACGCTACTGGCGTTCTACGACTTCCCGGCCGAGCACCGGAAACACCTGCGGACGACGGATGAGATGGACAAGCGATTTCTCTGCCGAGCCGAGGACTGCGAAAGTCGCTGCTAGTCCATTCTTTTGTTCGGTCGCGCTGCGGGCCATTCTTCCGTCCCGGCGACCGATCTCGCAGCCGCCGCGGGCAGGCGGTGAAGGCTGATCGCACTTGCGGCCACCGCACGGGCTTGGCCTTGACCGGCCAGAGCACGACGGCACGCGGGCGTGGAACGGGACTGCATTCCAGGCGTGGCTCGACCTTGCCGTCAGCCGCGATTATGGTTCTCCGGCGTGAGCGACCTCATGGCGAAGCGTAACGCGTCCGCTGCAAGCGTCACCGGACTGCCTATTTTCTCCCGCCGGATTGAGGCGCCCGCGTGCCGGTTTTTGGCGTCTCTCGTAGCTTTGCTCCGCCTGGGCAGCAATCAACATGTCGCGGTCGCGCAGCGCCTTGATGTTGTAGGCATAGGCTGGGCCGGGACGGCTACCTTTTTGTTGTGGATTTCCGGCTCGAAGTTGCACCACGCAGGTCTTGTCGGCGACCAGCGCTGGGCGCGCCCATAGGTAATGAGCACAGTGGGCTTGCGAGCCACGGCGACCGCGGCGATCTGACGGCCCCGCCGGGCGCGGATGCACACGAAAAAAGCATGCAGAGAACCGGGCGCGTTGGCCGCCGCCTAGGCCGCCTCGACCAGCGTGGCGCGCGCATGACTACGCCCGATCTGCTGATACGGCCGTGGTGGGCCGCTCCCAGCCCGGACTACCGCACCCGCGGTTCAGCCCGCAATAGCTCACCAGCTTCTGCGGGCTGTTGGAGCGGCAGACGTCGCTGATCGCCGCCAGGATGCCGGCAGCGACCGCCAGATTCACCCGGTTATCGTGATCAATCTATTGACCGCGGAATCCTCGATTGCGTCCTGCGCGATCTGCCGGTCGAGTAGCATAGGCCTTCCGCCAGCCAGTCAACCGCTCGCGGACGTGCCGATCGATGGCCGCTCGCTCATCGTCCGGCAGCTGTTGAGCAGCCAACCACGCCCGGCCGCGAGCGTAGAAAGGATCGGCATGTGGGAACTTTGGGATCAGGTGTGCGTGCAGGATCGAACACACCTCGTTCTTGAGCCGCGTAATGCCGCACGTTCTGGTAGCGCCGCGCCACCAGCCTGCGCTTGCGTTCGGTCTCCGCGTCAGGTGTCCATATCTGCCGTAGGTATCTCGCCGCCTGCAGACTGGCGAGCGTGCCAGCATCGATCTTATCGGTCTTGACGTGAGCCTGGGCGATCGCCTTCAGCTGCAACGGATTGGATAATCAGCCGCGCCACAAACGGCGCCAGCACTCGCGAGACCGCAATGATGTTGCCGGTCGCATTCGCGCACTATCTCTTCACTGGCCAGCAGCAGGCGTCTTGCCAAATCCCTCAGCGCGGTCCGCGTCATATCAACTCGGCCGGCATGGCGGAGCCAGCCGTTCTCCCAAGATACCACCTCCTCGAAGGTTCGGTAGACATCAATCCAACTTACCCCTTTGCAATTGCACCTCCTGCCAGACGCGTGAGCGGCGGGCGACACGACAACTACGGATTCGCGCTCTCGGCCCAACCGGGCGAGCCGCAGAGGCGGACAGCTACTAACTCGAGCTCTCGGCTCATCGTGTGTATCGGCCTGCCCGCACATCGTGCTGCGGTGCCTCTGTCCCGATGGTCGCACGCACCATACGCCACGATGTCGAATACCGCAGCGGAACGATGCCACCGAGAACTGTCATACCGGTTACCAATCCCATTGAAAGCACCTTCGCTACCTGCGACACCGCACGATCTGATCGAAGGGCTGCCTGTCCAACAGGACGGCGCTCGTGATGGTCTTCAAACTGCCTGAAGCCGCGCAGAAAAGCTGGCGCCGTCTCGATGGCCACAACCAATTTCCAAAACTCGTTCTCGGGTGACATTCAACGACGGGATCGAGGTCATCGACAAACCGACTGACCGTCAGCTCATAACCGCCGCAGCCCGACCAGGGTCACCACAATTTTGCGACAGCTCGCGCGCTGGAACTGCTTGGCGGCAGAGCTGATGCGGGACGCCGCAGTCAGAGCCTGCGAGGACTGTATTCTTCCGGTTGAGCGTGATCGGGGCGGATTGAGCGCGCGACTGCGTTGCTATCGAGCTCGATGTGGCCAGCACCGATAAAGCGCGTCAGCCCCTCCCAGCGTGAGAGCGCGTAACGGATGGGCATCACCAGCTTGCCCTTTTGGCTGATCACCGCAAGCTTTGCGCGCAGCTACCGGTCGAAAGCTTTCCCGTGCCGACCCTTGGGCTGCTGGACGAGACGGCGCTCCGTACCTTGCCCAGCCCTTGGGAGAAGAAGTGAGCGTGTAGCCGAGCAGCCTGCCCGAGCACGTTCACGTTTGCTGCCGGGTCTCCGAGCTCGACGTGCTCTGAGCTGAGTACCGCGCCATCGTTGTGGCGCAACTACCAACCCTGGCTGGGATGGGCCTCTTTTCGCAACATCAGAGTTCGTTATTGTCGAACGTAACGCCCAACAAGAATCCGAACTTTCGGCGGCAGCAAGCAGCCCACCATAGAGCCACAGGTGGGGCACTTATCGCCATAGAATGTGCCTCGACGCCTTTTCATGCAAAGTAGCAGAGGAAACAGAATGTTCGACAGATCGAACGAACTCGGCGCCTGGGACCGCGATCACCTCTTCCACCCAGCTACGCAAGCTGGCGCCCATGCGCGAGGTGAAATCCAAACGCGCGTGATCACCGGGGGTAAAGGAGTCTACATCACAGATAAGTCTGGCAGAACCAGCCTTGACGCCTTTGCGGGTCTTTTTTGTGTGAATGTCGGATATGGCCGCCGGAAGATCGCGGAAGCGATTGCAAAGCAGGCGAACGAACTCGCCTATTACCACGCATTTGTCGACCACGGCACAGAAGCCCCGATCACACTATCCAAGATGATCATCGATCGCGCGCCGGCGGGCATGAGTCGCGTTTTTTTCGGTCTATCAGGCTCGGACGCGAACGAGACAAATATCAAACTGGCGTGGTACTACAATAATGTGCTTGGCCGGTCGGAGAAGAAGAAGATTATCTCCCGCTGGCGCGGCTATCACGGCTCAACGGTCATGACGGGCTCGCTGACAGGCCTTGAACTGTACCACAACGCATTTGATCTACCGCGCGCGCCGATTCTCCACACTGAAGCCCCGTACTATTTTCGTCGCGCTGATACGACTATGAACGAGGAGCAGTTCGCCCAGGCCTGTGTCGACAAGCTTGAGGACATGATTGTAGCCGAGGGTGCCAATACAATCGCGGCGTTCATCGGGGAGCCGATCCAAGGTGCTGGCGGCATAATTCCGCCGCCCACCGGCTACTGGTCGAAGGTGCAGTCCGTGTTGAAGAAATACGACATTCTACTCATCGCGGATGAAGTCGTCTCCGGATTCGGCCGCCTAGGGAGGATGTTTGGCTCCGATCACTACGATATCAGACCGGACCTGATCACAATTTCAAAAGGCCTGACCTCCGCGTACGCGCCCCTCTCCGGCGTCATCGTTTCGGACAAAGTTTGGCAAGTTGTCGTGAAAGGCTCCGACCAACTCGGTACTATCGGCCATGGCTGGACTTGTTCCGCTCATCCTATCTGCGCAGCGGCTGCCATTGCTAATCTCGAGCTAATCGATGAAATGGGCCTGATCGCGAATGCCCGCGATACTGGAGCCTATCTCCGGTCTGCATTGGCTGAGACGCTGGGCAATCATCGAAACGTCGGCGAGGTGCGCGGCGACGGGCTCATGGCGGCGGTGGAATTTGTCGAGGATAGGGATAACCGCATCTTCTTCGATCCGTCCAAAAAAGTGGGGGAGCAGGTCGCTGCCGCGCTGCTTGAGCGCGGCGTCATCGGCCGCGCCTTGCCGCAGGGCGACATTCTCGGGCTCGCGCCACCGTTGTGCTTAACAAGGCACGAAGCCGATATCATCGTCGAGAGCATGGTGGATGCAGTCAATGCTGTGTTTGTCAGTTGATCGAGAACCAGACAGCGGTCCTTTTTAAGAACTATCGAAACGCGCCTCACAGCCGTGCCCTTCTCCGTCGCTGGTACTGGAACGGAATATCACTTTCATAGCGGCCTGGTGCGAGGCGGCATTGGGGAAAGCAATTCGCGCTGCAAAAGGAGGGGAAGGGATCGCACCGACGATCTCGCGATTGCCAGGCGGGGGCGTCGTTGAGATCGGAGAACAGGGTCTCGTTGAGCATTTCGTCGCGCATCCGGCGGTTGAAACTCTCGGCTACCTCCTTGCACGGGGGGCATGCCGTTAGAGGTGAACTCGGTGCCACGGTCCGACTCGATCATTCCCGGCTTGCCGCGTTGCTGTGCAATTGCCCTCAGTTCGCGGGTCCACGCGCCGCCCTGGGATCGACGTCGCCGGAACGGCGCCCGGGCATTCCTTAGTGACGTCGTCGACAACGCTGAGGATGCGAATGCGCTGCCCCTCGGCGAACTGGTGTGAACAAAGTCCAGCACCAGCGTGCGTTGGGCTTGGCCTCCACCCAGGATCGGAGCGCGAGCCTCCCCGGCCCTGCGGCGAGCCCGCCGCATAGCCGGATCTGATTGATCCCCGACGGCGCGTCCTCCGGCCTCCCGTCCCAGCAGCATGAACAGCCGGCGGTAGCCAAAACGTAGCTGCTCGTTGGCGAGGTCACGCAGCCGGCCACGGAGAGCCACGTCCGAAGGACAGATGGAGCGATAGCGGATCATCTTCCGATCCGCGCCCACGATCGAGCACGCCCGCCGTTCCGACAGGCTATAGAGGGACTGCAGATGCGCGACCGCAGCGCGCTTCGCGCCTCTTTGCCGCCCTCCGTTTGCGGAAGAAACCCGCGACGTTCGCCCTTCAAGAATCTCGATCCGGACCTCGTTCTCGCCTTTCTCGATGAGCTCGAGGAGAGCCAATTCACCAATCGTCGCGCTGAGCCACCTATCGAAATAGGTAGTGTAGCGATCCTGAACAATGCTTTAGCAACATGCGACTGAAAGGTGCTCCGGTGTTAAACGCAACAGCGCGTAGCAATGCAACGAAGAATGCGGTTGACCTACTACACGTCGCTAGGGCCATTCGGCATTATGATGTTGCCGCGTCCCAAAGAGGCATAAAGCTTTCGCTGGGGGATGACTTTAGAGAATACGTCTCGATCACTCAATCGACTCCGACCAAGGGGCCTACATCTCCAGTTTTTCGGCCTGACCGCTCTCCAATTGAATCCGGGGAAGGATTTTGGGTCGTTGGTCGTGACAAGGGCAACGAAGTTGCGGTTTTGCAGGCAGTTCGGCTTTACGACCTTTCAAGCAGTAACCTTGCAGAACACCTTGAATCTCTTAAGGCGTTTTACGCGTCGCCAACCCAACATGCGCATCCTCACGACAAATGCGTATCTATTGCAGAAGGTGCAAAGAGAATGACCGGGAAAGTCGCCTACCACGGAGATGTGTGGGTGCGCAGAGACTACCGAGGGGCTGGTATGACAAGTATTTTAGCAGGACTCGCTTTTGGCGTGTCTTTTGCTATATGGGCTCCTGATTTCGTGTGTGCACTCGTGGCGCACTGGGCGATCTATAAGGGCGTGGTCTCACGATACGGATATACGCATCAAGAGAGAGGCGGCTCAGCACTACAGCTCGTGGAAGAGGGAATTGTCGACGACGATTGGCTGGTTTGGCTCACCGGCGACGAGCTGAGAAGCCGCATAGTCTCCGAAGAGAAAGCCGATCTGGGGTTAGGGTTGTAGTCAAGCCGCTGTTGGCTTGCCTCTGCTACGCGCGATGCAGTTGCTAAGGGACCGACGCGATTGCCGCTTGCGAGCATCAAATCTGCTCCATCACGCTCTCGGCGTCTGCTGGACCAACATACGACTTGTCGGGTGTTTCGATGGTTCTTTCCCGGCGTTGCCACAGCGTAATAGATAACCTTGATCTCTGCTATTTGACCACTGCGAGGATGAGAGAGTATGTCAAAAACACAATGCCCGGCCACGCGAGAGATTCCACTCGATCCGAGGAAGTCTGCGCTACTGTTCATCGACGTGCAAAACTTTTGCGTGCACCGTGATGGCGGTGAGTTCAAGAATGTGTCTGACACGGAGCTTGCAGCCAAGTATGGCTATTATTTCGATCGTCTGAGTACCATTGCGGTACCCAACATGCAGCGGTTGCAGGCGGCATTTCGTAGAACGGGCATAGAAGTGCTCTACACAACTATCGAAAATTTGACCAAAGATGGTCGAGATCGTGGGCTGAACTACAAGATCTTAGGCTTTCACGTGCCGAAGGGAGCATGGGACGGGAAAGTTATTGATCAGATCGCCCCCGGCGATGATGAAATCATACTGCCGAAAACGTCATCGAGTGCGTTCGTGTCCACTCAAATCGACTATTTGCTGCGCAATCTAGGGGTTAGGCAACTCGTGCTGGCGGGGGTCGTTACTGACGAGTGTGTCGAGTCTGCGGCGCGAGATGCCTGCGATCGCGGCTACCTCGTCACTCTCGTGCCAGATGCGTGTGCCACTTACAGCCAGCAGCGCCACGAGAACAGTTTGCGAGTCAGTGCAACTTATAGCCGCTTGGTCTCCACAGAAGCCCTAATTAAGGAGATCGGTGGCGCATTTTAGTCAGAGGCACCGACCAATAAGTGCCTTCGAGGAGGAATGCAGAGCGGTACCCCTCGCAAAGTAGTTGATGGGGACGCGGATCGCGTCTGGCGTGCATCGAGGCAGCTAAAAAGACGACCAAGCCGAGAATGATGTTAGAGCTGGCTCCGGAAATCTGGACAGGGCGATAAGTCGAGTTTCTGCCTGACGGCGGGCAGGATTGTCCCACGAATCAGGAGAGACGATGAGCAAACGAGCCCGCCGGCACGACGCACCGGCATTCAAGGCCGACGTGGTGTTAGCCGTGACGCTGGCCCAGCTGGCAGAGCATCGACGTGCACCCGAACCAGATCGCGCAGTGAAAGTCCCCAGCTTCAGGAAGCGGCGGCCGCGGTATTTGGCCCTGCAGGAGGCAACAGAACGACCGAGCCTGCCGTAGACGTGACAACGCGGCACGGCAAGATTGGGGAGCTGACGCTGGAGTACGATTTTTAGAAGGCGCGCGCAGCAAAGCTTGCTGAGCGCCAAGCGATGATCGCCGTGAGCACGACCTGCCAATCACGAAACAGGCGGAAGTTCTGAAGATCAGCCGTGGCAGTGTCGATTGTCTACCACGTCCGGTATCGCCCGCCGACCTCGCGATCATGCAACGTCGACCGGCTGCATTTGGATGTCCTTTCGCCGGTTCGCGAATGTTGCGAGACCTGCTGGCTGCCGAACGGTGCAAGATCGGCCGCCGGCATGCCACAACGCTGATGCGGCGGATGGGGATAGAGGCGCTCTACCTCCGGCCGCGGACCACTAGGCCCGAATCCGAGCACATGACTTGAGAAATAGGCGCTTCCCGGCGATCGATGAGAGTTAGAGAATTGATCTAACCGTCGCGATTGCTTTTCGTTCTCGCGCACACTTTTGGAGAGGAGGCACCGAACCGAGATCCACGAAGGCAAGTCACGCGCACAGGCGACTACTAGCGTTGATAGGTTCGTGGATTCGGACTCTCAGCTATTTAGGAGAGGCTGTTATGTTGGACCACGTGCAACGCGAATGCGTGCCGCCTCAGGTGCGACGAGGCGTTCGTTGCGCTCGTACTTTGACCCATACGCGACTTCACAGTTCGTCTCCGCGTATTTCTTCCCCATCAAACGGGGGGCGTGCAACACATCATCCAGGCGGGAGACTCCCAGCTTTCCTTCAGGTTCTTGAGCCCAAGAGCGGTGATCAACCAGCAACTCCGGAACATGCACCCCACCCGATCTGTTGCCAACATCAGGAGAGGTATGTGATGAGTGAATTCGTCGATCCCCTGTGTCGCTCTACCGCGTCTATCGTCTTTGTTGGTAGGAATCAGCAAGGTAACTGGGTCGTTCGAGAGAAGAACGGCGCGTTCGGCGGCCTGTTTGTGGACCGCGCCCAAGCCATCAAATTCGTGCTAAAGAGCGGGCATTCTGAGGCCGTCATCGAAATGTCGCCCGAACTCGAGTTCAATACTGCCGCCGAACCGTAAATCGCCTAATCGAGGGGGCGCGGAGGATCACTCCGACTGCGTGGAAGGATCGTGCGACTAAATTGTCGTCCGTTAAGAAGCCGAATTGAGCGGGAGCGGACAGGCAAGCGTATGCGATAGCTGGATCAGGAAGAGGCACAAGAGTTCTCTGAGCCAGGCGAGGATACGGCGGAAGTTGTGGCCGACTGCTGAGAGCACGACGTTGGCGGCGTCGCCGGCGCGGCCTTTGAGATAGCAGCGGCCAAGGTGACCTTCGGCCTTCAGATGTCCGATGATGGGCTCGATGGCGGAGCGGCGCCGGAGCTCGCGCTTGATGGCGCCGAACACGCCGCGCTTCTGGCCCGAAATGAAGACGCGACGGGGATTTTGCGTGTCGTGGCCGCGATATCCCTTGTCGACATAGGCCCGCTCGATCGGACAGCCAGTGAGCGCCTCGGTGCGGTCGATGACGTCCCGCAGGGTATGACCGTCGTAGGGATTATCGGGCAGCGACCTGGCGTGCAGTACGAACAGGCCACCGGGCGCCCGGCGGTTGTTGGTGACGATGGAGGCCTTCACGCCGAACTCGTAAGGCGCGGCGGCCTTGCCTTTGCCGATGCATTCCACCTCCGGGGCATGGAAGGAATAAAGCTTCCAGCCGCGCTGGCGCTGCTGCTGCGAGCGGATTTGCACGGCCCGGCCAAGCGGGAGGGCGAATGCCTCCTCCAGTGCCGGCTGGCCCTCGATCTTGCGGCGGATGTCGCGGATGATGCGGCCGAGCCGGCTGCGCAGAATGCGCAACTGCCGCTGATGCCGGCTGAACTGTTTGGCATGGGCGTAGCGGCCCGCCATCATCGCGGCGGCCTTGGCCACACGAGAATAGGATTGCCGCAGCCTGACGGCGTGCCTTCTCGCCAGGCGGTTGAGCCCCTTGATAGCCGCATGAAGCAGCTTGGCATCGGTCGGAAAGGTGATGGCCTTCGGCTGCACCGTGGTGTCGACGGTGACGCGCTTGAGGTCCTGGCCGCGTAACGCGCCGGCCTCGTGCGCCACCCGCAGGCTCTCCGCCAGCAGCAGCTCCAACTTGTCGCCGAGCCGCTTGCGCCAATGGCTCAGGTCCGAGCGCTCGTGCGGGAAGGCATGCTGAAAGAACTCTTGCCCGGTGAAGAACTGGAAATACGGGTCGTAAACCCAGCGCTCGCAAACGCCCTCATCGGACAGCCCGTAAGTGTGCTTGAGCAACAGCAGCCCGATCATGAACCGGGTCTCGATCCCGGGCCGGCCATTCTCGCTGTAGAGCGGCGCGACCTCGCCGTCGATCCAGTCCCAATCGATCTTGCCGGCGAGCTGAACCAGCTCGTGCTTCATGTTGATGATCTGGTCCAGCCGCGCCCGGAACAGATCGTTCGATCCCGTCGTCCTGTGCTTCTTCGGTCGCATCGGCCCCTCCGATGCACCACAGAATCATGGTCCGCAGCGAAAGGGAATCCACAAACGAAAATTGCAAGGTTTGGGGGCCTCAAGCCCCCAATCCCTGCAATCTCAAATGCCGCCGCAACCGGAAAACTGACTCCTGCTCAATCGCTTAGAGCCTTGTTCACGGACGACTAAATTTGCAGCAGCGAGAGCAAGTGCCAAACAGCAAAGCAGGCTGCGAGTGAAATTGGGTCACGAACTTCCCCAGAGTCAAAGCCAACAGATAAAGTCGGACCCGATTTTACTCCCGCGTCCTTTTAGGCATATGAGGGGACTCACACGAATCTGGCCCCGACAGAATACTTATATCCCACGTCTTACCTGCCTCTACGCAGGGGAAAAGAAGTACTGCATCTGCACGAGGCATTCGCCCGGGAATCCCGCGGAGTGCCAAAGGCATAGGACGATACCTCTGCCATTAGTCGATGCCGGCCTGTCGGAGGATCGTGCCCGGGTCGTACGGTTCATTGATCATATGCCGATCACGACGACTGATAAGATCATTCGGAAAAGTCTACCGCCAAATGGCCGAAGACGAAGCTCGAACGGAAAGCAACAGAGCGACCGTTTCTGGGCCATTGGGAGCTGCCAAGATTGCGGCCTTACCGCGCAAAGCACATGTCAGCGTCGGCCCTTTGGCCGGTTCGCAAGTACGTTTCTAATCGAAAAGCTGGAATGAATACGTGAGATGCCTGGAAGCGTCGAGAGGATCTCCTTGTGAATCCGCTCAAACTCGACAGCATTGGCCGCTTCCACCCGCAGGAAGTAATCCGCTCCCCCGGTCATGAGGTAGCACTCTTGTATCTCCGGATATTTGCGTACCGCAGCCTCAAATTTATTGAGATACTCTACTGTCTGCCGTTCCAACGTAATGTTGATCAGAACGGCAAGACCTTGCGAGTCGGCACCCGTCTCGACGAGTGCCGTGTACCCGCGGATGACGCCTGCCTTCTCGAGCAGCTTGATCCGTCTCAGACACGCCGAAGGAGAAAGCCCAACTTCCTCCGCCAGATTGACATTGCTCGCCCGGGCGTTCACGCGGAGCGCGCGCAAGATATTGCGATCTATGCTATCCATCGCGCTGTACGATTTATTCGAGAAGTTAGTAGATTGTTTGAATTTGTAGCATTCCTCGAATAATCAAGCAAGGAACGCCCGGCACTTGCTCGAATATTGCGCTAACCCTTTCCTCATGGAAAGCCAGGAGACATTGGGCCGGACTGCTTCGAGGGCGGTGTTGGACGGAAAAGCGCAGGGCCTTCCGGGCTACATGACCGTCGATTTGGCCGCATTGCGCCGCAATTTTCAGCTCATTGCATCGATCGCGAATCCAGCTCGCGTGGCGGGAGTGGTGAAAGCCGATGCCTACGGCCTGGGTGCCATCCAAGTGGCGAGGTCTTTGCTTGCAGCCGGCTGCAAGCACTTCTTCGTGGCACATGCGGCGGAAGCTATTGTGTTGCGACCTCATCTTCCGGGGGACGTGCAGCTCTTCGTGCTGAACGGTCTATTGCCCGGCGCAGAGGCTGCTTGCGCGTCTGCCGCTGTCATACCGGTGATCAACTCCTTAAGCCAGCTTCACGGATGGCGCGCTCAGGCCCGCATGGAGCGTAGGCGTCTTCCTGCCGTTCTGCAGTTCGACACTGGCATGTCACGGCTCGGATTGGCGCCCGCCGAGCGCGCTGCGGTGCGCATGGAAATAGCGCAATCGCCGGAGCTCGAGATTCTCTACGTCATGAGCCATCTCGCCTCCGCAGATGAGCCTACCAAAGCGCAAAACGCCGCGCAGCTCGCAGAGATGCAGATCGTGATAAAGGAATTCGGGCCGATACCGTCCTGCTTCGCCAACTCCGCTGGCGTGCTGATGGGAAAGGACTATCACGGCTCTCTCGTTCGCCCAGGGATCGCGCTCTATGGCGGTGCGCCGCAGGTAAACGCTGTAAATCCGATGGAGCCCGTCGTGAGCCTCTCTATCGCAGTTGCGCAGACCCGCACGGTTCCGGGTGGTGCCATGGTCGGCTATAGTGGAACGCACGTAACCCACGACTGCACCCGGCTTGCCACACTTTGCGCCGGCTATGCCGACGGGCTCCCACGCAGCTTGAGCGGTCGCGGAGCTGTCTACTTCGGCGGTCAACGTCTGCCCATCGTGGGGCGAGTCTCGATGGACAGCATGACCGTCGACATCTCCGATTTGCGGGATGGCGCGCTCGATTTCGGAAGCTTGGTCGAAGTGATCGGTCCTCATCAGACCCTCGAAATGCTGGCGACTGACGCCGGCACGATCTCCTACGAGATCCTCACCGGCCTCGGTCATCGCTTCCAAAGAAGCCATTGCTGAACTTGTCCCCAGTCAAACAGCATCATCTGGCAGAACATTGGAGCAGATAATGAAAGTCACCGTTTTAGGCGCGGGCGTTATCGGCGTCACAACCGCATTTCAACTTGGAAAGTTCGGGCACGAAGTGGTTGTTCTTGACAGACAGCCGGGTCCAGCGCTGGAAACGAGTTTCGCGAACGCGGGGGAGGTTTCCTTCGGCTACTGTTCGCCCTGGGCTGCCCCCGGAATCCCAACGAAGGCCATCAAGTGGATGCTCATGCGGCATGCACCATTAATCCTTCGGCCAAAGCTTGATGCGGCCATGCTCTCCTGGCTCCTCCGCATGTTGTCCAACTGCACGGCGAGCCGATATGCGCTCAACAAGGGAAGGATGCTGCGCCTAGCCGACTACAGTCGCATGGCGCTTGCCGAGGTGAGAGGGGAGGCCTCCCTGAACTATGACGAGCGCATGCAGGGAACCCTGCAGCTGTTCCGAACTCAGCAGCAGCTCGATGCATCAACTAAGGACGTGAAGGCTCTTGCGGCAGACGGCATCCCTTTCCAGGTACTGGATCGCGATGGTTGTGTTCGGGCTGAACCCGCGTTACGCTACGTTCGCGACCGCATAGTGGGAGGACTTCTGACTCCGAAAGACGAGACCGGCGACTGCTTCAAGTTCACCAATGCGCTGGAGCAAAGAGCCTCAGCATTGGGCGTTGACTTCCGTTACGGACATATCATCAATGGACTGGACATCGATGCCGGCCAGGTGCGTGGTGTGATCACCGATCGCGGGACTATTCGCTCGGACGCAGTAGTTGTCGCATTAGGGAGCTATTCACCTCTTCTCCTCAAGAAGATCGGAATCAATCTGCCAGTCTATCCTGTCAAAGGATACTCGCTGACAATTACAATCACCGACGTTTCCCGTGCCCCCGAATCGACGGTCATGGATGAGACATACAAGATTGCAATTACCCGTCTGGGAGATCGAATTCGTGTCGGCGGGATGGCTGAAATCTCGGGCTACACCAATGACCTCGTCGAAGCGCGTCGACGGACCCTGGAGTGTTCCGTGATGGATCTGTTCCCTGGCGGAGATCCCAAGAGCGCATCCTTCTGGTCAGGCCTTCGACCCATGACCCCAGACGGCACCCCAATCATCGGCGGGACCAGGATCAGAAATCTCTTCTTGAACACCGGGCATGGCACTCTCGGTTGGACGATGAGCTGCGGCTCCTCTCGGGTCATAGCGGACCTTGTCTCGGGAAGAAAACCCGACATCGAAGCTGAGGATCTCGGACTAGAGCGTTACGAATAGTTCTGCGCCAAAGGAGCGAGCCACGAGAAGGCGAGGAGAGCCGGCTCCGCAAATTTGAACAGGTCGGTGAGTGGAGTTTCTGCCTGACAGCGGGCACGCTGGTGCCTGCGAAT
>NZ_JBVVPT010000024.1:0-116246 GCF_055811715.1 Bradyrhizobium sp. WSM4872 | reverse complement strand
TCGCTCCCACCGCCCAGGAGGGCAAATCCAACCGCCGGGGCGAACTCAGAACTGGATAAAACTTGGGGGCAAGGTCAATCTGCCAATTGCCGATCTCCTTACCGAGGCCGCGGCAGATGCGGGACACGCCCGCCTTGGCAGCGGTCAGGTGGCATGTGTCAGGGGGTTGGAGAGCGGTCCGTTGGCGCGGTACGTGCGTGCGGTCACTCTGCGGGAGCTTTCCTCAGAACTGCCTATGGACTGCGAAGCACTACCGACTTCCGCAGTCTATCAGGTAGCGCGAGAGGCCATGGAAATCGGTGATCAGAATCTGTGCTTTCGAGTCTCATTCACGTCAACTCCAAACGTTAGTAGTTGATGTATCGTTAACCGAAGGACAGCATCGGCAACATCGTGCGATGCGCTAACGATGGTATCGAATGAATGCGGCAGACAGTCTGTGGAGGTAGTTAGTGGCTTTGTGTTGTTCGGCATTCTCAGTTTATGAGATGGTTTCGGTCGTGAGCTCAGGTGTCGTCTTCCCATCGCGCGCGAAGAGCCGACCTGTATCAGTGGCGGGCGATCGCAGATCTTCAATGCGCGAGTCAACTTGCCCCAGTTTGTCTGTAAGTGTTTATCCACACTTGCGGAGACACTAGTGGTGAACCCAGTTGCTCAAGGACCCCGCCTCCCGCCCGCTATTGCATCCCGCCTGGTTGTGCCGCTGGTGGTCGCGCCGATGTTCTCCGTTTCTGGCGTGGATCTTGTAACCACTGTCTGCCGGGCTGGAGCGATCGGTGCCTTCCCCACATGCAACGCTCGATCTGTTGAGGAGCTCGATAACTGGCTTACCCAAATTGAAGTTGAGCTAGCCAGTCTAGATCGTCCGGCCGCGCCGCACTGTCCGAACCTCGTCATGCGCCACCCACGGATGAAGGAAGATCTTGCCTGCCTTGTACGCCACAAAGTCGAAATTGCGATAACCAGCGTGGGCTCGTCGGCCCCGACAATCGAACCGCTCCACGAAATCGGATGTTTCGTGTTTGCCGTCGTTGCATCGCTACAACATGCGGAGAAAGCCATCGAGACCGGTGCCGACGGTTTGGTCCTGCTTAGTGCAGGAGCTGGAGGTCATACGGGCTGGGCCAATCCGTTCGCGTTTGCTCGCACAATTCGTACGTGGTTTGACGGTCCTATCGCACTTGGGGGCGGAATCGTCGATGGCGTCTCTGTCGCCGCGGCACGTCTGCTTGGATGTGATCTCGCCTACATGGGCACGCGCTTCATCGCGACCCAGGAGAGTATGGCAAGCGATGCGTACCGGCAAATGTTGGTCGATAGCTCGATCGATGACGTCGTTCTAACTAGGGCCTTTACTGGGCTCAATGCCAATATGCTCCGCCCTTCGATAGTAGCCGCAGGTCTCGACCCGGCCAAACTCGACGAGGCAGTTTCAGCATCGCGTGCGACGGAGATGTATGGCGGGGGAAATTGTCGCAACGCACCGCGCCGCTGGATCGACATCTGGAGTGCTGGCCATTCCGCCTCAGGTGTGCGCACGGTTCTGGGTGCCGCCGAACTAGTGCGGGAAGTGGCCGATGGATACGAAGCGGCTTTGGCGGTCAAGATCCAATGAGTGCTGCGAGGGCGAGTGACATTGCACTCTGCAGGTACTATAGCGCGACAGTCTGGATGGGAAGCCGCATTGCCTGGCCGGAGATCTTCCTGAATGCTGAGTTGTTGCCTCACGTAATTGAGTATGGCGACGCGCAAGGAACTGACGTCTGCTTTGGCACGGCGCTACAGGATGTCGAGCGGCGTCGAAAAGGGCCGCATCTTCGACGAGTTCGTTGCGATCACGGGCTTCCATCTGAAGCATGGGATGCGGTTGCCGCGCTGCGAGTCCGAGGACCAGACAGAGCGTCGCCGCAATCGTTCGCGGATTTAACAAGACGCGGAGCGAATGCGCTGATACTGCTTTGGGAGGCTGCAGACCGGGGGTGCGGGAAGCGTCTGAAGCCCCTGCTGCCGTTCTTGATTGAATCGATGGAGCGGCACGGCCACATCGACCTGGCGTCAGAAATTCGGGCTAAATTATTGTCGATGAGTGCGGCGACGATCGACCGGGCACTTCGATGCGTTCGTGAGCAAAGTGGTCGGCCGCGTCGTCGCTCTGTAGCAAGTGCTCTGCGATGGGCATCCCTATTCGTACTTCAGCGATTGGGGGCTCCGGCGCCTGGATTCGTCGAGGCCGATCTTGTTGCCCACAGCGGCCCTTTGGCGCGCGGCAGTTTCGTCCACAGGCTCGTTCTCACGGACATCGCCACCGGCTGGACAGAATGCGCGCCACTTCTGGTCGTGAGCAGAAGCTGTTGAGCACCGTTTCAGACCGAACTTCGTAAACAGCTACCGTTTGCGCTCCTGCGTCTGGACACCGACACGACTCTGTGATCATCAATGAGACCTTGAAGGTCTATTGGGGACACGCTGGTATCGTCTTCACGCGCTGTCGCCCCTATCGCAAGAGCGATCAGGCCTTCGTCGAGCAGAAGAAGGGCGCGGTGGTCCGACGAATGGTCGGCCACCGTCGAGTCGAGGGGCTCGAAGCGGCTGCTTTGCTGGCTCAGTTCGGCCCGGCTTGTTCGTGAACGTTTTCCAGCCGTCGTTCAAATTGATACGAAAGGAGCGCGACAGAGCACGTGTCCACAAAACGTATAGCGCACCGGCGACCCCACATCAGCGGCTGATTGCCGAAGCAAGAACACCTGATGCCATCCGCGCAAGCGTCAATGAAATGTATGCCCGCCAGGATCCGGTCGCCTTACTGCGCAATATCCGAGCCGTGCAGGAGAAGTTGGCCAGTCTCACCGCCGCCGCCCAACCGCGGCGCCACCGATCGAACAGTGTTTTGTCGAGCTTGCGAATCGCGTGGAAAGAAGGTCGGTCCGCCCGACCGACAGAAATTGCGAAGCCGAAGCGTGAGCGACGACGCCCTGATCCGCTCCCAAGGCTACGCCACAGCTGCGCGAATGGTTCGAGGCCGAGCCGTGGCGAACCGGCAGCGAACTCCTTTGCAAGCTTCAGGCAGAATCCCCCGGGCTTTACCCGAGCAAAGTACTCGGAACTCTTCAACGTCGTCTCAATTCGTGGCGCAGCGAGCAAGCAAGCGCACTGTTGTTTAGCTCCCGTGAAAACGTCGCACAAACCGAGGTGACCGACACATCACCGGAAGGCCCGTCGCTGCTGGATGAAGGACCGGCGGTGTGAAGTAGGACCGGTGATCGACTGTGCTCAAGGCTGGCGCGTTGCGCCACCGTCTTCGGCGGCTCGCGGCCTTGACCACGCCCGATCACCGGTCTGTTGGCTCTGCAAGCGCCCGGTCGAGGACCGAGCTCGACATCGGCGCGCTCGTGAGATGACTACCAGTTGTGGACCGGCTTCCGTCGCTCCGCTGGCCAGCGAGCAAAATAGATGAGGCAATAATAGGTTTACCGGCAACATCGCCACATGCGGCAATACGGCTTCCGATCCAGATTGTCGCGCTATATCTGTTCGCAAAACACGAGGGAATCCTCACGGGGTCCCGAGCCGCGCGACGAAGGCTTCGATGCAGGCGATGCCGCTATATCCATGTCCCGCCTCGGTATGAGGACAGGACATGGCTCGACTAAACGATCTTGCGAGCGCATCACGTGCTGCTTGAGTGCAGTGGGTAGGGAGTACGCGATCGCGAGCTACCGATGCACCCAAGGCGGCCGAACACGAAGAGCGGCAGGGAGCCGTGATAGACAGCGTGTAGATTGGCGGTGGAGCCAGTCCAGACGACGAAAGTCGTCCCGTCAATGACAGAGTGACAAGCGAACTACAAGATAACTCCGCGGCAACGAAAAAAGAGAGGAGCGATCCTATCGGGCCATAGGTGTCGCGCGCCATGGAAAACTGCCCCCTCGGCGCCATGAGGAATTGCCCCCTCCTTGGGTAGCCAAGGAGAGAGCAAATGAACGAGGAGCGAATCACTAGAGGCTCGTCGTGGAGTGATCCACGGGGGCAGGTAATGAAGACGCCGGATGACGTGGCGGAGATGTTGCGCCTGAGGGCGTGCGGATGGGGGCTGAAGCGGATTGCGCGCGAGCTGGGCTGCAGCCATCACACGGTGAAGGGTTATGTGGCGGCGGGCGGGGTGAAGCCGTTTAAGTCGCCCGATAGGCCGCAACGGCTCCATGGCCTTGAGGGCTGGCTGCGTGAGAGGTTCATTCGCCATCGTGGCAATGCGGACGTGGTGCGCCAGGATCTATTGAATGAGAAAGGCGTGACCGTCAGCCGGCGAACGCTGCAGCGCACGGTGCAGCCTTATCGGCAGGCGCTGAAGGCGGAGGCGCTTGCGACGACGCGGTTCGAGACACCTCCGGGTCGCCAGCTGCAAATCGACTTCGGGGAGCGTCTGGTCGAGATCGGCGGAACGAAGGTCAAGGCATTCGTGTTCGTGGCGACGCTCGGACATTCGCGACGGCTCCATGTGCGAGCGTTCCGGGCCGAAAAGCAAGAACACTGGTTTGCCGGGCTCGAGAGCACATTCACCACCTTCAGCGGTGTACCCGAGGAAGTGCTGATGGATAACCCACGCGCACTTGTGGTGCGCCACGACGCGGTGAGCCGGCGGTTCAGTTCAACGACAGGCTGATTGCCTTCTCGAAGCACTGGGGCTTCCGTCCTCGCGCCTGCGCACCATATCGGGCACGCACAAAGGGCAAGACGGAGAATGGCGTTGGCTATGTGAAGAAGAACGCGATCGCAGGTCATTCCTTTCCAAGTTGGGACGCATTTGAGGCCCATCTCGCCAGGTGGGAGCGAGAGGTTGCGAACGTCCGTATCCACGGCACGACCGGCGAAGCACCGATCATCCGCTTCGCACGAGACGAGGCCCACCGGTTAAAACCGCTCGGCGGGCGGCCCTCGTTCGGATCATTGCGCGAGCTAACCCGGATCGTCGGCAATGATTGTGCCATCGAGATCGACACCAATAGTTACTCGGTACCGTGGCGCCTTATTGGTGAGCGGGTCGCGGTGACCGTCGCGGCCGGCGAGGTGCGGATCCGCCATGGCGTGCACCAGGTCGCGGTTCACGAGCAATCGAAGGGGCGCCGGCTGCGGGTCGTCGATCCGATCCATCTCGATGGTGTTGCCGGGCGCAATGGCGCGGTCCGCCGCCCGGAGATTGCAGCGGCGGTGCAGGAATCGTCTCCCCCGCATTCATTGTTGCGTCCGCTTGCCGAATACGAAGCGGTGATCGGGGGAAGCTTCTGATGACGCGCGCAAAGAAGGCAACCGAAGCACCGACTGATCCCCTTGATGCCATGCTGGCGCGATTGCAGCTCTCCGGCATCCGCGATCAGCTTGATAGTTTGCTCGACGAGGCTGCGCGCGCGAACCTGTCGGCGCGTGAGACGCTGATCCTGCTGTGCGAACGTGAGATCGCGCGCAAGGATCATCGTCGCATCGATATGGCGCTGAAGCTTGCACACTTCCCGGCCGTAAAGGAGCTCGCAGGCTTCGACTTCGAGGCGCAGCCCTCGATCGATCCCAAGCAGATCCGCGACTTGGCCGCGTCACGTGGGATCGCCAACGGCGAGAATGTGCTGCTGCTCGGCCCGCCGGGCGTCGGTAAGACGCACTTGTCGATCGCACTCGGGCGAGAAGCGATCCTGGCCGGTTACACCGTGCAGTTCACCACGGCGACGACGCTCGTCGCGGGCCTGGCCAAGGCGCATGGCGAGCGGCGCCTGACGAGAAGCTGCTCGCGCTGGCGAAGCCAAAGCTGCTTATCGTTGACGAGCTCGGCTATCTGCCGCTGGAGCCGGACGCCGCGCATCTGTTCTTCCAACTGGTCAGCCGCCGTTACGAAAGCGGTGCCATGCTGATCACGTCGAACCGCAGCGTTGCCGAATGGGGCACCGTGTTCGCCGATCCCGTGGTCGCCACCGCGATCCTCGACCGGCTCCTGCACCACAGCCACGTGCTGACGATCCGCGGCGACAGCTACCGGCTCCGCGCCAAACGGAAGAGCGGCCTCATCAAGGCGCCGCCCGCCGGTGACGGCCCTCCGGTCGGCTCCGCCTCCCTCCGTCCCGTCACCGGCGGAAACAACCATCAAACGACATCATGAAACCGAGGGTGGGGGCAGTTCTTCATGACGCAAAGGGGGCAGTTCCGGATGGCGTTTGACACATAGGAAAGGCTAGTCGAAGAAACAGAGCCGCAAAGACCGGAAGCGCGGACGTAAACGTCAAGTGTCGCGATTGTTGCGAGTGTTCTGTCGCATTGACGACGCATGTCGCGATGGCCGCGATAGCAGTTGCTGCTGCCGTTGAACTGGCAGTCTTCCAAGGTTCTATCGATAATTTCTCGGGGTCTTGCGATACCGGTTTTTGCCACCCGCGTGGTACGGAATTTGCTGAACTCGTTCCTAGGTCGTCTCGGCTCCGGGAGAAACACATGGTCGATGTGCAAGACATTGTGCTGTCCGCACGAGAAAAACAGTGCTTGCGGTGGGTAGAGGAGGGCAAATCATCCTGGGCAATCGGAGTCATACTCGAAGTTAGCGAGAATACTGTCAATTTTCACCTTAAGAACGCGATGCGAAAGCTGGAAACAACCAGCCGCACTCAGTGCGTTGTCAAGGCGCGCCGCCTCAGGCTTATCTGAGTTATGCGCAGCCCTGCTCCCATTCAGTCCGCGCCGGGCGGCGCCTATCGTAGGGTACCGGAACGAATCCGTTACAATCCGTTCTCGTCTCCTGAGAGCAGCGGGTTGTGCGACCCACGATCATTCCGGGGCGAAATTGCACCAATTCATTGCTGTGCCTTCTGGCGTCGTATCCCTGCGGTTAGACCCAGGTGCGGGCCGAGGAAGCCGCCCGAGAATGATTGGCCGGATCGACCAGTGGGTCTTCCGCAAGAAACACAGCTAGGGGACGATCGCTTACGACTTGGAGAGCAGCGGTAGACCGTCCTTTCGGATTGGACGCTGCGGGTCTGACTTTCCGGAACATCCGACGGTGCCGCTGCCATGATGGTGGGTACTGACAAGGACGCCGCCCCTATCGTCCAGGCCGCCAGGCCGCCGAGCGTTCGCGCTTCATGGAGCAAGCGAGCTCAGCTTTCGCCAATGACATGCGCCATTCCTTGCGGCGGGTTCAAATTGTGTTTGGTGCGCCGCGGATCCGAAACTGCTAGTTGGGGGGGGGAAATGCGCACTTTCCAGCGCAAGCAGACCGGACACCGCCCTTATCGAGCTCGTCAGGACCGCGTGAGCAGTCAGATCGGACACAATCGGAACGTCATTCCGATTCGCGGCGAGAGGGCACGGCGAACCAGATTCTCCGGTCCTCCATTATGTTGTCGCCATGAAGCAAGTTTATGGAGTGTGGCGCTTTGCCAGTTCAAAAGCGTAGAGTTCTTATCGCGCCGTTTGCAAGACGCAGCACATCCCGCTCGCCGGTCTTGGCCGAGCACACCAAACGAGTTCGTAAGCAATCATAGAGCAAGATCCGAGGATTATGTGCCAGGATCGGGTCTGTGTCGACGAAGCGCCAGGCCTTGATAAATGCGGCGCTGACAAGAGCCTCATGGGCCGGGATACGTTCGGGTTGGATTGGAGCCATGATGAAAAACGTCCCAGAGTAGGCTCACACAGAGCGCAACAGTTATTCGGGCGGGAACTCGGGTTCTTTAGAAGTGTAAACGCGATCCGTACCCTAAAACCCTCACAGCATGATGCAGCAATAGTTATAGAGGCGTTCCTTAAACTTATAATGACGGACGTACGGCTTTGAAGAGGGTCCAGCTAGTTTGCCCCCCAGTTTCGCGTCATAACCTCTGTGAGAACCTCATTGTCGATTGTCCCTAGTTCGACGACTCCTCCTCGGGCTCGAACATTAGGTGTGCCGGGTAGCGCCTTGCACCAAACACCTGGTCATCAGTCATGAATCTGGTGTGGACGAGCTTATCGAGAACCAGGCTTGCACGCTGACGCGCATTCCGAAGACCAATGTGCGAAGCTACATCGAGCGGCTCATTTAGCAAGCCAGCAAGCATGGCCGCTTCGCTCAAGTCGATATCCTGAGCGCGTTTGTCGAAATAGAGCCGTGCCGCCTCACTCACCCCGAAGATGCCAGCTCCGATCTGCACACGGTTTAGATAGATCTTTAGGAGTTCATCCTTGGCGAGCCGCCATTCGAGCCAAATCGCGACAAGTGCCTCGTGAATCCTGTCCTCGACAGTGCCTCCATTTGACGGGAATAGAATGCTCGCAACCTGCTGCTAACTGTCGAGTGTACGCCGTCTATGCCCGAATTAGCATGGAATGAGCGGGCGATAGCGGCAAGGTCAATCCCGAAATGGCTGTAGAAGCGGCGGTCCTCGGTCGCAAGCGTCGCCTTGACTAAGACCTCCGGAACCTCTTGCAGTGCAATCGAGCTATACGTAGCGCAAGCGCTGGTCTGACCCGCGCGGCAGTCCGGCAGACACACTGTGGGGTCAGAGTCCTCGCCCCCATTCTGACCCGCGGTCTCATGAAAAACCGGGATTGTCACGATGAATGACAGTATCAGACTAATGATCCCGAACGTGAGAGTCTCCGAAAGCGGCTCGACGATTACCCAGCGTAACCATCGGCCAACACGCCGCGCACCCCGCATCAGCTCCGCAACCATAGAGGCAATTGAACAGATACGCCTGGCTATTCCAACTATAGGCTGTTGGAGCGCGGCGGTCCGACTTCGCGGCATCATCTAATTCACTTGCTTCTTTCAACTATCTGGAGTTCGCGTGTCGAAAGGCGTGCCGCTGTCGGTATGCCGCTGGGCTTCCTTCAGAGTTCCCATGGTGTTTCATGAAAGCGCCGAAGAAAAGCTCGTGTGGAGCAATCAGACAATTCGGGAGCAGCGACACGCTACGGCTATAACGACACAACGCACCGTGCAAATCGTACGTCAGCTCTGAGGCGATGAGGCCACTACGCTTCCAGTTATCAGGGGGGCGTGAATCGTTTCAGCCGTCACGCTGTATCCTCGATGCCATCTAGTCTAGAGCATTCGATGGTGGTTCGCGCCAAGCAAGTCGCCTGGGGAGCTTCGCTAGTCGGCATCACGGCTGAAGCTGTCACTTTGGTTTATCATTGCTCGCGCGTCCGGGAACTGTGAGCAGTTGTTTACCAGGAGCAGCGGAGTGGGCATAAGCCATATACAGCCGCGCGCGCTCTCGCCGCCTGCGAGAATGCCAGCTGCGGACGGCATAGCCGGCGCCAGACCCGGCAACAAAGACCAGAGCGAGAAAAGCAAATGCCACCATCAAGATATATCCATCTCCAGCGCCGCCTCGCAGATCGCCAATGTGCTGTGCCGTCGTCGTGAGGCGGCTAATGTCTCAGTTGTGCGAATCGAACCGCTAGTTGGTACAACTTGACGCTAGGTACGATTCAAGTCTTTAAGCGGTCTTGGGCGGCATGGTTGCTGGATCACTAAGGACACTGTGTAAGACCAACTCTCCATTCGCCAGCTGTTCGGCTGTTGCACGTTGTACGCTCTCGCGTAGTGCCCTAGCATATGTCCGTTACGCCAGAGAGGTTGACGTCGTCGCCGCCGCGGTGATCGTTCCTCATCTGCGCAAATCCATGCTAGCTTTCGATCTGAACACTCTGCGAGTGCACGTGACTGACAGCACTCGATGCGGATCTGCGTATTTGCAAAAGCAAAGGCTCTCCGGCAGGCTCCCAAGAAAGGCGCTTGTCGAGACGCATGAGTATGGTAGTCGGGAATCTATTTCGGCTTGGCGAATTGCGCAGATGGCGCGTCTGTTGTCGGGCAAGAAGTGTTCGATCGTGCCTAGGCAACCGGGTCGTGCGGGGTGATCCGTCTGAAGCGCGCAACCTGCGCATCTGTGCCAGCCTTTGCTCTAATGACGGAGCAGCGCTGGCTCACTAGAACATGCACCAAAACTGTTCACCGAACGTTCCGGAGCGCTGTCCGGAACGACCTCACTCTGCACTCGGCCCTGCTTTGAAACTGCGAAGCTTATGTGAACTTTCGGGCTCGGGTTGCGACGAGCTACTAGCCCACGGTAATCCCAGATTCGAGCTTGAGCCGAAGCCAACGTCCGTGCCGATATAGTAGCCGAGTCGTAGATCGCTGCCCCGACAGGCTGCGGAGCTTTGGTGTAGAGGGGCTGGACGGCCTGCGCAAGCAGATCTGCGCCGCACGCGGGCGCCACCGCGTCAAGCGCCACAATGCTCACGTTCGCAAGCAACGACTTCTTCATTTCTGCTCTGATGTCTTGAGTGCCACCGAGCCTCTTGCGGTTTAACAACTTCCGCGCGAATTGCTGGAACAGCTTCGCACCCTTTGCCCTAAAGCAATGTTCGAACCGAACGGTGCGTCGGGTTGCGGGTTGTCAGGTCATTTCCACGCGCCCCAATGCTCGGTCGCATGGGGGCACAGCTAGCCTACCTGTGGACGAACGGTGAGCTGCCGATATCAGCGGCTAAAGCACACCGCAAGCCAAATGATGCCCGACCAAACCGCAACGGAGAAGAGCAAGGCGCCTTGCAACGTCCTCGCGCGTATCTCGTGACGCCATCGAAGGAGCTGCGACGAGCAACCGGTGAAGCGCCGACCGCGTACAACAGCTATCACTTCATCGTAATCTGCAAACCGAAAGCGAGAGCGATGCTTGCGAATATACGCCAGCCGCTCAGTGGGTGAGAGGCACTGTGCCCACACCTCCCGCGCCTCATCATCAAGACATGCGCTATTCTCAACGACATCGGAGAGGCGCTCGTCAGGCTTCATGATGCATCCGCTGTATTGCCCGTCGCGGATCGAGTTCTAGGAAAGACGCCGCACCTTCGAAACTCTCAATTTTGGTAGGTTGTTTCCGGAAATCTAGCTCGGCCAGGAGCCGCGAGCTTGATCCTGACGCGAGATCAAATCCGAGTTCGCACTCATTACCGTTCAGTCGTCTCGGGTGAAATCGGTGAGTCACACGTTACGGCCTGCTGTCGGGCTGACTCCACGTGAGCACGCGCGTGGCCTCCATGCGCATCTGTGCTCGATGAACTGGTGGCGGAGCGCGTTCGGCCGCCGCGTGGCGGGCGGGTAATTTCCTTGTTCGCCTCGATACAGTGGACCGTTGAGGTGATCAGAGAAGTATGACTCGGGATGCACGAGCTAAATCCGAGCCTGCAGCATTTCGGCAGGTCTCCTACCAAGCTCTGCCGGCGCCCGGGAAGGACTAGATTCATCAAGTAGAGAGGTTCTGTCGGTCCATTTCATCAGCTTGATGGCTGCTCAGGAGCTCAATCGAAGCGCCGCCTCGGCTAACATCAACCGTGCACAACGAAGTGTCGCGGCAGGCGATCGATGGAGTGGGGCATGCATCAATGGGTCTTGCGATGAGCGCTGCAGACACCGATCTTGCTAATGGGATCCTGACTGGGGCGCGGTTCGCTGGCCATAAACATTCTCATTGCAAAGTCGAGCGAGTTGTATGCTCGGTCGCGGACTTCCTGCGGGAAATCAGGAGCTGCGTCGATCGCAGCGCGCGCGTCGCTCATTATCTTACCTTTTGCGGCAAGTAGCTTAGCGTCTAAAATCAAATGAAGCGTCTCTCGAAGGTCAGGTAAGATTGAGCTGTCGCCATCGATCAATTCTCGAAGCTTCCAAAACATACGCTCGACTGCTACCATCGACGCTAGTGCTGACATCAGTGTTGGTGACATCTAGGCTATCTCCTTCTCCAGCCGGATTCTGGGGACTCTTCCAGCGGAAACGGATCCGTCCCTGGTTGACGCCCGCGCGCGAGGTGACCCTGAACAGGCGAATGCCGGCGGTTTACTTTTCCGCTGCTACGCCCCAGCGGGCGCGAGGCGGACCTTAAAGAGTTACTCAGTGGAACGCGCAAAGATTGCGATTTGTGAGCAAGGCGGCTATTTTTCCTGTGCTCCACGCTGCAACCCAGGATGCGTGCGGTGGCGTGCAAAACCGATAGGATGAGTGCCGTTTTCGGTTTGCCATACGCTGCCAGAGGTATTGGAGGTGGACTTCTACTGCCAAGCGTCTGTGCTCTTTCGCTTGTTCACTTGGATCCCTCTGTTAACGACGCCAAATCGGCTGAGTGATCCCGCTCAAGCAAAGCTGGTCAGCCGATATCCCGTTGCTCGGAGCACCGACGCATTTTGTGATTGCGTGGATGCATCGGATCGAGCTTTCCGATCTGCCGACGGTGTCTGTTGGTCGTGCGCCACGTTGAACACGATCAATCTGTTGATTCTCCATCGACCGCCGGTCGAGCCCAGCAGTGATAGGAAGTTATGTGCGCAGATCGTTTCCATGTGACGGAGTCCGTATCTCGGATTGATTCACTTCGTCTGTCTTACTGTCCTCGCCACTGCACGGCTATGCTGTGCAAACCGTGCATTTCACCCACCAGCGGCCCCCGCGTTTCTCCGCGCGCAACTTGCCGCGGCGGATCCGAGAGAGCACTGCTTCAGGGCTTATGTGATTCATTGCTGCGAACCGCTGAACCGTGAGGTAGTCCTCATGGAGAGGTGGAGGGGTGCTAATGCCGTGCGCAGCCAGCAAAATGCGCAGCGCAGCCAGCTCCGCCAGCACGATCTCGAGCTTGCGTTCGATCTCCTCCGTCCGCTCGGAGCGCTGCCGGGACCGCGTCACGACAGGCTCGCTCTGGCGACAGGCCAGACCTTGGCTTCGTCTGGAATGCGATCGAAGAGCCGGCGCGCCAATGCGCGATCGATGTGAGCCAACTCGGCTGTCCACGCAAACCAATGCTCGGGCAATCTCAACGCACGCAAAATGAGAGATAAGCCATTGATTCCTGTTAAGCCTTCTGTTTGCAGATGCAGCCGAAAGGGTCGCGTGCGCGTAAAAGCCACTTGAACGAGGGGAAGGTTTGGTCGAACCATTCGGCTGCGGCGCTCATCGACGTCGCTATTGCCATTTATTATCAGCGTCATTGGCGAACTTATTGGAGTTCGCTATTGGTCATGGCCCGCGCTCTGCGGCTATGAGCTCGGAGTGAATCGCAGTTGCGGTGTTGAGGCAGGCCTCCAGTGGCAGAGATCCGAAGGCGAGCTGGCAGAGAAGATAGTTGACGCCCGCCTCTTCAACGTGATCGAGAAGAGTTTGGCGCACCGAACCGCGCGTTCCGACAACGCACAGTTCACTCTCAATTGCGGTATCCAAGTTCAGGGGCAGGTTTGACGGAGGCGGGATGTCATTGAGCTCGTACAGGAACTTGAAACTTTTGAGCCATGTTTCGTAGGCAGGCGCGGCGAGGGAACGAGCCGCTGCTTCAGAGCTGGCAATCACGACCATGCGGAGCAACGCGAGAAATGGTGCTAAGCTGTTGGCGTCGCTTTTTGCGTTTCGATTTGCGCGATAGACATCGGTTATTCTGCGAACGGCAGAGGATGGGCCCATGCATGCGAGATTGGCGCCATTTGTCGCCGCCCAGCGGGCGGAGTCTGGCCGATTTGTCGCAATCCATGTCGGGGGACAAGGACGCTGGTAAGGCGAAAGCGTCAAAGGGACGTCGCGCAGCGCAAAATGCTGCCCTTCGTATGAGAGCAGGCCCCCATTCATCGCGCCGACGAAGATTTGGGAAGCTTCCTCGTAACGGCTCGAGGCCACATCGGCTCCAACACCAAAATAGCTCAGTTCGATCGGCAGAGAGCCGCGACCAAGGCCGACCTCAACCCTGCCGCCGCTCAGGTGATCCAACATGCAGATCTCCTCGAATGCACGCAGCGGGTGATAGAGATTGAGCAGCATGACCAAAGGACCGACGCGAAGTCGCCGTGTGCGTTGTATGACGCTTGACAGAAACAAATTCGGCGACGGACCCAGTCCATGCGGAGTGCAATGATGCTCCGCCAGATGATAGGCATAGAAACCGAGCCGGTCGTAGGCCTCCGCTAGGATAAGGCGGTCAGCGTATTGCCGGGTGATATTGCGGCCGTCGTCGTCAAGATGATCAAAGATGCCGCAGGTCAGATTTGAGGGAACATCGTTTCTCACTCAGTTATCTCCTATATAGAGAGGACCGGAGTCCGCGGGTTTCGGGAGTGCAAGAGGCGCTCGCTGGCAATGCGCTGTATTATTGCGAAGCCGTTCACAAAGTTCGTAATGCGGCGACTGGAGAACAACTGACCGAGGGCTGTGTCGCGGAGCTGCATCATGTGTGGGTCCGGATCGATTACGACGGAGATCTGTGAGATGAGTGGAAGGGACCCCTAGCCACGACATCCCACTTTCCTAAGAACGCTGCCGACGGCCGCAAGAAACGCATCCATCTGACGCTTTGTACCGATGCTAACCCGAATGCACTCTTCCAGGCCGGCATCCGGAAAGAAGGCAACAAGGACTCTCTGGTCTTGCAACGCCGCCTGCCACCATCTGCCACCCTGGCCTACCGGCACACGGGCGAGGAGGAAGTTCGCGTGGGAAGGCGTTACAGAGAACCCAAATTCAGAGAGGGCGGCGGCTACGCGCTGGCGCTCAAGCCTGACGTGGCGATGGTTCTCCTCATAGGCGTCGCGATGCGCAAGGACGCTCATCCCCACGGCGTGAGCGACCACATTCATGTTGAAAACATTCTGCATGTTGCGAAGCCGCCCGATCAGCTCGTGATGGCCGAAACCGAAGCCGACGCGAATGCCAGCGGCCGAATAACTCTTGGAAAATGTGCGCAGGACCAGAAGATTCGAATGGCACTCAACGAGGCGTAGGCCGTCCTCAGGTGCGAAATCGACGTAAGCTTCGTCCAGTACGATCAATCGGTCAGATCGTGCAACGAGGCGTTCGATCTCAGCGAGCGGAATAAAGGTTCCGGTCGGATTGTTCGGATTGGCCAGCAGAATGAACTTGGCCTGTTTAGCCGCACCGAAAAGCAGCTCGTCCATCGGCAAGCAGTCCGGTTCAGACCAGGGAATTTCAATGAAGCGGGCCCCTTGCAACATGGCAAGCTTGCGATTGAATGAAAAACCCGGCGACATCATTGCAACGTGGTCGCCCGGGGCAAGAAAGGCTCTGTAAATCAGGCTGAGGAGTTCAGACGATCCATTGCCAGCGATCACGCGATCAGTTGCTATGCCATACGCAGCTGCGGCCGCTTGCCTCAAGCTGACATTGTCGTCTTCTGGATAGCGGTATTGCAGCTCGAGAGCTGCAATTGCGCTTCGCATCACGACGCCTGGCAAAGGAAAGGGGTTCTCGTTCGTGTTTAGTTTCACGCAATTGTTGTCGGTGGTGGGCCGCCCGGACGGTAGAGCATTCAATTCCCGAGCCACCGGCGAGAGCGCGGAAAGCATAGTCTGCAACTTTGCATCCAAAGTGGTGTCTCCCTTTTTGTCGACGAGAGTAGTTGAGGGCGTTCGGCGAGCCTACGTGGGTGCGTGCGCTTTGTTCGGACCCGAGAAGCGCGAGGCCCGCGTGAATGTGAGTGTTGGGAGGCGGACTTGGCTCTAAGGGCCGTACCGGATCAGACTCCGTCTCAAGGTCCGAAAGCGATCAGCACGGATCAGGCGTCGCACGGCGTTTTCCGAGCCAATACCTGCTTCCAGGAAAGGGATGGAAGGCCACGTCCCTCGACCGAACAGCGCAGCTAACGATTGGCTCGAACTCGCGCAATCCGCAGACGGACTGCGCGTGACTGACATCGTTTCACGACGTACGTTCGTTCTAAAGAGGTCCTGACAGCTCTCTCCCGAGAGCGAGGCGGGCATCAAGTTCACTGGCTGGAAAAGGACACCGGTCTTCGTCGGCCTTACGAATGTGGATGTGATGCTCACTGCAGTGGCACCAGACGAATGGGAACGTACTCTTCGGGCGGCCCTGCGGGCGCGCACGATAGCTGTGATAGCATTGCTGCGAGGGTGAGAAATGCTGCGACTGCGGCGATTGCGAGGCACGTGAGCAGCGCGTAATCGATATATCGAGGATGGTTCATCATTCGAACGCTTCGTACGGTGTTGGCACGGGCGGTCAGTTCTGCTCGACCGCTTCGACGGTATTGTCGCGCCAGCGGTAAACGATGAGGTCAGGAGAGGCATTGTCTCCCCTGGGGTCGAATCTAACAGTGCCAATAGCCGTATCGATTGACTCGGAGCGGAGGGCCACAGCAACCCGCATAGCATCGAAGGTGCCGGCCCGTTTGACGAAGTCGGCCCATGCTTGAACCGCGGCATAAGCGTAGAGCGTGTAACCTGCGGCGGTTAGGCTCGAACCCTTGAGCTTGGCGACAGCAGCTGCGCCTGCAGCATTCTTCGTCGGGTCCGGCATAAAGGTAAAGAGCGTGCCGTTCGCGGCCTCGCCGGCAATGGCCCAAAAGTCGGTTGTCATCAGCGGATCGTTGGCGATCACGGTCAGACGTGCGCCCGCCTCCGCGGCTTGACGCACGATCAGGCCGATCTCGTTGTAATAGCCGCCGATATAGACGAGCTGGAGTCCCTCTCGCTTCAGTCGCGAAACGAGAGCGGTATAATCCTTCTCGCCTGCAACATAGCTTTGTCGAACGGGATGCTCGCCGGCTACACGAAGGCGCGATTCAACGATATCGGCGATACCCCTGCCTGCTGTGCTCTTGTCGTCGAGGACTGCGAGCTTTGCACCTTGGTGATGCCGCGCGATGTATTCGGCGGCAACTCTGCCTTGCTGGTCATCGCGGCCGCAAATCCGAAACAGGGTCGTTAGGCCACGCTCTGTCAGACGGGGATTGGTGGACCCAGGTGAAATCTGAATTACCTCGGCTTCGGCGTATATGTCTGAAGCCGGAATCGACGAAGATGAACAGAAGTGACCAACGACGAGCTTGATTCCGTCAGTTGTCAGGCGATTGGCAACAGCGACAGCCTGCTTGGGATCGCATGCGTCGTCGGCGATTCTCAATATGAGCCTTGTGTCAGGCAGCAGACCCGAAGCATTTATCGAATCCACAGCTGCGGCCGCTCCATCGCGTATCTGCGCGCCGAGCGCCGCAGTGCTTCCCGTCATCGGACCCGCTATGGCAATGTAAACATCTTTTGCCCTGGCGCTCGAGCTCAGGGCCACGGAAAGGAGCGCAGCAGCTGCAAGCCTGTGAATGCGAAGGATCGTCATATATGACTCCCGGTGTCTCGCGAGACGACTTGGTCTGCTTCGCCATTCTGGTGTGACGCGGCGGCCAACAATCTGGCGCAATGATGTTTGGAGCGAACTCAGGTTGCGTACGAATAGGCTCAGGTTGTTGCCAGGTTGGGCCATAAGCTTCGGGCGGCCACGGACGAGCAGACGCTCCGACACTGGTCAGGAGAAGGGGTCGTCTAGGGGCTGACAGGACCAATATCGAACATTCTGCTGATACCCGGTAGATTCGCCAGTCTCCCGTGCTCGACAGGCGTGTGCCGAGCAGGCGCTTGGAAGGCGCGTACGACCATCCATCGACTTGTTCTCGTCGAGAACTCTCACCGAGAACTTCCGAAACTAATGCCGATCAAAGGAGTCTCCCTCGGTTCAACCGGCGCTCTGTCTGTCGCCCCGTCGCTGCGTCGATGCTTTAGAAGGTACAATGTGACGCTACGTACGAATCAAGTACTTCGAAGCGTGCTCGTTGGGGTTGATTGCCAAGATCGACAGAGCGAAAGACCCAACCGACAACGCAGAGTCCGAGGCGACTGCTAGGGACAAACCATCCGCGGTCAGACAGGATCACCATCACCTCATCCGGTCTAGAGACATTTCAGTAATAGGGCGTCGCAACGGGTGCGCTCAACTCTTTCCCAGCTGGTCCTCCAGCGCGGCGAGGGCGAGATCGAGGTATCGCATGAGGCTCGCATCCCAGCCGGCGAGATTGTGTGGTTCGGTCAATCGCGTCAGCACCTTAAGTATCATCGAGACAGTCGAATCAACCCCTGCGATCTCAGTCAGCAGCGAACGGGCCTGACGCGCGATTGCATTTGCCCGCTCGCAGCACGGAGGCTCACCCTGGTCCATGCAGCTTCGTAGCTCGTCCCGAATCTTTCGCCACCGATCTTCGCGGCTAGCGTTAGAGGCGCACGTGCAGATGGCAGAGGGGGTACTACGCTCCTCAATCCGCGACATGGCATCTAGCGTGGCCGGCAGCCCGTCGACACTGACTTCTGTCTCACCTTGCGTCGTCATAGTGCGCAATCGATCCCGTAATAATGTCGCGCGCGCGACTTGAAGCTCAATCCGCTCCAGATGGTTTCGCAACAGGTCCGTGAGAGATGTCCGCCCCTCGATCGCCTTGCGGATCTCAGGAAGCGAGAAGCCGAGCTCACGTAGAGCACGAATCTGGGAGACGCGTTGTAGGCTTTCCCGATCGTACATGCGGTGACCGCCACAGGTACGTTCCGACACCGTCAATAACCCGGTATGTTCGTAATGATGCAGAGTGCGTACGGTTACACCGGTCGCCTCTGCAAGTTCTCCAATACGCCATCGGCGCCGTCGTGGTATCGCGTTTGTCATGATCCTCAATTTGCAAGCCTACAACCTGACGTCACGTGAGAATCAAGTTATTTCAATGATCTAGATGATGCGTCTCTTGCTGCAGGCCCCAGAAGGTTAGAGTGCATGCCGGTGCTCAAGCGGCCGAGACAAGTGCAAGCATCAAGTACGCGAGCGACGCCAATTCGTCCCGCGCTGCGCGTTGCATCACCAGTCTGGCGATCGCCACGCGATTCTCGCTAGTTCGCATGCATGACGGTAAAGACGCGATCGCTTGATCGAACAGCCTTCCCAAGCTCGCGAGATCATCGGGATCGTAGACTCCGCTCGGCTTTTCCAACAGAAACCTCCTTTGGTGATTGCACTCGCGCCGCACGTGACGAAGCCGTTTGGCTGTGGTGGGGCAAAAAGGAGACGGAGCGGCGACGTGCGTGAAAGAATGTGACAGGTGCGTCCACGTGATGCCGTTGTGCAACAGGGCGTTTGCTTCCTCTGCCCGACAGTGCGCTAATCCAAAGTGTGCAATGCCTCCTCGATCCTGCAGCAGCGGTGGCTATTCTGCGGCCTGATCATCAGGAAAGCGAAAGCATGTGCGTGACAGCCCGCCGAGACACGGCCTCCCGAAACGGCGAACCTAGACATAGCACTGATCTCATCGGATGGCTCTCTTTCAGTCGCAATCCTTGCCGTGACGTCTATCACCTAGGCGCGCGGCGCGGTTGATTGGGTTGATCATCGCGGATCAATCGCACCAGCAGTCGTGGCGCGGCGGCGGGCTTGGCGCCTATCAGCTTTTTCGATCGTCCGCTAGCCCCGTTGTGGCACTGTGGGATCAAAGGCGTTGCTCGCGTGATCGCTGCCCAGGTTTTGAGTGCCGGAAGATGATGGCTGCTCTTCAACTGCGCAGGTCCGCCGCCGTAAACGTCGGGAGTATGACGGAAGGCGAGCTCAAGACCATTCGTGAAGGCATCATCTCAACGCAGGTTTACCTCAAGCGTCTGGCAAAACGTTGCTCGCAATTAAGGACCGGGTCTTCGAATGATCGTGCCATATCCGTTGCATGTGGCGGCACTCAAACGCGTCTACGGCCGCCCCAGGCGCCACGCGCTCACGCCCGGGGAAAGCCTTGGCATAACTAATACAGCAATAACTTGCGTGTTTAGGCTTGCGCCGGCTCGGTGTCGCGGAGCGCAGTACATCGGACGGCCCTCGGCAGATGTAATCCACCCGAAGTGCAAGGATTCCTAGCGACACTGCCTTTGCAGAATCACTTGGCAAGCCTTTGGTAGCCTCGCTATACGGCAGAGATGCTGTAGCTTGGTGGAGGAGTTTAATGCGCGTCTTAAGACCGTGCTCAAGTCAAAGCGACTCCCCAGATCGGGGGGCAGTGTCTGGCGGATTCGCCGTAAGAATCCCATCGAACATAAGGCTCGACGGCGAGCTGTCGCGGTATTGGCTTGCTCGTCCGGCCGCTCACTCACTCAATTCCAGCCTCTAACAGTATCGCTTTGGCAAGCGCGCTGGACATAGATGCTTCGAGTAAGATAGGCAAATCATCTTGCCGCAGCAAAGGAGCCCTTCGGGGTTAGCGGTGCGAGGCAGCAGCTCGAGATGGACGGCGGTGGCGCGGTGTGAGTCACGCCGCGATCTTTCGAAAAACACGATTGTTGCGACGTCGGAAAGAAGGACCCCGCGCCGATGATCCGATTTGGCTCGGGTGAACATGTCGGCCGAAATGATCGAAAGCTGGAGGAGGAGCAGGCTTGGCGAGTGGGAGCGGCGAGCGCTTACGCGGCCGCACCTTGTCACAGTTGCGGTCCTCTCATCATGAACACTCCTCACCGCAACGCGCGCGCACGGGAAAAGTGCCGCCAGCTGATGTCACTTGATTCCGGGTTGATCCTGCGGTCTGCAAGCTTGCAGTTGCACTCGATCACGCGGCATCGCGCGCATGGAGAGGAACATAAGCGCCGTCGAGAGAGGAAGTGTTCCGAATTTCCATTGTGACATTGTGCAAAGACACGCAGTCTTCCCCGCCCATCCGGGTTTGCGCGAGCAGGCGGTTGGCTTTGGGGTGCGCGATCGTGGGCGGCGTTTGCGTTCAGCTTTCATGTTGATTCGACCGGAACGAGCAGGAAGCGCCTCTGCCGGTCATCAGCCATTTGTATCTAGTGGCGCGCTTCGGGACTAACTCCATCGCTGTTGAAGGCAATGAGATCCACCCTTCAGGCAAACAGCGATGCGGGTTCGCTACCAGATGAAGCCTGCAACTTCGATCGGAGGTGCTGGCCTTGAACCTGACGCGGCGTGCGATTCAAGCGAGTTTGGTGCTGAGGCCGAACATTGTTCGCCGGACACGCCACATAATTTTGCGTACTCTGAAGCTGGCGCATGCACCTGTGATGCGGTCCCGTCCGAATCAGCGGAAAGTCCTTAGCAAGCGAGCTGTGTGATGCGCGGGATCGTCACGGCACCGCGAGTCAATCGGCTGCGACCCGACCAAATTACGCTTAAGCGCGCTTTTTTTCACTATGCCAAACGTCAATCAGACGACCGGGGGCTTCGGGCCTGGCGTAAGTCCGGTTAGCGGGAGCAGGCCGCAACCGGCCCGAACAGTCCTAGGACGGGCCGTGACATTGGCTGATCTCGGACGGAGAGACCATCGTGGATGCCTGCTGCAAGAATATGTTGCGCAACCACATGCTTCCAGGATCAGTATTATGAGTGGCCGGCCATTGGACGGCCTCTGTGAATGTGAGAAGTCGCAGGGGAGGTTCGACAACCCGCAGCGGCATCGTCTGTGCGAAATGGCTGACCAATCTTGAGGGCATGCTCGCTATACGGTTGGTGCCCAATAACATAGGCGGAATCATGCCAAAACCCTGCACCGCGACCTCGGTGCGTATCTTGAAACCATGCTCGAGCAAGAGCCATTCGTGGAAGGAGGGCCTCAGGGAGCGTCCGAACTGGGCTTCCACGTGCCCGATCGAGATGTATTTCTCAAACGTGAGACGCGAAGCGAGCTGCTTGTTCATGGGGCAGCCCACGCAGACGAAAGTGTCCTCGAACAGAGCCGCCTTCGGATGCGCGCTCGACATGAACATCTGCGGATACATGAGAAAATCGACTTCACCGCGCCGGAGAAGCTCATCGGGTTCCTCTGCGGGCGGCAGCAACTCGAAACTGATTGTTGGTGCCTCCCGCGCGACGCGGTCCACGACCCCTCGAAGAAACACGACAGTCATGAAGTCGGACAGGATGATCCTGAATCGCCGATTCGATTGAGACGGATCGAAGCCGTCTGGAGAAATAATGGAGTGCTGAATGTGAGCGAGAGCCTCGCGAATTGGGGCTGCGAGCGCTTCAGCCCGCGGCGTTGGGACAAGCTTCCGTCCTTTCATGGTGAATAGCTCATCGCGAAAGTAAGTGCGAAGCCGCGCGACGGCGGCACTCATGGCAGGTTGACTGAGGTTGATGCTTCTTGCCGCCGTAGTGAGATTGCCTTGCGTCACCAGGGCGTCGAACGCGACGAGGAGATTCAGATCAAGGCCCTTGAAACGCATAATCCGGAGCGATCCACGCTGTGAATGTGTTCTATCGATATAATCGATTTTACCATTTGTACCGAATGAGGATAGCAAACGATAGTTTAGCGAGATGTCAGATCCATCAGAATGGTTACAAACCGTTGCGCGTCTCAGCCCAGCGCTAGGTATCAATCAAGACGTCTCGATCGAGCGGTCGCAGTTTCGCGCGTGTTGCGCAAGCCATATCGCCGTGAGCTAGCACGATCGGAATCCGCAAAATTGCGTGGGCGTATACGACGAGCAAACCATCGTATGGCTTCGCCAACCCATTCTATATCCACCGTGTACCGCCGTAGAATTGAGCGAACCCTCAACCAGGCCGTAGATTGCTGTCCGGTCGCACCCCTCCGGTTGCGGGTGCCAAATGTGCCTTGGTCGCATCCGATTGGATTGCGTCCTTGCGACGGTGAAATCGTGCGGAACATGCAAGCGAAGGCGTCCTTGGCGAATCTGATGAAAGTTGCGCACACGCGCGACGTGGTCGCGATTGTGAATGCAGATCAGTCAGTGCGTGAAGATCTGACGGATATGGTGTTTTCCGCAGGTTACGTGCCGGAACCATTCGAGAGCGCAGAGGGGTTCTCGAAATCAGACCGCCGTTCGATCACGTCGTGCTTGATCGCGGACATGCACTCGAGCGCGATGAGTGGCCTCGAGCTCTTCGATCATCTGGTTGCATCCGGAGGCGCGATTCCCACCGTTCTGCTCACAGGCCATTCCGAACACGATGTGAGGCGAGGCCCTGGACTCCAGTTCATGAACGAGCCTTTCGAAGGTAGCGAACTGCTGGCCTGCGTCAGGAGCCAGATAGCGAACAGGAATGACGCCCTATGAACATGATCGTGCCCGAATCCACACGAGGTGTTTCGGTGCGCCCTCCAGTCCGTTGGAGGTTGTGCTGGGAGAATGACCTTGAACTTGCTGACCATATTGAATTATCCGACTTCTTCCGGAAGACCTATGGTCCGACCGGGGAATTCAATGCAAAGCCCTTTGAAGGTCATCGAAGCTGGGCCGGCGCAAGGCCTGAAATTCGGGCAATCGGCTACGATGATCGTGGCGTTGCGATTCACATCGCGGCACTACGCCGCTTCATAAAAATTGGTCAGACCGATCTGCTCGTGGCTGAACTCGGATTGTACGGGGTTCGCCCGGATCTGGAGGGGCTTGGAATAACCCACTCGATCCGAGTGATGTATCCCGTATTGCGAGATCTTGGCGTGCCGTTCGGCTTTGGCACGGTCCGAGCTGCCCTGCAGAAACATATTACCAGGCTGCTCGGGCGACAGGGATTGGCGACTGTTCTGCCAGGGCTTCGCGTCCGGTCCGCTCGTCCGGACATCTACCTCACTGTGCCTCCGACGCGTGTGGAGGACGTGGTCGGCCTCGTTCTGCCGATTGCGAGACCCATGAGCGAATGGCCGGCGGGTGACACGATCGAACGGAACGGGCCAGAACTGTGAGGTCCACAAACGACGCGACTGAAGCGCGGAGCGACTACGCCGATGCCGGCGGAGAGCCTTGCGTCTATCTGAGCTTTGATGATGGTCCCAACCCGCTTTGCACGCCGGCTATCCTGGATGTTCTGGCGCAGCATCGGACGCCCGCCACCTTCTGCGTGATCGGTGCATACGCGGCGGCCCAGCCGCAGCTGATCCAGCGCATCATTGCAGAAAGGCACGAGGTCGCAAACCACACAATGACGCACCCGGACTTGGCCAAATGCATAGCGGATGAGGTGGAATACGAGATCCTCACGACGAATAAGGTCATTGGAATGGCCTGCCCCGGGGCCTCTGTGCGGCACATGCGTGCGCCGTACGGGATCTGGAGCAAGGAGGCCTTCGCCGTGTCGGCGAAGGCCGAACTGGCAGCCCTGCACTGGTCAGTCGACCCGCAAGACTGGTCGCGTCCCGGCGTCGAGGCGATTGTTGCCGCGGTGCTGGCCTCGGTCAAGCCGGGCGCAATCGTGCTCCTGCACGACGGTTGCCCTCCCGACGAGTTGGGACGCTGCCCTCATGCTGGTCAGCGCGACCAGACCGTGACGGCGCTCGCCCAACTCATTCCAGCACTGCATGACCGTGGATTTGCAATCCGGTCGCTTCCTCAACCTCACTGAATAGATCGATTCCCATGAGCCTGCTTGCCACCATCAGCACCGCTGCTGTTGCCTCCTACGCGTTGCTCTCCAGCGTCCACAAGAGCGCGCAGGCGCTTTATGCGCTGCGAAGCGACGCTCCACTGCCGCCGTACGACCGGGTCGACGCCGATGCTCTGCCCAGCGTCGATGTCATCGTGCCCTGCTTCAACGAGGACCCGCGCACGCTGGCGGCCTGCCTGAAGTCTATCGCAAGTCAGGATTACCCAGGGCGATTGCAGGTCTACGTGGTCGACGACGGCTCGGCAAATGTCGGCGCAGTGGCCGCGGTCCACGCGAGCTACGCGTATGACCCGAGATTCACCATCATTCTGCTGCCAAGCAATGTTGGAAAACGCAAGGCGCAGATCGCAGCGATTCGCCGCTCATTCGGCGATCTCGTGCTCAACGTCGACTCCGACACGGAAATCGACAGCGACGTGGTCAGCAAGCTCGTGCGCAAGATGCAGGATCCAGCCGTCGGCGCGGCCATGGGCCAATTGAAGGCCAGCAACCGAAACGACAGCTGGCTGACCCGATTGATCGACATGGAGTACTGGTTGGCTTGCAACGAGGAGCGCGCGGCGCAGACGCGGTTTGGTGCCGTCATGTGCTGCTGTGGGCCGTGCGCCATGTACCGGCGCTCCGCGCTGCTGTTGCTGCTCGAGCAATACGAGACGCAGTTCTTCCGGGGAAAACCCAGCGATTTCGGTGAGGACCGTCATCTGACCATCCTCATGCTCAAGGCAGGGTTCCGAACGGAGTACGTTCCGGACGCCATCGCCGCCACGGTGGTACCGGACACGCTCTTGCCGTATCTGCGCCAACAGCTCCGCTGGGCGCGCAGCACCTACCGCGACACCCTGCTCGGTTTGCACCTGCTGCCCGGCCTCGACCGGTACCTCACGCTGGACGTGATTGGACAGAACCTCGGCCCGCTGCTGCTCGCCATCTCATCGATTGCCGCGCTCGCTCAGCTCGCGCTCACGGGCACGGTGCCCTGGTGGACCGGTCTGACCATCGTCGCGATGACTCTGATTCGATGCAGCGTGGCCGCCCTGCGCGCCGGCGAGCTTCGATTTCTCGGCTTCTCGCTGCACACCCCGATCAACATCTTCCTCCTGCTCCCGATGAAAGCCTATGCGCTCTGTACCTTGGGCAACAGCGATTGGCTCTCGCGCAAAATAGCGAAATCACCATACGTTGATGAATCCAAGGCCTCGACCGAAGACGCGACAACTGGACCAAGCCTTAATCCCGGATTGGAAATGCCTGGCGCAATTCGCAGGGCAGGTCTTTCGCGCGCTCCATCGCAGCTGATCGCGCCGGATGGCATTGCGGCCGAGACTGAGTGAGCAGCTTTGTAGGAGATTAGGTCGTGAACGTGCACCAGACATATCAATCGTTGGAACGGGAGCTGTCTAATGAGGATCCGTGGCGGCTCGACGACAATCCGTTCGAACGTGAGCGTCACACCCAATTGCTGCGGCTGTCGCTGTCGAACAGCGCCGTCTCAAATGGCCTCGAAATCGGGTGCGCGGCCGGTGCGTTTACAGAGAAGCTTGCTCCTCACTGCAAACGGCTCACGGTCATCGATGTTATGCCGCGAGCGATCGGTCGAGCGGTCCAGCGGACCAAGAGGTGGTCGCATATCAGCTGGGCGGCGACTGACATTCTGCAGTTCTCGGCCGCAGAGCGGTTCGATCTGATCGTGGTCGCCGAAGTGCTCTATTATCTCGAAGACATGACACAAATGCGTACTGCAGTCGACAACATGGTCAAGATGCTTGCTCCGGGTGGGCATCTGGTCTTCGGATCTGCACGTGATGCGACCTGCAAGCGGTGGGGGCATGTCGCTGGCGCCGAGACGGTCATCACGATCTTGACTGAAGCGCTCATTGAGGTCGAACGCGTGCAGTGCCAGGGGCAGTCGGCTGACGAAGACTGCCTTTTGGTCCGCTTTCGGAATCCGGAGCCATCTTCGATCCCACCCAACGGCCAAGGCTGAGAGGAGCCACTATGCTTATCTGCGGTATCAAGTTGACGCATGATGGGGCCGTCGCTCTGATTGAGGACGGGCGAGTGGTGTTCTGCGTCGAGCAGGAGAAGCTGAACAATAATCCGCGTTATCAAACCATCGACAACCTGGATTCCGTTGTTAGCGCCTTGGCGGAGCACGGGCTCGATCCGAGCGATGTCGATCAGTTCGTCATTGATGGTTGGGATGGAGAGTTCGAATCCCAGTTTGAAGTTCTTAGTGGGACGACGACCGTCAAGCTCAAGGGCGCGCCGTATATCGAACGCCAAGGCGATAGCCCCCTCGCGTCCCGCGATCGCATCGGCCTTATGCTTGATGGGAAACTATATCCCTATCAAAGCTATCCGCATGTCACCGGGCACGTAGCATCCGCATACTGCACCAGCTCGTTTGCCAAATCCGCACAATCTGCTTTCTGCTTGGTGTGGGACGGCTGCATGTTTCCGCGCCTCTACTATGTCGAGCCGCACGGGATTCGGTTCATCGAGTGCCTGTTTCCGATGATAGGCCACGCCTATGCGACGGCAGGACATCACTTTGGACCTTACAGGCGGGCGGACCGGACCAGCTGGGATCTCGGCATCGCCGGCAAGCTGATGGCCTATATCGCACTGGGAGCTCCCGACGAGGAGATAATTGCGACGTTTCAGGAGCTTTATCACGCGCACTTTGCCACGGATGCTGAGGGCGCTTGTCATAAGCTTGCACAGATCAACAGCTCACTATCACCACTTGAAGCTCTGCACGACTTCTTCGATGCGTGCGCACTGCGATTGAAGGCCAAGCAGGCCGAAGACATCCTTGCGTCATTTCACGTCTTTCTAGAGCGCCTGCTGGTTCGCACAATTGCTGATGTTGTGCAGCGACATTCGGATCTTGCGGGGGGGCGTAACCTCTGCATAGCCGGCGGCTGTGGCCTGAATATCAAGTGGAATAGTGCATTTCGTGCGACCGGTCTGTTCGACCACGTGTGGGTGCCGCCCTTTCCGAACGACAGCGGCTCAGCGATCGGTGCTGCTTGCTCTGCACTGGCGGCACAGCAAGGCTTTAGAGCTCTGGAATGGACGGTCTACAGTGGACCGGCCGTTCGTCCCAGCGAAGTCCCGCCCGGATGGGACGGCGCGCCCTGCACTATGGGCGAACTTGCGGCAATCCTCGCGAGTGACAAGCCCGTGATCTTCCTTGCCGGGCGTGCCGAGCTCGGACCACGTGCGTTGGGTGGCAGAAGCATTCTCGCGGCTGCGAGCTGGGAGGGAATGAAAGACCATCTCAACGACGTCAAGCTTCGAGAGCATTTCAGGCCGGTAGCGCCGATATGCCTGGAGGATCGTGCTGCGGAGATTTTTAGCCCCGGAATACCCGATCCGTACATGCTGTTCGATCACCAGACGCGACCGGAATGGCGGGACAAAATTCCCGCCGTCGTGCATCTCGATGGATCTGCTCGCCTACAGACGGTTTCCAGAACATCTCAGCATAAAGTGGTCGAGCTTCTCATCGCGTACGAAAAGCTCACAGCCATTCCGCTGCTTTGCAATACCAGCGCCAATCTGCATGGACGCGGCTTTTTCCCGGATGCTGCCGCCGCGTGCCAGTGGGGACGCGTCGATCACGTGTGGTGTGACGGCCTGCTTTGGACGAAGAAACACGCAACAAAGGACGCGGTGCGAACAACGTCCGGCGCGATCGCGTAAGCAAATGTCAAGCCCGGCAATCGACCTTTTCGAGGTGAGTAAGTCCTACAAGGACCGGACGGTCGTGGACGCTCTTTCGTTTACGGTCTCGCCAGGAGAGTGCTTCGGTCTGCTGGGACCAAACGGCGCGGGTAAAAGCACGCTTGCGCGATTGATCCTCGGTGTTGCATCGCCCGACGCAGGTAAGATCTACGTGCTTGGCGAGCCGGTGCCGGCACGTGCGCCGTTGGCGCGTCGGGGCATCGGGGTTGTCCCACAGTTCGATAACCTCGATCTTCAGCTCACCGTGCGCGAAAACTTGCTCGTATTCGGTCGCTACTTCGGCATGAGCGCGACCGAGGTCAAAGCGGTGACGCCGTCACTGCTCGAATTCGCTCGCTTGGAGAACAAGGCGGACGCGCGCGTCGCCGAACTGTCCGGCGGCATGAAGCGGCGACTGACGCTGGCACGTGCCCTCATTAACGACCCGCAGCTCTTGGTGCTTGACGAGCCGACGACTGGCCTCGATCCGCACGGCCGGCACCTCATCTGGGAACGCTTGCGCTGGCTATTAGCGCGCGGCAAAACGATTCTTCTCACCACCCATTTCATGGAGGAGGCGGAGCGATTGTGCGACCGCCTGTGCGTGCTTGAGCACGGCGGCAAGATCGCCGAAGGGCAGCCTCATGCTCTGATCGAGCAGCAGATCGGGTGTCAGGTGATCGAGATTTACGGTGGTAACCCGCATGAGTTGCTGCCGCTGGTCAGAACCCAAGTGCAGCACGCTGAGGTGAGCGGGGAGACGCTGTTTTGCTATGCCGCGGATCCCGAGCAGGTGCGTCGCCGGCTTGCCAACCGTCCGGATCTCCGTCTTCTGCAGCGACCTCCAAATCTGGAGGATGTCTTCTTGCGGCTAACCGGGCGAGAGATGAAGGATTGAACGATGTGGCAACGTTTTGCGCCCGCGCTCCCTGCTAATCCATGGAACTGGATCGCGGTATGGCGCCGCAACTTTCTGGTCTGGCGGAAAGTCGCTCTGGCATCGATTCTTGGGAATCTGGCCGAGCCGATGAGCTCTCTGTTCGGTCTTGGCTTTGGCCTCGGAATGATCGTAGGTGGCGTTGAGGGAACTTCATACATTGCGTTTCTGGCGGCTGGCATGGTCGCCACAAGCGCAATGGTCTCCTCAACCTTTGAAACCATCTATGGGGCTTACGCTCGCATGCAGACAGGTTGCACGTGGGAGGCGGTGCTCTGTACGCCTCTCACGCTCGGCGACATTGTTCTAGGTGAAGTGGCATGGGCAGCAAGCAAGGCCTTGCTCGCCGGGACCGCGATCACGATTGTTGCCGTCGCGCTGGGGTATGCAGAGTGGTCGTCCATTCCCTATGCGTTACCAGCCATCGCCCTCACTGGCGTTGCTTTCGCGAGCCTCGCAATGGTCGTTTCCGCTCTTGCACCGAGCCACGACTATTTCATCTTCTACCAATCCCTTATCCTCACGCCCATGATGTATTTGAGCGGGGCGATCTTCCCAATCAGCCAGCTGCCAGGTTCATTTCAACGCATCGCGGCCTTGTTGCCCCTGACACATTCGGTCGATCTCATTCGTCCAGCAATGCTCGGTCGGCCAGTCGACAGCGTCGGTTTGCATGTGGGCACACTGTGCATCTACGCAGCCATTCCCTTCATCGTCTCAGCTGCGCTGCTTCGGCAACGCCTGATGCGGTGAGAGGAACAAGACCTAAAGCGAAGCGTCGCGCGTGCGAGATCAGACACGGACGTAACGAACTTTCGGTTCGCGGCCGACGCTTATACGAGCCTCGTTTCGTTGGCGATGCCTGCGGCCCCGCGGCGACGTGCAGCCTACTCGCCAAGCAAGCGATATGAAATAGGCCAACAGGCCTCTCAAAATGAACGGAGAACAAGATGCTGTGTCTAGGATTGAGTGGCGGGCTTGACAGGGTCTATGAAAACCCGCTGCAACTACCGAACACGTTTCTGCACGACGGCGCCGCGGTGCTCGTCAAGGACGGTCGCGTGATCGCCGCCGTTGAAGAGGAGCGCCTCAACCGCATCAAACATTCGAACAAGCTCCCGAGCAGTGCGATTGAATACTGTCTAGCAGCCGCGGGTGTGGAGCTTCGCGACGTCGATCGTATTGCGTTCTACGCGACTGAAGCCTACTGCAATTCGATGCTCGAACGGTTGTTCATCTCACAACCTGAGATCTCAATTCCGCTGGATGCGAATCTCCTGTTGCGGCACCTTCTCGCGGCAGAGTTCGGTACCCAAGTTGACCCTTCGCGGGTGTCATTCGTAGGCCATCATCAGGCCCATGCCGTAAGCGCTTTGGCAATGTCCGGTTTTGAAGAAAGCCTGGTTCTCGCGATCGACGGCTGTGGCGACTTCCTCTCGGGTCTGTTGGCGGTGGGGTCGGGCACCGAAATGACCGAGCTCATGACGTTTCCAGAGACCAACTCTCTCGGACTGTTCTATCTGGAAACGATCCGATACCTCGGCTACGGCCTGTTCGACGAATATAAGGTCATGGGATTGGCTCCTTATGGAGATCCCGCTCGCTATCGCGAGCTTTTCTCCCAATTTTATGAGCTCTCCCCCAACGGTGCCTACCGCGTTCACCTCGACCGTATCGGCCCGGCATTGCTGCGCAATATCGAGGTCCGGCGAAAGGGAATGCCGTTCACGCAACAACACCGAGATGTGAGCGCTTCATTGCAGGAGGCGCTGGAGCGGATCGTCTTTCACATTCTTCGGCATTATCGTGAGCAGACCGGAATGAAACGGTTGTGCCTGGCTGGCGGGGTAGCCCACAACTGCACGCTAAACGGAAAACTGCTGTACTCAGGGCTGTTCGAAGAGATTTTTGTGCAGCCGGCCTCGCATGATGCCGGATGCGCATTGGGTGCGGCGATGATGGTGTCAAAGGAGGCCGGGCAGGCTCCGCCCCGCGAGCGACTACAGGCGGTTTATTGGGGGCCCGATGTCGGCAGCGACGACAGCATTGAACAGGAACTGAAGGGATGGGCCGGACACCTCGAGATTGAACGGACCGCTGACGTCGCAGCCAGAGCAGCCGAGTGGATCGCTGATGGCGCTGTGATCGGGTGGGTACAGGGCCGGTCCGAGTTCGGTCCTCGTGCGCTCGGCAACCGCAGCATTCTTGCGGACCCGAGGCCGGCGGCAAACAAGGACCGGATCAATGCGATGGTCAAGAAGCGCGAGAGTTATCGACCGTTCGCGCCATCGGTTCTCGAGGAGGATGCGGGCGCGTTCTTTGAATTGCCGGATGGTCGCGCAGAATATCCCTTCATGAATTTCGTCGTGCGCGTGCGCGAATCCATGCGTGCATTGCTGGGCGCGATCACGCATATCGATGGTACGGCTCGGCTGCAAACGGTGTCCCGCACGAGCAATGCCGCCTATTGGGAACTTATCAGTGCGTTCAAAGCTCGAACGGGCGTCCCGATTCTGCTTAATACGTCGTTCAACAACAATGCCGAACCGATCGTAGATTCCGTTGCCGATGCGATTACGGCGTTTTTGTCGACCGAACTGGATGGCCTTGTGGTCGGGTCATTCCTCATCAAAAAGCGGGCAACAACGCTCGAAAATTGGACCGCGCTCGCTGTGTCACTGCCGCCCCATGTATCTCTTTACCGGGTTCGCGCTCATGCGGGCCGAGACCGCCAGGAGACAATCTGCGAGATCCGCATGGGTCACTCCAGCCATGACAGCGTACGCGTCTCGCATGACCTATTCGACATGCTGATGCAAATCGAGAAGGAAGCTGTTCTGGCCGATCTTCTCGCCAGGGTCACCTCTGACAGGACCAGGCGCGAAGCTCTCCTGAACGAACTGCGCGGGCTGTGGGATCAGCGTCGTATTCGGCTGCATCCGTCACAGACTGGGCCGTCGTAAAAGGTGCGTAATGTGACACCTCTAGCATGACCTGCCAATCGCAGTGCCGTGCAGGATGAGTTTGCGGGTTGGGTGACTTGCGTCCAGGTGACCAGCGCCCGGCGTGGATCGGCATCGCAGATGAGCTGGTGCGCCACACTCGCGCAACGAGAAAGGTTTGATAACGTGACGAAGGAACGCTTTGTTGTTTCTCGGAGGCGCACCGGCTTTGGTGATTGCCTCTGGTCGTTGGCATCAGCCTGGTCGTACGCGCAGCGGACCGGGCGAACGCTCGTTATTGACTGGCGCGGTTCCTGTTATGTCGACGAACCGTTCAGCAATGCCTTTCCGGTGTTCTTCGAGCCGGTTGAGGAGATCGCTGGCGTGCAGGTGATTTGCGATGACAGGGTCAACCAGCTCTCGTTTCCCGGCCCCTTCTTCCCGCCGTGGTGGAATAGGCCATCGATCGACCGTATCAATCGTCCGGACGAGCAGATCTTCCGAGAACGTGACGAACTGACTGAGCTGTTCCAAGCAGGAGACGATAACGAGGCCAACACCATTGTCTGTGACGCTTGCCTGATGTGGCGTTGTGGTGAGGAAGCCGAACGACTGATCTTCCGAAACATCAAACTCAGGTCTGAGATTCGAGCGCGGATAGAGGACTTGTATGAGCAACACTTTAGCGGCCATAGTATCATCGGCGTTCATGTTCGGCACGGCAATGGCGAAGATATCATGGGGCATGCTCCGTACTGGGCCGATTCGGAGCTCGCTCTTCGTCAGGTCTGCATGGCAATCCGTAAAGCCATGGCTTTGCCATATCCAAAGCCTGTTAAGATCTTCCTGTGCACGGATAGCGCACAGGTGCTCGATCACATATCGGGTCTGTTTCCCGATATCTTCGCCGTACCAAAACGGTTCCAGGCCGATCTGGCAGGGCCGTTGCATAGTGCGGAAATGGGAATTGAAGGTGGAGCTTCCGCGCTCATCGACATGTATCTTCTTGCGCGATGCGCCACCGTGATCCGCTTTCCCCCCACCAGCGCCTTTACGCGCTATGCCCGTCTGCTCGTGCCACGCATTATTGAATTCGATCTGAGCAATCCGGAGCAGTTGACCCTGGTCGATAATCCATACGAGCATTTCGCGGCTTCATGAGGTGCCGCGAATCTGAACCTGAGCAATCGTCGCCTAGATCGTCCGCCTGATACTGCTGGCTTCCACAGCATCGGGTTTCGCAACGTCCGCAGCTGAGGGCTGACCGACGCTCTGCCGGGATGCAGTGGTACAGCGAATGTCCGGCGAAGCGTAGGCCAATGCCGGCGAGCGTCGGCGGCCTTGTCCCGGGATACGTCGGACCGCGACGTGTAAGTCGACTGGCCGGAGAAAAGGTTAGGGTCCCGGCATCGCCGGGCCGAAACCGCCATCGGTGGCCACGCGGTGAAGAGCACGGCAATGGTGGCCCGGGCCGCCGAGGAATCTGACGTAGCAGACGGTCACGTCAGAATGTCCCAGCAGCAAGGACGGGCGTCAGGTAGATGTATCGCCGTTTCTGCGTTAATCCCTTCGCGGTCAGCTCGTCTTCTGGACGACGGCCTTGTTCATGCGCTGGTTGCGAAATACTTTCGACCGCAGCTGATCAACGGCACGAGCCCCAGCCCATCGATGTCGAACCAGAGCCGCATCTGCGGCGGCGCGTCCAACCGAGGAAATTGAACGAACTGGCCATCGATCCTGATCTCCGCACAAGGCAGCTAAACTATCTCCGCCAATTCGAATGAGCCACAGACCACCCCTGGAGCGCGACGCGGTCAACGCGCCCGGGGGCTTGACGCGGCGTTGCTGTTGTCGAAAAGCAAACAGGGCAGATGTTCAGAACCTGCCATTTGTCGCAAAAGTGCGCCCCTTATGCCCTGCGTGGCTTTGGCCCGGATCCTGCACCAGGTGCATAGCCGATGGGAGCGGAAGGGAGCCGCGTGTGAATCTAGATCTACCAGATGACAAAGCGGTCGTACCTCAATCGTCGGCAACGGACCCTAGCGGTCCAATTCACGCCGATCGAGCGGGCCGTCCGCTGCGTGAGCGAAAGACGCTGGTATTGACCGGGGCATCGCGCGGTATCGGTCGCGCCACCGGAAAATTGTTTTCGAAAGCCGCTTGGCGCATCATTTCTTGCGCGCGCCAACCATTGGACGCGGCGCATCGCCCATCAGACTCAGAGGGCGACAGCTATATCGAAGTCGACCTGGGCGATCATCGGATGCTGCCGCGCGTGATTGCCGAGATCAAGGAGCGCCTTGCTGGCGCACCGTTGCACGGACTGGTAAACAATGCCGGAAACTCACCAAAAGCGGCAAACGGTACCAGGCTGACATCGCTGGCGACCTCAGTCGACACCTGGATGAGCGTGTTCCACCTCAATCTGGTGGCACCGATCCTACTCGCTCAAGGCCTGTTCGACGAATTAAAAAGGGCGTCAGGCTCGATCGTCAACGTGACCTCGATCGCCGGCTCGCGGGTGCATCCATTTGCGGGCTCGGCATATGCGACTTCGAAAGCTGCGCTCGCTTGTCTCACGCGCGAAATGGCGCACGATTACGCCGCGCATGGCATTCGCGTCAATGCGATCGCGCCCGGCGAAATCAAGACGGGCATTTTGTCGCCTGACACGGAAGCGCATCTTGTGCCAAAGATCCCACTCCGCCGAGTGGGTACACCCGAAGAGGTCGCCAAGGTCATTTTCTTCCTATGTTCAGATGCGGCAAGTTATGTCACCGGCGCCGAAGTGCCGATCAATGGCGGGCAACACTTATAATTCAATCAGCCCCCAAGAGCCCCGGCTGTTCTGAGCTTCATCGATGGAAGTCATGTTGGCCGGGGTGAATCCGCGCAGCGAGTTGGAAAACAAAGCGGCAAAGCGAGTTACTCTAAGTGCTGCCGACGTGCCATGAAGAGGGGTAATCTCTCGTCCCGCCCTGAGAACAGGATGTCAGATCGGGCATGCAACACGAATCCAACAAGTCCGATGGGGAGGATCGAGAAAGGAACGGAGAAGTCGTGATGCTAGACAGCATTTCCCTGCGCGAAAAGCCAAACTCAACCTCCGACGCGGACGCTTCCGCTTGTATTGTGCGGTCCCAAGAGAAATCGCTAAGCACGATTGTTGAAATAGCGCACACGCTCACTGGCCTATGTCGGCTCGAGGCTAAGCTGGCGAGCGTCATCGAGCGCCTGGGATCGCTCGTGCGGATGCGGCGCGGCATCGTATGTCTGTTCGAGCATGACGGCGGGCCGGAGATCATCGTAGAGGACGGCAGGAGCGAAGACCGCGATGCGCGCTGCCGGGTGCGCTTGCCGCAAGGAGCAATCGATCAAATCGTCGCGTCGGGGCAGCCGCTCGTCGTGGAGAATGTAGCGCTGCATTCGGCCTTCAGTTCTTCGGAGATCGATATGCTAAATGCCGGCGGTCATACGCGTGTTGCGTTCATCGGCGTTCCCATAGATGTTGACGGCAAAGTTGTGGGTACGCTGAGCATCGACCGCATCGCGGACAATGGAACGCGTGCGCAGCTCGAGGACGACCTCGGTCTTCTGACGATGGTCGCCAGCCTGCTGGGCCAGACGACGAAGCTGCATTGCTCGTTTGTGCGCGATCGCGGACGTCTTATGGACGAGGAGTTCCGGCTGCAGAAGCAACTTTCCGAGCTCAAGCCTCATGGGCGGGACCGTAAGAAGGTCCAAGTCGAGGGAATTATCGGCGACAGCCCGGCGCTGCGCGCGCTACTTGACAAGATCGAGGTGATCTCAAAATCAAATAGCACGGTTTTGTTGCGTGGCGAATCGGGTACCGGCAAAGAGCTGGTCGCGAAGGCTATTCACGAGCGTTCAGCGCGCGCCAAACGCCCCTTTATCAAGCTGAATTGCGCAGCCCTCACAGAGACGGTGCTGGAATCCGAATTGTTCGGACACGAGAAGGGGGCGTTTACGGGCGCATTCAACGCGCGCAAGGGGCGCTTCGAGATCGCCGACAAGGGAACGTTGTTTCTGGATGAGATTGGAGAGATCTCGGGCTCGTTCCAGGCGAAGCTCCTGCGCGTGCTTCAGGAGCAGGAATTCGAGCGGGTGGGCGGCAATCAGACGATCAAAGTCGACGTCCGCGTGATTGCGGCCACGAACAAGAATCTTGAAGAGGCGGTGGCCAGGAACGAGTTTCGTGCCGATCTCTATTACCGCATCAGCGTGGTTCCTCTGCTATTGCCGCCGCTGCGCGAAAGACGCACTGATATTCCGCTTCTCGCCGCTCGTTTTTTGAAGAACTTCAACGATGAGAACGGCCGTGCCCTGGTATTCGATTCAAGTGCGATTGAGGTCCTCATGAATTGCGGATTTCCCGGCAACGTCCGTGAGCTCGAAAACTGCGTGCAGCGGACCGCGACGCTAGCGCTAGGATCGTCGATCGTAAGAGATGATTTTGCGTGCTGCCATGGGCAATGCCTGTCGGCCTTGCTATGGAAGGGTGGACCGGCGGAAGTGGCGCGACAGCCGAGCCCGACAATCGCACCGCCCGCGAGGCTGAGCATGCCGGCAACGGAAGCCGCGACACCCGTTCGGCCGGTGAGCAGCGAGCTGACGCCGCTAGGGCCGCCTGGGCGCCCCGTGGTAGGTGCCGCGAAAGTCACCGATCGCGAGCGCGTCATCGCAGCCATGGAAAGATCCGGGTGGGTACAGGCGAAGGCGGCGCGCCTGCTTGGACTGACCCCACGCCAGATTGGCTACGCCTTGCGAAGACACGGCATCGAGATCAAACGCTTCTGAGCCAAGCGTCGAGCTCGCTCCTCTCTCTCTCGCTCGGCCGACTGGCATAGGAGAGCGTGGAAAAGAGGGCGGTCGCCAGCTCGGATGCATGATCGGGATGCTAGCGTTGTGCCTTGGGTTGGGATTTACTCGCCGGCGACGCGTAGGGCGTCTTCGCTTAGCCCAGTCTTGTCATCGTCTGTTTGCAACCTACGCGTCCTGAAAATGGCTTTGGCGTCGAAGCGGCGCGTGATCGCTGCGGCTCCGTTGCCGCCCCTGACTCCGATCAGCTTGAGATCACGCCGGTGCGTAAACCATCGCAGTTGCGACAACCGGCTCGTCGTCAGCCTGCATTCATTCCTCGTTGGCGAAATGCCTTGGATGGTATGACATTTGCTGCGTCGGGAGTCGGCTCGGCATCTTAGGAGAAGTACATGCACAGCATCGTCTGCATCAAACAAGTCCCCGACTCCGCGCAAATCCGCGTGCACCCTGTTACGAATACGATCATGCGCCAGGGCGTGCCGACAATCATCAACCCCTATGATCTCTTCGCATTGGAAGCTGCGCTCGAGCTAAGAGATCAATTCGGCGGCGAAGTCACCGTCCTGACAATGGGACCGCCGTCAGCCGAAGAATCTCTCCGAAAGGCACTGACATTTGGTGCCGATCGCGCTGTCCTGCTCACCGACCGTAGCTTCGCGGGCTCGGATACGCTGGCGACGAGTTACGCGTTGGCGAGCGCGATTCGCAACATCGGCAAGGAATATGGCCCACCGGACGTCATATTCACCGGCAAGCAGACGATCGACGGCGATACGGCGCAGGTGGGACCTGGCATTGCAAGGCGGCTCGGGGTCCAGCAGCTCACTTATGTTTCCACGATCAAAGCGTTGGACCTCAAGCTACGGACCATCGAGGCCGAACGGCGCTGCGAAGGGGGCGTGCAGGTGTTGGGTTCCAAGCTGCCGTGTCTCGTCAGCATGTTAGAGGCAACAAATCAAATTCGCCGCGGCGCAATGATAGATGCGTTGCGTGCCGCCCGCACCACAATCGTAAAATGGAGCGCCCAAAGTGCTGGCGTGGATGACATGGCCAATTGCGGTCTGAGGGGATCGCCGACCGTGGTCAAGCGTGTGTTCGCGCCCTCCGCGCGAGCGGAGAAGGCGACGTGGGTGGAGGCGGCCGAGCAGCCGGCCCAAGCATTGATCGACGCTATGTTCAAGCGCAACCCTATGCTCGAAACGGAGCTCGCACAGCTCGCCTCATCTGCGCAAGCTCGCGGTGCGTGAAGTCACGGCTGATCGAGCGCAGCGAGCAACAGCCTGGGTCTGGTTACGCATTGGCCCATCGCTCGTTGTACAGGCACGACCAAACTTCTCGACCACTCCCCGCCAGATGCGACAAGAAGGTGAGCCTTCAACCTGCGTATCCGAGCGCCGAGAGGTCGGTATCGGACCAGGATACAAGACGGCCCGCTACGCTAACGTTTGTCGCTACCTGCGAGACGACCAGTCCGCTGGGGAATTCACGCAGCCCGAGGATGTGCGCCTTCGAGTGTTGTGGCGGCCGCACAGAATATCAGAGCGTGGAGCTCGCGCGAGGGATCCCGGTCCTCGCGCGAAATCCGCCGTGTTTCACGCAACTGCAAGTGCGGGCAGCACACCGTCCGACCACCGGACGGAATCGAGGTTGGCTGATAAGCTAAGCCTTTCCCGGCCAACATCACCGCCAGCTCGTCCCTATATTGCCCCAGATCACATAGGAAGAACCGTGATCGGCAGAACGGCCGCGCAGCATCGTCAAAATCACCGCGGGGATAGTCGCGCACCAACTTCAGTTCAGCCTTCGGCCCCCAACGTCCCGCGGGCGCGCGTGCTAACGCGTGGTAAATTGCGCGCTTACCGCCGGGTTAGGCCGCTCGGGTCGCAACGGCTTTCGCAACTCTCTTGGTGTTTCCTGGATAAATCGTGAGCGCGGCGATAATGCCGAGCAAAGCCGCAAACATCAACCAGAAACCGGGCGACGCCTTGTCATCTGTCCGGTCGATCAGCCAAGTCGATGCAAGCGGCGTAAACGTGCCAAACAGAGCCGCGGCGAGTGCGAACGCCAAAGAAAAGCAAGTTGTGCGAATGTGCTTCGGCACAATTTCGACCAGAGCGCCCAACATGGCGCCGCTATAGGTGCCAAAGTAAAACGAGAACATCATCTCCACGATCAGCATCTTGCCAAAGGTTGGGTCCGTTACAAGCCAAGACAACGCCGGATATGCAGTCACCAAGGCTAGGCCGGCAATGGTCAGCAGGACCGGTTTCCGGCCGATTCTGTCGGAAATCGCGCCGCCAATTGGGTTCCACATGAAGTTCGTCACCGCGACCAAAAGCGTCACCAAGAGCGTGTTCTGCGTGGACAACTGCAATACGTGCCTGCCGAACGTAGGCGTGTACACCGTCACGAAATAGAATGTCGTGGTCGTCAGCATCGCGATCATCATGCCGAGAATGACGATGCGCCAGTTCGCAAGTGTGGAGGCAAAGACCTCGCGGGCCGTTGGGTGGTTCTTCATGACCAGAAACTCCGGAGTTTCCTCCAGCGTCCGGCGCAGGAAGAAGATAAGCGGTACGATCAAGCAGCCAAGGAAGAACGGGATCCGCCAGCCCCAAGCGGCAACCATTTCGGCCGGAAGTGCTTCGCTCAAAAAATATCCTATAAGAGCCGCGACAAAGATCGCAACCTGCTGGCTCGAGGACTGGAAAGATGTGTAAAAGCCGCGGTTGCCCGGAGTGGCAATCTCGGAGAGGTAAACGGAAACACCACCAACCTCAACGCCGGCAGAAAAGCCCTGCAACAGCCGTCCGAACAGCACGATCGCAGGTGCGGCAATGCCGATTGTCGCGTAGCCCGGACAAAAGGCGATGATGATGGTGCCAATGGCCATGATCGAAAGCGTGATGATCAGGCCTTGCCGACGGCCAATCTGGTCAATATAGGCTCCAAGCACGATCGCACCAACAGGTCGCATCAAGGCACCCAGCCAGAACACACCGAAGGTGTTAAGCAGTGAAGCGGTTTCGCTTCCTGATGGAAAGAACGCGTTTCCGATCGCACTGGCGTAGAACCCGAACAAGAAGAAATCGAACTGCTCGAGGAAGTTGCCGCTCGTGGCACGTAAGATGGCGCCAATGCGCGATTTGGCATTTGAGGCGTGCGCAATGGGCGCTGGTGACATGGCGAGTTTCCTCTCGATTTTGAAATGGCCGCTTCCGGAGAAAATCTCACCGCAGCCGCGTGCAGTTTCATGGCCGCGAATCGGCCATCAGGGCACTATCGACCAAGCCGTAAGCGCCTGACGTTTCCGGCATATTTTCGGCAATTGCCGCAACCCTCACAATTTTCGCTCGTCATTCCGCTCGTGCAGCAGGAGTGGCTCTCAAGCTACTGAACCCTGGGGCAATTCTCGGCGCCAAGGTTGGCGACAAGGCTGTTGTCTGTGGGGTGGCCGAAGTTCTCATCAAGCGTACCGATATGCAGTGAAAGGGGAAGGACGAGATCGGTGGCATACGAGCCGCAGCGAGGAGCTCCGTGAGATGTCGTGCTAGAACAGCTCGCGAGCCTGCGATTGGGGCCGAACCGCGCTATTATCTCACCCGATCTCCAGCGATGTCGATATGCTCAAAGTTAACCGGTGGTTCGCCGGAAAGGATTTTGTGAGCGCGCTGGCGATCAAGCGCGGCGCCGACGGCCATGCTTGGAAACAGCCACGTTGTCGTTCGAGCGAGGCGCGCCTCGTACTTCGAGGGGCGCTCCGGTTCGTATGTGGTCCAAACCCGGCGTCTCCGTAAACAGGGCCAAGAACAGGCACAAGCCTCGCGGTGGCATCGGGGCCTGGAGCTGGGCGGCACATCGTGATACGATCTGACCGCGGCTCGCGCATTCGGAATCTGACCACGACAACTGAGGTCGCATCACTTTGCCTTATTCGACGGTTACCGATTTCGCGAGATTTCGGGGTTGGTCGACGTCCGTGCCTATGAGGAGGGCCGTGTGGTAGGCCAGGAGCTGCACCGGAATCGCATAGACAATCGAGGTGAATGTCGCACCCATCTCCGGCAGCACAATGGTCGCGAGTGAATCCATGGACACGTCTGCGGCTCCCCTAGCGTCGGTTATCAAGATAATCTTGCCACCGCGTGCAGCGACCTCCTGCATGTTCGAGATGGTCTTTTCGAACACCCGGTCGGAAGGAGCGATGACGATTACGGGAACACTCTCGTCGACCAAGGCGATCGGGCCGTGCTTGAGCTCCCCGGCCGCATAGCCCTCGGCGTGAATATAGGATATCTCCTTCAGCTTCAGTGCCCCTTCCATGGCCAGTGGAAACGAGGTACCGCGACCAAGATATAGCACGTCACGCGATTTGGTGATGTCGCGTGCGAGCTTCTCGATCTGCGGCTCGTTGGCCAGCGCCGCTGAAACGAGCCGAGGAATTTCGATCAGCTCGCGTACCAGATCGATGCTGTCGCCCTCCGACAATTCACCTCGCGCATTGCCCGCGGCGACCGCAAGCGCCGCCAGGACGGCGAGCTGGCATGTGAACGCCTTGGTCGAGGCAACGCCGATTTCGGGCCCCGCGAATGTCGGCAACACTGTCCCGCTTTCGCGCGCAATGGTCGAACTCAGTACGTTCACGATCGAGAGGGTATGCAGACCTTGCGATTTGGCGTAGCGGAGCGCGGCCAGGGTATCGGCGGTCTCGCCGGACTGCGAGATGAAGATCGCAAGATCTCCTTGGCGCATCGGTGCCTCACGATACCGAAATTCGGAGGCGACATCGAGCTCGACCGGAATACGAGCCAGCCGCTCGAACCAGTATTTGGCGATGTGGCCGGCGTAGCCGGCCGTACCGCAAGCCGTGACCGAGATATGTCCGATCTCATTGAAGTCGAACGGAAGCTCCTGCGGCAGTGCCACGCTCTCGCTGGCAATATCGACGTAATGCGCAAGCGTATGCCCGATCACCTCCGGCTGTTCGTGGATTTCCTTCGCCATGAAGTGGCGGTAGTTCGCTTTCTCGACGAGAGCCGACGACGCGCCAGAGTTCACCAGATCCCGGCGGACGACTGTGCCTTGTGCGTCGTAGACCACGCTGAAGTTGCGGTTGAGCACAGCCCAATCGCCATCCTCAAGGTAGGTGATCAAGTCGGTAAGGGGCGCGAGCGCGATAGCATCCGATCCGAGATACATTTCGCCTTCGCCATGCCCGATCGCCAGTGGTGAGCCCTTGCGCGCACCGATCATGAGGTCGTGTTGGCCCTTGAACAGGATTGCAAGCGCAAACGCGCCCACTAGCCGCGGCAGCGACGCTTTTACTGCCTCCTGCGGCGAGCAGCCATTCTTCAGATAACAGTCGATGAGATGTGCCACCACCTCCGTGTCTGTTTCAGAGGCGAAACAGGCGCCATGCTGTTTCAGCTCCGCGCGCAGCTCCCGGAAATTCTCGATTATGCCGTTATGGACGACTGCAACATTGTCCGTTGCATGCGGATGAGCGTTGTGTTCGGTTGGCTTGCCATGAGTAGCCCAGCGCGTGTGCCCAATCCCGACATGGCCTGAAAGCGGATGGCAGCGAACACGTGTCTCAAGGTTTTTCAGCTTTCCCTCGGCGCGTCGAAGCTCGATATGATTTCCTTTGAGCGTTCCGATGCCAGCTGAGTCGTAGCCGCGATATTCCAGTCGTTTAAGTGAATCGATGAGGCGATCCGCGACCGGACCGCGCCCCAAGATGCCTACAATTCCGCACATGGTAACCAGTTTACCTCAACTTCAAAACAGAGCGTCTCGCAAGACGCGCCTGACCAATTCGCTCGCTATTTATCGACCGGTGTAGTCGTGCCGGCCTTCCATCGCGCACGCGTCACTCGGCGTGCGCGAGCTCAAAGCAACACCGGAAACCCAATCGAAGTCGCCAGACGATCCGAAGCAACTTTCTGGGAATCGGACAATGAGCGCCGTCAGCAATTAACAGCTGCATGATTCTCTCCTTTGTCCGATTTGGCCGATACCGCTAAGAAGTCCTGATAGGTCTGCCGCATTCCATCTGTAAGCCATGTCCTCGCGCGCCAGCCGAGCTTTGCGAGGCGGCTGACGTCGAGCAGCTTGCGCGGCGTGCCGTCGGGGCGCGAGGTGTCGAAGGCGATCTCGCCGCTGTAGCCGACGATCTCTGCGACGACGCGCGCGAACTCGGCGATGGTGACGTCCTCGCCGGTGCCGATGTTGATCAGCTCTGCTCCCGAATAGGTCTTCATCAGGTACACGCAGGCGTCTGCCATGTCGTCGACATAGAGGAATTCGCGCCGTGGCGTGCCGGTGCCCCACACGGCAACGCTCTTGGCACCCGCGACCTTCGCCTCGTGGAAGCGCCGGATCAGCGCCGCGACGACATGGCTCAGTTCGGGATGATAATTGTCGCCGGGGCCGTAGAGATTGGTCGGCATCACGCTGATGAAGTCGCTGCCATACTGGCTGCGATAGGCCTCCACCATCTTGATCCCGGCGAGTTTTGCAATTGCATAGGGCTCGTTGGTCGGTTCCAGCGGGCCTGATAGCACCGTGTCCTCGCGCAAGGGCTGCGGCGCCAGCTTCGGATAGATGCAGGAGGAGCCCAAAAACATCAGTTTCTCGGCGCCATTGAGATACGCGGCATGGATCACGTTCGCCGCGATCGCGATGTTGTCATAGATGAATTCGGCACGCAGCGTGTCGTTGGCGACAATGCCGCCGACCTTGGCGGCAGCAACGAAGATCACCTCTGGCCGCGTCTTGGCGAACCAGTCGAACACGGCCGCCTGGTTGCACAGATCAACCTCGCGCCGGTCCACGGTGACGAGCTTGACGTCCTCCCGCGCCAGCCGGCGCGCAAGCGCGCTGCCGACCATGCCGCGATGGCCGGCTACGTAGACACTCTTGCCTGTCAGCTCAAACGGAGCGTTTGCCACTCGTCGCGTCCCGTTTTGCTACCGCCAGATCGCTCGCCATCATCTCCGCGACGAGCTCTGCAAAGCTCCGCTTCGGCCTCCAGCCGAGCACCTCGCGCGCCTTGCTGGCGTCGCCGACGAGGAGATCGACCTCGCTGGGCCGGAAATAGGTCGGATCGATCTTCACCACCGTCTTGCCGCTCATCTCGTCCACGCCGGTCTCCTCGACGCCTGTCCCGCGCCATGCGATGCGGCGACCGAGCTGGGCGAACGATAGCTCGACCATCTCGCGCACCGAGTGCATCTCGCCGGTGGCGAGCACGAAATCGTCGGGCTTGTCGGCTTGCAGGATCTTGTGCATGCCCTCGACGTAGTCGCGCGCATGGCCCCAGTCGCGCTTGGCTTCGAGATTGCCGAGATAGAGCGTCTCCTCCAGCCCGACCTCGATACGGGCGACAGCGCGCGTGATCTTGCGGGTCACAAACGTCTCGCCGCGGATCGGGCTCTCGTGATTGAACAGGATACCGTTGCTCGCGAACATGCCATAGGCTTCGCGGTAATTCACCGTGATCCAGTAGCCGTAGAGCTTTGCGACGCCGTAAGGCGAGCGCGGATAGAACGGCGTGGTCTCCTTCTGCGGGATCTCTTGGACGAGGCCGTAGAGCTCCGAAGTCGACGCCTGGTAGAACCGCGTCTCCTTCTCTATGCCGAGGATGCGGATCGCTTCCAGCAGGCGGAGTACGCCGATGCCGTCGGCATTGGCCGTGTATTCCGGGCTCTCGAAGCTGACGGCGACGTGGCTCTGGGCGGCGAGATTGTAGATCTCGGTCGGCCGGATCTGCTGCACCAGGCGGATCAGATTGCTCGAATCGGTCATATCGCCGTAGTGCATCAGGAACGGCACGTCGCCGACATGCGGATCCTGGTAGAGATGATCAACGCGCGCGGTGTTGAACGAGGACGAGCGCCGCTTGATGCCGTGCACGACATAGCCGAGCGACAGCAGATGTTCGGAAAGATAGGCGCCGTCCTGGCCGGTCACGCCGGTGATTAGAGCGACCCGCCGTTTGCTCTCTTGGCTTAACAAATGATTCCTCTGCGCAGGCTAATGTCGTTCCCCGATCGACGACGTCAATCGCGGCTGGCTCTTCGAAATGCGGAAGCGTCACGCTCTCGAACTGCCGAAGTGTGGACCTCTACAGGTATTGCGTCGATTGCTCAACTGTACGGAGGTAAACCTCCCACCTCGAAAGAGTTTTGAAGGACTATACGAAAGTTTGTAGTCCGGCAGATTTCGTTCGGCCTTCGTCAGGCGCTTCTCTATTGCTTGAGTGCGCTCAATGAATTGCGGCGCAGTCAAAAGGTAAGCAGACCGTTCGGCCGAGAAGCGTTCTGCAGTCTCTCCATGCTCAGCTCGCGCGTCGAGCCAAGGAGTGTCCCTCATTTCTTGTCCTTGCCTAGAAATTTCGAGTCTTGCTGTTCATCCAGTGCAACTGCGAGCAAGCCCGGCAAACAAAGCCTTGAAAGTTGTTCTCTGTCGCGCAGTCCGTATCATCGATCAATCTCGGGACGATCGTGTTGGTGGTCGGACAAGCATAGGTGAAGGCGCGCATATTGCAGTCCCACGGCAGAAACACGCGGGATGAGCTGATCGTGGAGGGAGCCGACTCGGGCTGTTTAAGCACGCGCCGCCTGCTCGAATGCGCCAAAAGGGGCGTGAGCTTCGAGGCGCGCCATCGAAATGGATCGCTGGCTTATCGGGTTTGAACGCCGCCGAGATCAAGCTTCGATCGCTCGCGTGTCTAAACTTCCACATCATTTCCGTTCCAAGGCGATCACATGAGGTTTCCAATGCTCGTTCGTCGGGTGTTGAGGGGCTCGTTGCCTGCATCGGCGTTCGGCCCTGGGGCAATCGTCAGGCCTGCATCTCGAGCAGGCCCAGCTCGCGGAGCTAGCGGCAGCTCTCTTGCTGCCGCAATCAGCCGCTACCCATGCCGCGCGCTCGTCCCGGACTACTCGTTGTCATCTAGTCTGCTTTTCGTTTAAGGACGGGCGCGTCCGTCCGACCATGGCATGACGTGCATTCGGACATGGTGATAAGCGCACCATGATGACGGCTTTTGGCGCGGTCCCGTCACAATTGGTTCCCCGCACATATACGCCCTTCCAGGATCGCCATTCTTGAAGCCAACAATTGCCCGACATTGGCCCTCACAATGGTCGACGAGCAACACCGTGTTGGATCCATCGGGTCTTCTCACATCACCGCTCCAGGATAGCGCATCAGTCTCGCGGCGGCTCGTTGGCACTTGGCGCTCGCAACCGTATTTCGAAGTCTCCAATGCTGGATTGGTCCTTCTTACATCTGGGCAATCGTGACCTCATGCGACTTGGCGATTTGCGTAGACAGAACAGGAACAGCGTCCTTCGCACTCAGCGCGATCCTCAGCCGCTTTGGCAGAACACCTCTCATGACACGCGATCGGCTTGCTCCGCTTTTGTCCACAGGAATTCTAGGGCGACTGAAGATTGGAGCCAACTAGCAGGGGCACTCTACAATCTGACGCTACGTACGATTCAATCCCCTGCGGGGGTTATCGCGGGAATATGTCACGCCAGGAGCCAGCCGCGACGGGAGGAGGGCGGGAGGCGCTGCGCCAAAGCGGCTGGCTTTCGCTATTCGTCCTCCGCGGAATTGCGCAGCCAGGGTCTGCTCAAGTGTGCCGGCATAGCCACGCCGCGGCAGTGAGGCTGCTGGTCGTGGCAATGAGCGATCACGCGTGTCAATGAAGTTCTTGTAAGGTCCATGGAATAGGAGCGCGCTCGCCGGCCGAATCAAGCGTCCATGGCGAGGATGCTCTGTGGCATCTGTGCGAATTGGCGCCTCGTCTATCCGGCCGAGCTCTCCCGCTACACTGTCTGGATGGGGCTGTTTCCCGGGATTTCTCGGGGCTGGCGCCGCTGGGCAGAATGGGAAACGAGATCCATCGGCAGCGGTTATTCTGGTAATGAGTGCAATTCCCGTCAAGGCACTGAGCAGTGACTTTGCCGTTCCAGACAACTTGGACGATGGACCTCGAAAGGCGCCGTCAGGTGCAGGCCGCGTCAGGTCAACGATGATTGCGGGTTCGATCCATGTGGGGGCCGTCATGCGTTGGAAGACGGCGCCCAAGCGGTGCTCAGCCCTGGACCCGTTCAGAGCATCGCGGTTTAAGTCCGGATTGGTGCGTTTGCTACAATCGTGGCTGGTCTCCAACAGTTGCTATGGGCGCGTGCAACTCCAGAGCGGCCACGGAAAAGGCGGAAAGTCTGCCGGCAATCAAACGGCTGTTGGAACGAGCGGCGCAGCCCATGCTCTCTGATCGCCGGGCAGGGCCTCGTAGGCGCCGATCGGCGCTCCTCCCCATTCATCTTGAGGCGCGAGCGACTGTTAAGCCGGCATTCTCCAGTGCATCCAAGATCCTATCAGCAACCACCCGTGGATCGCGCTGGTCCTCTATGCTCACGCTACAGGCCAGGGTAGCTGCCATGATCGCGTGAGCCGTTTTGCGCTGGAGGCTGTCGTACTCGGCATACTCGCCGCAAATGTTGCAGGTGATCACTGGTCGGCCGGCCCAGGGGTCGTGCATTGCGATCTCGCACCAGTTATCTCCGTGACATTTCTGGCAGAGCATAATTAGAGAGTTCCTTGTGGTTTGAGCTCGCGCTACGTGGTCGTCTGTTGAACGACTGCTTGGCATCCAAAGCTGCAGAAGCCACTGCACTCTGGAGGCGCTGTTGCCGTCCCGAAAAACACGATGGACGCGGGCTCCGGAGCAATCCGCCCGAAAGGGCTGCGGCGTGAGCGAACAGTTGATGAATCTTTGCCGAGAGCGGCGGCGATGACGCGCCTCCGTGCTCTTCTGGAAAATCCGTTGAACGCAGAGCGCCGAGCATCTGCAGAGCTCTGCCGCGGCCGTTCATTGTACCACTCGACATAGTGCCGCCCGTCAAAACCTCGCTACTCACTACGCGTGGATCATTGCCTTTGATGGCTGAAAGTACGACCAGAAATCCGCTCCGCTGAACGAGCTTGCGAGCCTATCTCGATCACCTCGCGCCTAAAGTGTGGTGCCGTTGGTCGCGCCGCTTGCTCGCGTCATCCTGCATTGAGTTATCGTCCTTTGGAGCAGCGCAGCCCTTCGTGCCTTACGAGCGGTGTGCCGCCGTGTTCCGTTTGCTTTAAAACGCCGCATGACATGGTGTTCGTCGTCGGTCACCTAGCGCTGTCCAATTGCCGATAGCCGCAGCGGCTCGATGACAGATCGCCACTTCGGGCCACTTGGCTAACCCATTCGCCAAGTATGCGAACTCTTGCTCGGTGAAACGCGCAGTCCCGGTGAGGCGGCGCAGGACCTCCTGGGAGATTACGACGGCGACTTCGCGACAGGTGACCTCTTTCGGCCAGTGACTGAACGCACGCATGAGCTGAGCAAGCTCCTGCTCGCTAAAATCACAAACCTGGAAAGTGCGGCGAAGAATCTCCTGCGCGATGGCTACCGTCGTATGGCGAGAGATCTCCTCTTGTCGCCATTTGCTGAAGCCGTTGGCGAGGATCGCCAGTGCTCGACGCGTAAAATGAGAAAGCCGGTCGGAACGGCAGGCCCGAGAAAGGACCTCGTGCGCGATCGCAGTCTTAGCTTCGCGCAGCGGAACTTCCGTTGGCCATTTGCTGAAGCCGTTCAACAGAATAGCCAGTCCTTGCTGCGTAAAATCACAGAGCTGACCGGCCCGTCGGGCGCGGTAAACGACCTCCCGGGCGAGCGCAGCCGTCGCGTCGCGAAGAGACAGCTGTTGTGGCCACTTGCTGAACCCATTTACGAGGTTCGCCAGTGCCTGTTCAGTAATGCAGGAGACGCCGTCGGCGCGGTCACAGCGGGCGAGCACTTCACCGGCAATTTCAATTGTGGCTTGGCGGCAGCTCGGGTCCTGCCGCCATTTGCTAAAACCGTTTACCAGCACCCCGAGTTCCTGGTAACGAAAATAAGAGAGGCGCTCGGCACCGCGAGCGTGACGGATGACTTGATCCGCGATCGCGACGCTCGCCGCGAGACAGGCAACCTCCGCCGTCCATTTGCTGAAGCCGTTTACCAGACTCGCCAACTCATGGTGATCGACGGAAAGCCCGCGACGAACGAGTTCTCCTGCAATCTTGGCGGTGGCTTGCCGAGGCGCGAGCTCGCCCGGCCACCTGCTGAATCCGTTTACGAGCTTAGCCAGGCGCTGCTGACTGAAATCGGAGAGCTGATCGGAGCGGCGGAGAAGTTCGTTGCTGATCGCGATCGCTGCCTTGCGACAACTCGAATCTTCCGGCCGCTTGCTAAAGACGCTGATCAGATTCGCCAGCTGTTCCTGGGTAAAATCGGAGAGTCGATCGCTTCGGCGCACAAGCTCATCTGCGACGATCACAACTGCCGTGTGAAAGCGTTCCTCTCCTAGCCATTTTCCGGCGCCGTTCACGAGCAATGATAGATGCCGCGGGGTGAGCGCTGCGAGGCGATCATCCGAACGCGTACGGCAAGAAATCTCAGTCGCGATCCTGAGAGCGGCTTCACGAACCGCCGGTTGATCCGGCCACTTGCTAAAGCCGCTTATCAGCAATGATAGGTGCTGGCCGGTTAGGTCCTGGAGCGGCTCGCTCTTGTCGCGGCAAACTTCAGCAATTCTGATCATGCCATCGCGGCAGTCGGAAGACGCAGGATGGCGGCCAAATGAACACGCAAAGAGCGAAAGTGATGTGAAGTCGACTTGTTCCATCAGTGCATCACTAAGGCGGGAGAGCTGAGCCGCCAGAGCTTTGGAAAGATCGGTACCTGCCTGACCGCCAGACTGCCGGCTGAGCGCATCACATATTGTGGCGTATTTCGATGCTAGCTTGAGGCGGATGTCTTCCTCAAATCGTGGAACAAATGCGATCCTGAACGCAGTCGCGGCCTTTCGCAGGAAGCGTGCGCGATTTGATCTCGTGAGTTGCTTGGAATCGTCGAATAGTGAACCTGAGAATGCGCGCACGTCCTGACAACGGCAAGCGTGGCTGATTGTTGCGAGAAGCTCATCGAGTGTGGCCATCGTTCGATTTGGTGGCTCTGAGTGCTCCGCGCGAACGTGCTGCTCGAAGCGGAGCCGGTCGAGTGAGACTGCTTGTTCAGGGCGCGTCATCTGTCGACCCTTCCCTGGCCAGGATCTCGAGCTGAAATCGGATCGCGACATTGCTCACGCAAGCTGACTCGAGTTCGGACAGGTAGCGCTGGCGCCCTCACCCCGTAATGTCTGCTGCACAGGCCAAGTGCGTTCCGTCTGCAAGCCGTCGCTCCCAAGCCATCGGCAGGCGATCGTGGACGCTCGCCCGCAAGAAGACCCTACAATCTGACGCTGCGTCCGATTCAAGCCATTTATGTCGAGAGCCGCGCATTTCGCGCAGAATTCTGCGTGAACGGCCGGTGAAGCCAAATCTCGTCCATCATGCCGCGTGGCCCTTCCAATCGGCCTTCTCAACCGAGGGATTGCAGTGAAGCTTACTCGCCGCGCTTACGTTGCGCCCAGCGGCTTGTCGCATGTCGGACATTAACAAAGCGAGTGACAGCGCTAACGGCAAATGAGGTGCTTTTGTGAAAGCCAGCCTACGGGATCTTACGTAGGGCCCGTGTCGCATTTTCTTGATCTAAACATTGCATCCTCTTTTGCATGAAGCAGAAAAATCTATTCTCAGACGCCAAACATTGGCGAGGCCGTGCCGAAGCGACCCGACTAAAAGCGGAGTCGATCGAAGACGACACATCTAGATGCAGGCTCCTCAAGGTCGCTGAGGAATATGACAAGCTGGCTCGCCTCGCGGAGGGGCGGCAAAGAAGTGAGCTTGACGGGCAGTTCTGATCGCTACCGGAGCGAACTGTGACTGCGGCCACCGAAGTCTCGCCGTGTTGGAGCTCGAGGCCCTCTAGGGCTGAACTGCGAAACTTCGTCACGCGTTCCCTGGCCGTGGATCCATTGTGACCGGCCACATAGATGACGCATTGACGGTGTCTCAGGCGGTAAGCCGGCCAACCGCTCGACATGAAAAGGACTGAGATGAAAGCCCACCCTCAGATCGTCGCAAGAGCAAAGCCTCTCGTTGACGAGCTGGCGATACATTCGCGTCGCTTTGCATCATGTGCTGAAGCCGATGACGTTTGTTTGGTGCCAAACTAGCCGGTTCGCCGGATCATGCCGCGCCAAATGGCCTCCGCCGCCATTGTTGCTCTAAGGCATTTCAGTCGGTTCTGGCATTAAGCACGGTTAGCCGAACGCCATACCTTGCGGACTTGTTTAGGCGAAGGGGCGGCAGCAGCTCCTGCAGGCCCGGCTTGCCGCGACAACCATCGTAGATGTCTGTGCCGATTGTCTGCATGAGGCAAGTTCGCAACGAAGGCACGAATGACGAGAAAATCCAAGGAAAGATTCAGATGTCGAAAGATAAACTGCAGGAGAAACTCTCCGCTGGACGATCCGGACAAAGCCGATGTTCGTCTTCCAACTAAGTTTGGTGCAGATGGTCCGCAGTAGTTGGGATTGCCCATGCCGGCGCGGCGGCCGGTCAATGTATGAGTCGGACGACACGAGTGGTGCCGGATTCGACCCTATCGGTCAAAAGAGGGAGGAGGTGTGAGGAAGCAAATTGTAGAAAGGCTCGAAGCGGGACGCGTGCGCGATGGCCGGTTCGCCACCGCACCCGGATCTGGTCCTTCCGGTCTCTTCTTCGTGCAGGGGCCTTGTGGCTGCCAGCTCAAGATCATCGGCTTCGTTCGTCCGGGATGGGAGCATGTCTCTGTGTCGACGCCTCGGCGATCTCCAAATTGGGAGGAGATGTGTCTCGCCAAAGATCTGTTTTGGCATCAGGAGGAATGCGTGATGCAGCTGCATCCTCCTCAGTCACAGTATGTGAACAACAGTCGCTATTGCCTGCATCTCTGGAGGCCGACCCGTCAGGTCATTCCGATGCCTCCGTCAGCCTTCGTGGGCATCGTCGGGCTGGGGCCGTCTGAAGCGGCAATTCTGTTTGCGCAGATGAGTGCCATGTCTTAACGGACCCGGCCGCATCGATGCCAAGTAGAGCGGCGGCACGTAATCGAGAGCGCAGTGGCGCTGGAGCCTAGGCGGCCACAGGCCCGCCAAGGGCCCGCGGGCACCACTCTGCGCACCAAAGGCCGCTGCGCTTCTCAAGGCGGCAAGGCACGCCGCAGAATCGGCTCGTCTATTGTGCGCAATATGACGCGCATAACAACGCCAGCGAGAAATCGGCCAGGTGACGAATTAGAGCGGATCGGTCGATCCGGTACACATTGCGGGCGGCCAAATCCTCGCATCAGTAAAGGACCTACGGGGCGCAACTACGTACGCATCGGTTAGTGACCTGGGTGAGGCGCGTCGGGCAGCGTTGTTGCGCGTGCCTCGATGCTGCGATCAAATCCTGGAAGGCGGGCCGGCTATTAGCCTGATATGCGCGCGATGGCCCGCGCAACTCGGCGATATTTCTCCTTCAATACCGGGCAAGAGTGCGTTTCCGGAGCTGCGCATGTGGGTGTTGCTTGTATCCAGTGGACTGAAGGCAGCTCGCTTGATGGATCGGTCTGACGTGGTCTCCGCCGCGCAACGGGCCAAGGCCGCCGGGGCGACCCGCTTCTGCGTGGCCGCGGCCTGGCGCAATCCAAAGGACCGCGACCTCGATCAGGTCTGCGATATTATTGCCGCCGTTAAAGATTTTGGCATGGAGACGTGCGTAATGCTCGGCATGCTCACGCCAAAGCACGCCGCACGGCTCGCCGACGCCGGCCTCGATTTCCACAATCACAACGTGGACACCTCGCCTGAGTTCTACCGCAGCATCATCACGACCCGGACCTTGCAAGAGCCAATCGACACTCTTACGCCCGTGCGCCAGGCGGGCATCAAAATCTGCTGCGGCGGGATTATTGGCATCGGTGACGACGCCGAGGACCGTCTCGGCATGCTGCTACTGCTCGCCAATCTTCCGAACCATCCGGAAAGCATCCGGATCAAGCTCTGCAACGAGGTGAATGGCGTGCCGGCGAGGTTCACGGCGGAGCGTCCCGATCCGATTGCACTGGTGCGCCTGGTGGCGACCGCGCGGATCATGGTGCCCAACAGCGTCATACGGTTGGCCGCCGGGCGTGAGTACATGACTGATGAACTCCAGGCCCTATGCTTCTTGGCTGGTGCGAATTCCATCTTTGTCGGCGATGTGTTGCTGACGACCAAAAATCCGCAAGTTGACCGGGATGCAAGTGTGCTAGCCCGGCTCGGTATTATGTCTGACCCGCTTAAGTCATCCAGAACAATGGGCGTGGCGCGCGCAAGCCATCAGCGTAGGTAAAGAAATGCAGATTGTCCTGATTGAAGGGAACGATTCATTGCACCTCGGTCACTGAATCCGACCTGCACTATGAAGGCTCGATCTCGATTGATCGCGCGCTGCTGGACGCGGCCGGTATCCGATTAACGTTCGCGTCGAACTGTACAACCTCGAGACGGGAACACTCTTTGCAACGTTTGTGACAGAAGCGCCACAAGGGGCCGGCACCGTAGACGTAAACGGTGCGGCGGCGCGACTGGCGATGCCCGCAGATAAGATAAGTATTGTTGCATACGCGTCACTTGACGAGGAGGATGCGAGCATCTTCAGGCCGCGCATTGTGCCGGCTGATCGAGAAAATCCCATCCTGCAAGTTTGAACCCACAAGCCAACGCGGAAGACCCTGTCCGGCCCGTTGGGAGTTTTGCGGCGTCCATCGTTGCTCAGCGAGTGATGAATTAATTCCGTCATTGCGGGTATGTTGCTGTGCTGACAAGGCTGCGCAACAAGACGACCTGCTCGTCCTTGATTCGCCGGTTCACGCCAGTATTCATGAAGGAGCGCGAACGGGCCGAGCAGCGTTTCGAATCAGTGCTCATAACAATCCGCGGGCTATCGAAAGCGCAATTTGCGACTGGCGCCCCGCCGCAGGAGCCGGGCGGGTCTGGATCGTAGTCGAGAGCCTCTACAGCATGGATGGCGAAGTCGCACCGCTTGGAGACCTGCTCGGGATCGCGCACCTGCACGACGCGTTCATGGTTGTCGACGAAGCTCATGCAACGGGCGTTTACGGCGAGCAAGGGCGAGGGCTCACGGCGGCCTATGAAGGACGCGAGAATCTACTCGTTGTTCATACCTGCGGTAAGGCGCTCGGAGCTTCCGGCGCGCTTGTCACCGCCTCTGGCGTGCTGCGCACGATCAATCGCTGTCGCCCGTTCATCTTCGCGACCGCTCGGTCGCTGTTGATGGCGGTGGCCGTGCGGGAGTCTCTGTTGATCCTGCAGGAGGAGCCGGAGCGAAGAACGGCTGACGAAGCTGGTCGCGTTCACGCATCGGGAGATGGCTGTGCGAGGCGAGAGAAGTCCTTCGAATTCGCAGATCCTGCCCTATATCGTTGGCGAGAATCGTTTTGAAGGGGAGACCGATAGCCAGCTGGTTGCACGGCTGAGCGGTCTTCCGGCTGATCGGATCGTTCCGGAGCCTTACCGCCTTAAAATACCCGCTTCCCCGCATCATTCGGCCGAGATAGACGGAATTCGCATCGACCCCGGATTCGCTCATCGGGCCGCAGCCCGGGAAGCGACCGCTCGTCATCGAAGGCGCCGGCGGGCTGATGGTGCCGCTGAACCGTAGCCCACTCTACATCGACATCTTCGAGCGGTGGCGGCTTCCCGTCGTGCTCCGCGCCCGCACGCTACTCGGGACCATCAATCACTCCCTGCTGCCGATTGAGGGGTTGCGAAAGCGCCAGATCGACATTCTTGGGATCGCATTATCGGGGAAAGAAATGCTGAAACTGAAAGCGCAATTTGTGACATCGCGCGGGTGCGTTGGTTAGGCCGACTGCCCTGGATTTCTCCTCTGACGGCAGACAGCCTCGTCTTCAAAGAGTCGTTCGTTTCCAGCGACTTCCAGCCATGAAGTCAAACAACCGGTGGCCAATCTGGCATCCATTCGCGCAGCATGCGCTTCACCAGAGATGACCAAGGTTGTGCGTAGCGACGGTGCTTATCTCCACACTGCGGATGATCATCGAATCATAGATGCAGTCGCATCCTGGTGGGTCGTCACTCACGGCCATTGCCATCCGCAGATCGTGAGCGCGATTCACGAACAGGCCGGCAAATTGAAGCGAGTCATTTTCGCCGGCTACACGCATGATCCTGCCGAGGAGGTCGCTCGGCTCCTTTTGAAACTCATACCCCAAGGCTTGGACCATGTGTTCTACTCGGACAGTGGCTCAGCCGCTTGAAGTCGCCCTTGAACATGGCACTCGGCTATTGGCACAATAGAGGCAAACAGGGAACACGCATCGTTGTCATGCAGCACCCCTATCACGGCGACACGTTCGGCGCGATGTCGATTGGTGCCCGCGGTGTCTTCAACGCGGCGTACGGACCGCTCCTGTTCGACCTGACCTCAATGCCATTCCCTGCGAGCGGTCGTGAGCAGGCAACGCTTGATGCGCTTGAATCAGCATGTCGACACGAAAATCGCGCAGCCCTTATTGTCGAGCCTGGTGTTGAGGCAGGCGGAATGCTGAGGTACCAAACTTGGGTGCTAAGTGAGATGAAGCGGATCTGCGAGGCGTCGGACGTCCTGTTCATTGCCGATGAGGTCATGACGGGCTGGAGCCCGCACCGGAACAATCTTCGCCTGTGAGCAGGCCAATGTTGTGCCAGATCGAGCGTGCTATTCAAGGGCCTCACGGTAGGGGCGCTGCCGCTCGCTGTGACACTGTGCTGGCCAGGGATTTTCGATGCTCATTACTCGAAAGACCGTACACGCACATTCCTTCACTCGAGTTCGTCCACGGCAAATCCGCTGGCCTGTGCCGCCGCCAAGGCTAACCTGGAATTGTGGAAAGACAAGTCAGACGCATTGCTGCGCTAGCAACCATGCAAGAGCAGGCAATTGAACCATTCCGCGGCGATCCGCGCTTTGCAAACGTTCGCCGTAGCGGCACCGTCACAGTGCACTCGATCTGAAGACGAAAGATACCGGCCATTCGCAGGCGTCGGCCCGAGGCTTCACGCCTTCTTTAAAGTGCGCAATCTCTTGCTGCGCCCACTCGGTAATACGATCTATGTGATGCCGCCATATTGTGTAACACCAGGAGACCTGCACGAAATATATGCGGGCGTCTATGACGCTGCCGATGCGCTGGCCTGAAGACGCGCGCGGCTCCGCAAGACTAAGGAGTCTGAGTTGTCGTCGGCTTCCGGAACGAGTTGAGAGTGCCTTGCCATAAGGTGCCGAAATGGACGATGGTTACTCGCATGTTACGTTACTCTATGCCGACCGGCTCGGCCGGTGGACGCCGACGCCGCCCGATCGGGCTTCGAACGCTATTCCGGCGGCAGCACAAGGCGATGCCATCGCAACATCCTGCCGTACTCGGACGATCAAATGCATACAGCTAGTTCATTGCGGGTTTGGCTCGCGGGAGACCTGACCGCGGTGGCATTCCAAGGACGAGCTGAGACAGATATGGAACGCCGCGAACAGTCGAGCGGACCACTAGCGCGATCGCAACAATTGCCGCCCCGAGCAGACCCGCGATGATCAACTGGGTCGTGAGATCCCAAAGTTCTCCGAGCTGTATGAAATCCATTAGACGGAACACGGTACCCTGGACAAGGTAGAGCAGCAGCGTGGTCTGGCCCAACTCCATAGCTATAAAGCGGGCGATTCGGGTTGAGTGGCTAAAGCGCCAGCATTGCAGCAAGAGTTCGATGGCGATTGCTGAGGCAGCTGCAGCGCCAACAAACATCAGAAGCACGTCTTTGGCCGACCGAAAATCGTGAATTAGTCCAAGATTATTGTAGACATAAGTGTCCTTGCCCCAGGCTACAAAACATACGCAAGTCAAGACCGAGAGAAATAAAATCAAGAGCGGCTTGTGAGATCGCGATGTAGTCGTCCATCGTTCGTTCGATTGAGCAAACAAGAATCCCAAGCAGAAGAACGGGTAAGTGAACCTGATCAAGGGTGATATGGAGAACGTCAGAGGAACGAGTGCAATCAGTATCGCTGAGCCAGATATGACCAACGATCGGTGGCTCAGCCTGGTGAGTATCTTGATGAGAAGGTAAGAAACAAACGTGGCCCAGATGAACCAGTATGTGCCGGCAAGATCGTCTACAAATTCGAAAAGTCCGGTAGTTAGGCTGGTCGCGCGCCACAATGCCGCTGACTTAGCTGTCTCCATGAGCGCCCACCAAAACAGCATGGGCAGTAAGAGCTGCGTCGCACGGGCGATGGCGGCCTGAGTGAACGACTTCTGCAGCAACGATCGAGAAGAAAGATAGCCGCTTATCGCCATAAAGAGTGGCATGTGAAACATATAGATTGCTTTGTAGTACGGCGAATACCAAAAGCCGCCGTCTCGATAGATGACATACTGGATCAGGTGCCCAACGATTACCAAGACAATGAGCGCACCTTTCGCGAAATCTAAGCTCAGATCTCGATCGCTTGCCCCGGTCGTGCGCGAGCTCGGGGCCATTATTCCAGTCACGCGTTGCAATCTATCAAACATCTAGATATCTGTTGTTGATGAGCCGGCGGCCCGTTGTCCGCTTCTTCTGCCTCATTTTTGGTTGAAACGAAAGGTGATGGTGGGAGTTTTTGGAAGGGCAACAAGCTCAACTGGTTAGGCCTTGAGGAACTAGCCGTGGGCCGAGCATCTCTGTACGCCTCAGCAAACTGTGCGGCAGAGAGCCGATATTTGGTTTGAGACGCTGGGCTAGCAGTGCGGGCACGGCATGCTAGTTGCAGACGCGGCTCTGGGAGGAAGACTGTCGCACTCAGTCTCCCACTCAGCCCGACGCATCTCGGACCCGGCAGATGCGTCGGGCTTCTTCGGTTCGCCCAGCATAGTCGACATTTGGTCCCGTCGACGCCGGGGTGATCAAGCTAACGGGGCGTCTGATAGCTGAACTCGATCACGCCAACTTGGGGCTATGGCATCGGGCTGGGGGGCACACGGATATCGGTGCTCCGAGTTGTGGAGCAAAAGCCGAGGACCAACGCTTTTGAATTGAGCTGCTCGTTCGGCTTCGTGCAACTCACGCCTGAACCGCGCTTGCCGTGACGACTTTTGTCGTAAAGCCGCCGCCGCAGTGATTGCTGCCGCATTTATGGTGTAAACGGCTCGGCTGGATCGCAGCTGCGGAATGTCTACGGTCCTGACAAAGTCCGCACCCGTGTGATGGACCCGTGCTCATGAAGGCCAGGCGTGAAACGGGCTGCGCGTGTGGAGTACCATCTCTAGCTGAAGCTCGTCGCTTATGTGCATCCGGGGGAGGCCTGGTTGATCGTACTTGGGCGGATGACCAACTGCGTTCGAGCAACATGACCTAATGCTCCAAGAAGCCCAGATCTAACGCAGGAGTGCGTGAAAGAGCACGGTCAGATGCGCGTGCGCGACGTCGCCGAGGCAGGCTTCTCGATCAATATCAGCTGAGCTTGGCGTGGGGATGAGGCGGTAGATCGCAGCGGCGGGCGGACTCTCCTCACTTGTGGACTGGCTTAGATGCGATCGTCATTCAATAACTCTTCGCGCAGCACTTTGAAGGCCTACTACACCATTCGACTCCGCTCCGCCAACGAGGTCGCCTTCGGCGGACCTAGGGGGCTCCACACTCACGTGTTGCGGACTAAGCAGGGAGCAAGGCGTTCTTCGCGCACCAGCGACTCAGCGGATCACAAACAGCGCTGGCGTTCAGGCGTTAGCTCCACATTATTGCCTCACAACCCCTGACCGTTTCGGCGCGAAGCAAGGGCCGACGCCAGTGTCGTTGACGGCGATGCTGTCGCTAGGACCAGTGTCTCTCGTGTGCCGGCAGGTTAGCTTGGTCGGGTCAACTTCAAGGTTTCAGTCAATGACTCCTCGAATATATCGAGTCCTTGTTCCAACGTTTCTTCGGCGATCGTAAGTGCAGGCAGGAACTTGACAACCTGATCCGTCGGTCCGCATCGCTCGATAATCAATCCCTTCACAAATGCTCTCCGTGACGTCGCCTCTGCGATCTCGCTCGTTTTGCAATCGAAGCCGCATACCATGCCGCGTCCACGAACGGCAAACTCGTTTCCGTGCTGATGCGCGATAGCATCGAGTCGACGCCGCATAAATGCACCCAAGCGTTGGATCTGTTGCGAGAACGTCTGGTTGCGCCAATACAGATCCAATGCCGCCTTGCCGGAAACGAGTGCAAGGTTGTTTCCGCGAAATGTTCCCGTATGCTCGCCTGGTTCCCATGCGTCGATCGCTTCCTTGATCAAGAGCATCGACAATGGCAAGCCGTAACCACTCAGCGATTTCGACATCACGACAATGTCTGGCGACAACGCAGCGAACTCGAAGCTGAAGAACTCACCTGTGCGACCACAGCCCATTTGGATATCGTCAACTATGAAAATAGCTCCGACCTCTTTTGCCAAAGCCTGCATTGACTGCAGCCATTCCTTGCCGGCGACGTTAATGCCTCCCTCTCCTTGCACGGTTTCGACGAGAATGGCGGCTGGAAGATCAGTACCACTGCTCTCGTCCATTAACACCTTTCGAACGTAATCCGCCGGACTGTACGAGGAGCCAAGATACCCATCATAAGGCATGAAAGTTGTGCCGGATAAGGGAATCCCGCTGGCTTTACGGTAAAAGCGGTTACCGCTCGCGGCTGTGGCTCCCAAGCTTTGGCCGTGATATCCGTTCGTGAAAGAAATGACGTTGTGACGCCCTGTGATTTTACGCGAGAGCTTTAGAGCTGCTTCAACGGCGTTAGCTCCTGTAGGCCCGGTGAATTGAAAGCGGTAGGAAAGATTCCGTTCCCGAAGAATAACAGAGCTAAAGGTCTCCATGAATTCGACTTTTGCTGGAGTGGCCATGTCCAAGCCGTGGACGACCCCGTCCGACTCCAGATAGTCGCTGATTGCTGCTTTGATCTGCTGATTGTTGTGGCCATAGTTTAGCGTTCCAGCGCCAGACAGAAAGTCTATGACCTTTCGGCCGCCCTCTGTGAACATAATTGAACCGCGCGCCCCATTGAAGACAGCAGGAAAGGAACGTGAGTACGCACGCACATTGGACTCTAGCGTTTCAATTGTCTTCATTCGGCTCCCCTGTGTACTCCAACCATGCGGTCGTCGCGTCGACCAGACAATCTGCCCGATGAAACAACGCGGGCCAACATCGTGCAGGACTGGCAGGCCATGACCGCGGGTTCCGCGCCTCTCGGCATCGTTTGGGTTGCGCGTAGCGCATCTAAAAATCAGCTCCAACGGGTTACCTGAGAACCAGGCGGAACAAAGCTACCATCTCTAGTAGCTTCGTCCCCATCCAGCGACGGCCCCCGTGTTAAGTCATCTTTCGCGAACAGGTTTACCTAGCCGCGCGGGAAGACGTTGCGCATGCGTGCGGTACCTTGCGTCAGGATACCGCGAGCCGGAAGCGACATGCTCAGGCCACGGTCTCAGGGACTAGAAGGACACGCCCGCCGCCCGACCGGTTTTGGCCTTGCGCTTGGTCGACACAATCGCCGGGCAGTCGTCGGCGTGGATGGATTCGGCAGCAAAGGCATGGCTTGAGATCGAATCTGCCAGCGGCACTTGTGTTGCCATTCCAACGGATGCGTAAGCTTCCGGTGCTTCAGTCCGAAGAGTTGCTGGGATCGAACCGAATTTAGCGGATCTGGCGGTGCAAACCGTTCGATCCGCCAACATTCGATCTGCCAACATACGTCTTTGCGGCTTCTCGGAATTCCGCAGCGAACGTCTTGACAAACTCCGTGATGTTGGCCGCGATCGCCGCCTCCTTTTCCCCCAAACTCGGCGGCCGGATCCGTGGCACTTTCGCGCCGAACTCAGCAATGAGTTGTCGCACTCAAGATCGCGCGCTCCTGCGTTAACGCGACGAGCGCTTCGGCCTCGTCGGATTACGCGATCATACGGGAGGCATGTTGTCAGGGGCCCGGACTAGCAAGTGCTTCAACCAGACGTCGAAAGTGCGACAACAGCGACAGGAGTGCGGCTACATCAAAAGGTGATGGTCGCCACTGGCGCGGGGTAAGCACGAGCAATCGCGCGTTGATCGACATCGTGAGCGCCGCGCGGGCGCGGCTTGGTCCAGATTGCTTGCCCCGCTTTCAGGCGTTTGTTCCGGGACAGTGCTCGCGGAGTACTTCATCGACGCAGGCCATCAACTCCAGAGCGGGAAACGGTTTAGCGAAAAAGCCGGTCACGCCGGCGCTCAAAGCGCGGGCTCGCGTGCGATCATCCGCGAAGGCAGTAATCAAAATGAATGGCGCAGCGTGGCCTTGGGCCCGCATCTGTTCTAAAAGTTCAAAGCCGCTCATCGTGGGCATCTGCACGTCTGCAATTACACAGGACGTGCTGTTCAATTGAGACGACTCCAGGAATTCCTCGGCCGAAGCAAACGTATGAACGATGCGGCCCTGTGATTTCAAGAGGTTGTTCAGCGCGACACGAATTGAAGGATCATCGTCGACAACGGAAATAGTGTTAGACAAGACCACCCGTCCTGGTTGGGCGAAGGCACTGGCCGAAGCATGGCGGCCAGCTGAAGGGTGCGCGTGTACGAAGAAATTGTAAAATCATACTTAGGTTTGTACTCTGAAACGGTCGGTCCCAATTCCCAGCCTCTCCGCCATTCTAATCAAATCGGCTAGTGATCGAGCACCCATCTTCTTCATCACGTGCCCCCGGTAGATTTTGACTGTAATCTCGGCAAGCCCGAGTTCCGCGGCTACCTGTTTGTTCAAGAGGCCCGTGGCGACCAGTCTCAAGACATCCTGCTCTCGTGGACTTAGAGCCTCGAACAAGGACTGCAGCTTCGTGACAACCTTGTCTATAGCTCGTCTCTTGCGATCCTGTTCGATCGCTGCGACCACTCCATCGAGCAGTTCCTGATCGCGAAACGGCTTGCCGAGAAAATCGATTGCTCCATTCTTCATCGCTTTGACGGTCATCGGAATATCGCCATGAGCGGTGATGAAAATAATGGGGATGTGAACCTTCAGTTTGGCTAATTCAATCTGGAGCTCCAGCCCGCTCAAGCCTGGCAGTCTGATATCAAGCACAAGGCAGCTGGGAACATCAGGAAGCTCGCTCTGGAGCAGTTCCTGGGCCGATCCGAAAGCAACAACGTCTAGACCGATCGAACGAAACAGGTTGACGAGCGATTCGCGCATTGAGAGGTCGTCGTCGACGACCAACACGCTCGGTCTCACCTCCGGCCCTTCGACAGTTGCGGCTTGCTTCCGCGGTTCAGAGCGCTTGGTCACGATAAAAGCCTCACTTTTGCAATCGTGGTAGAAGTTCCGTGGAGCCACGACCAAAGGTTGCTCGTGGCGGCCTTCTCAGGAGCTTTCGCGCAGTGCAAATCTCTGAGATCTTCCAGGTATGCGAACGGCCAGCCGTTTGCGTGCGTAAGACATTATCACGAAAGTCTAGCAAAAAGGGCCCGAGTGGTCGAGAACTGGCTTCCGTCTGTCCGCCGTCCCGTTGGAACGGCCCGGCGGCATTGATCAAATCAATCAGCAGCCAAGTTGAGGCGCTCGCTCTAGCTGGCGGCGGGTGCCGCTTGGCATCCCCGTTCAGGCGCATGAGGCGTCGGCAGACTCTCGTTAAGCGGCCGGATCAAAATGCTCGCCGCCTCGGTAGCTGCACGCGGGGGCGCGAGCTGAGCGAATTGGGGCGAATGTGCCTGTGCATGCGCCGATCGCGCCGGCGTTGTTGAGATCGGCATGCGGCGTAGACTATCGCACCCGCAGTAAAGAAAATGGACATCAGAACGAGTAGCAGCGGCATCAGCACATAAATTCTTTTTTGCGTCGTCAGAGCGCCTGTGAGTTGCGTCTTTTTCCGAGCTTGGGAAAGCACCTTGCATCGGCTTCGTACAACCTGACGCATGGTGCGATTCAAGTCCTTTCGGTCGTGCTTTGTAGGAAATGTAATCATCTCGAGCTGCGGGGGCGCCCACGTTCGTGCGTCCTGCCGATTGCTTCGCTGCTCGTATCCGAAGATGATGTGTGTAATTCAGATGGAGAGGGCGCATTCGCGGGATTGGCGGGCACCATAGGTGCGTATCGAGCACGCTGATTCGAAGCTTAGCTCCTCAATGCCGCAGTATAGGGCTGAAACTGGCTCGAGCGGTCCGCTTGGAGCAGCCGCCAACCGCCCACTAGCTCATCAATCTTCCGGCGCAACTCATTAAGGCGGCCCGGCGCACTCCTTTGAGAAGAAGTGTGCCGGGTTCGCCCCACATCGCCAGTACATCCGTGGTGATGGTGTCCCAGATGATGTGACCCGCGTGGCAAAACTGAGACTCGTTTAGCAGCCAAAGTAGATGGTGACTCCCTGCTACTTCACACAGGACGGGAAAGGCTTGAATCGTACGTAGGGTCACGTTGTATATGTCTTGTAGATCGATCGAGAGTTAGATCTGTCGCAGCGCGACTGGGGCGAGAAGGCGTTCCGCTGTTCTCCAGTGGCTGGGATCTCCAGTCGGAGGGTTTCGGAAGCTTCATGCGGTGTTTGGAGTCGTCCGTTGGCCTGCGTCCTGGCCCCGGGTGGTCGAGCGTGAACGAGATCGTCTTAACGGCCCACTGTCATGCTGAGATTGCGGGGTTGTTCGCCAACCCAAGGCTGGTGGCCGGCCTTGGTCAGGGCAAGGAACACGTTGTTCAGGATCGCAGCCGTCTCCGTTCGAAAGGGCTATCGAAGAAGGGCTGGCTGGAACCGAGCTTGTAAGGAGCGTCGCTGGGTTTTAGGCAGCGCACCCATCTTCGTCGAGGAGATGACGGATCAAAGTATGTGCCGATCCGAGATTGCCCACAAAGCGAACCTTGTGCTCTCCTCATCCGAAGCCGGTGAACGCGCATTGCAGGACACCATTCGTCGGCGCAATCGACTTTCAGTACGATCCGTCCTGGCTTGCCTGGGAGCATGCGCTGCCCGTGTCGCTATCTCTGCTCTGCGTGAGGGACCGCTATATCGGTGCCGCTGTCGTCGCCGTTTCCGACAATCTCCTGCCCGACAGCATGCCCATCCGCCATCGTATGGCGGAGCGAGTCCACGCTCAGGGCATCGACGCTTACGACCTACTCACTGGTGTCGGACGGGACTGCGTCGGCCCATTGCAATTCCTGCCGGACGGCATCGAACCCGGGCGCTGCCGGGGCTGTTGACGGCAGACCCGTTGACGACGAGAATCGCCCGGCTTCTCGGCGACCTTTGCATCGGCTCTCCTTGAGCTTGGTGAGGACGAGGACTTTCGGATCTCGATCGCCGGCGCCCAAGAAAAGACCGTGCTCTTGTTCTGGAAAGGGCGTTGGTACAAGCCGCTGGCGACTACAGCCACGACGCACATTCTCAAACCGCGGATTGACCGACTGCCGAACGGCCTCAATCTTTCCTACAGCGTCGAGAATGGGTTCTTCTGCCTCAAGCTGACAGCAGCTCTCGGACTTCCGAGCGCCGCCATTGCGATCGAGGAGCTTGAAGGCAACCGTGTGCTCGTGGTCGAGAGGTTCGATCGCCGCTGGACCGGCGACAACCGTCTCCTACGTTTGCCTCAAGAGGATTGCTGCCAGGCTTTGTCCGTGCCGCCGCCTTGAAATATGAATCCGAGGGCGAGCCCAGTATTCCAGCTATCTTTAACCTGCCAAAGGGAAGCGATCAACCGGAAGCAGATCAAACGAAGTTTTTGTAGCAACCAGCGGCAGAACGCACTTTCGGGCGCTCCAGCCGGGCGAGTTGTTCCTCTTCAAACTAGCCGTGCCAAACAACTTCATTGTTAGTGGCGGCATTTTCGGCCACGCGTCAATCGAGCCGCTGTCCCTGGCGTGGGAAGCCTTCGGCTTGAGCCGCTCTATCACGAAGGACTCCTTCCGCGCCGGCGCGCTAGGTAGTCCGGAGCCGCCGCCCGGGCTGGACGTGCGCGCAGGGCTGCGCTCGATCGACACGATCGGGCTCTAACATATAGCGTGCGTCCGTTATATTGTGCTTGCTGCGGGCTACTCTTTGGCGGCCTTGATCCGGACCTGCGGCGAATTTTGCGAAGTTCCTTCACAAGGGCGCCCCTTATGTGTCAGATTTTGGCTCGCGTCTTCTTAGTCTGGTCAGGCAAATGCCGCGCGACCCTCCCAGTCGAACTGTGTTCGGCTCAAATCTCGACAACGACATCCAGCCCCTGTGGAGGGACGGAGGTCGTGTGTTCTGCCGTGCGTGGCGGCAAATCAACGGCAGCAAGGCTGTCGTGCTTCTCGTGAGGCCCACCGCGGAACACCCCGCCACGATCGAGTGCCTCGCCCACGAGTATGAGCTGAGAGAGGAGCTAGATGAGGCATGGGCGGTGCGGCCTCTGGAACTCATCCGGGAGGCTGGTCGTACCATGCTGGTGCTGGAGGATCCATGCGGGGAGCCGCTGCTAAACTTAGTTGGAATCGGCATGGAGCCTCAGCGCTTCCTGCGCCTTGCTATCGGTGTCACGAGGTCCGTGGGCAAGCTTCACCGCCGCGGCTTAATCCACAAGGACCTGAAACCCGGTCACATTCTGGTCAATTGTCCTGACGAACAAGTCCGACTCACCGGGTTCGGGCTGGCGTCCCGGCTTTCCCGCGAGCGGGTGCCGCCTGAGCCTGCCGAGTTCATCGCCGGCTCGCTGCCCTACATGGCGCCCGAACAGACCGGACGAATGAATCGCTCAGTCGACTCTCGCAGTGATCTCTATTCACTTGGCGTGATATTCTACCAGATGCTGACCGGCGCGCTGCCGTTCACGGGCTCAGACCCGTTGGAGTGGATTCATTGTCATATTGCAAGAAAAGCAACACCGCCCCTCGAGAAATCGCAAAATGTCCCGGCGCCAATCTCTCACATTGTGATGAAACTCCTCGCGAAAACCGCCGAGGAACGCTACCAGACTGCCGCTGGCCTTGAACACGATCTGCAACACTGTCTGGCAGCATGGGCCAACCATGGTCGCATCGAGCCTTTTGAGCTTGGCGCAGACGACACACCTGATCGGTTGATCCTCCCCGAGAAGCTCTATGGGAGAGCCCGCGAGATCGAGACTTTGCTTGGCTCTTTCGATGGCGCGGTGAAGAGCGGCGCGCCGAGGTTGGTGCTGGTTGGCGGTTATTCCGGCATCGGTAAGTCTTCGCTTGTCCAAGAGCTACACAAAGTACTCGTGCCCTCGCGCGGGCTGTTGGCATCAGGCAAATTCGACCAAGTGAAGCGCGATGTGCCCTTTGCGACACTAGTGCAGACCCTTCAGAGCCTTGTGCGTCCTCTTCTCAGCAAAAGTGAGGGCGAACTCGCGACCTGGCGGCAAGCGTTCCGGGAGGCGCTCGCTGGGAATGGACGGCTGATCGTCGAATTGATCCCCGATCTGAGCCTGGTTATCGGGGAGCAGCCCGCGGTTGCTGAGCTTCCAGCCCGTCAAGCGCAAATCCGTTTCCAGCTCGTGCTTCGTCGCTTTATTGGCGTGTTCGCCCGGCGGACCCATCCATTGGTGCTCTTCCTCGACGATTTGCAGTGGTGTGACGCCGCAACACTCGACGTGATCGAGGATCTGCTGGCCCAGCCGGATCTGCACCTGCTGCTTATTGGAGCTTACCGCAGCAATGAAGTTGATGCAGATCATCCGCTCAAACGCAAGCTCGAGCCCATGCGGAGAGCCGGCCTAAATCTACAGGAGATCACGCTATCGCCGCTCAGCGCAGACGACGTCGCGCAGTTGGTCGCGGATACCCTTCGCTGCGGACCAAAACGCGCTGCCCCGCTTGCGACCCTGGTGCATCAGAAGACGATGGGCAATCCGTTCTTCGCCATTCAATTCTTGTCTGAACTGGCCGGAGAGCAGCTGTTGACGTTCGATCACGAGTCGGCGCGCTGGCGTTGGGATCTGCAGCGCATTAACGCAAAAGCATACACCGAGAACGTCGTCGATCTGATGCTCGGCAAGCTCATCCGGCTGCCCAAGGAAACGCAGTGCGCGCTGCAACAGCTGGCCTGTTTCGGCAACATCGCCGGGACGGCGGACCTTGCGATTGTGCTGGAAATTGCAGAGCAGCAGGTGCACGCGACCCTGTGGCCGGCAATTCGGCGGGAACTGATTGTGCGGCATGGGACAGCTTACCGCTTCGTCCACGATCGCGTTCAAGAGGCGGCCTACTTGCTGATGCCGGAATCCTCGCGCGCTCCTTCCCATCTGCGGATCGGTCGGATGCTTGCGGCACATGTTCCTGTGGACAAACGTGAAGAGGCCATCTTCGACATCGTCAGTCAGCTCAATCGAGGTGTCGCACTAATCACTTCCCATCCGGAGCTAGAGCAGCTTGCGCAGCTGAATTTGGTCGCAGGGCAGCGTGCCAGGGGGGCGGCGGCCTACGCCTCGGCACTCTCATATTTCACCGTCGGTACTGCGCTGCTCGCAGAGCACTCTTGGCAAACGCGCCATGAACTCGCGTTCGCACTCGAGACCAGCCGGGCCGAATGCGAATTCTTGGTAGGCCAGCTGGAGATTGCAGAGCGTCTCTTGTCCGCACTGTCGAAGCGCGCTTTGAACGGGCCCCAACGAGCAACGGTCGCATGTTTGCGGGTCGATCTTTACTTGACGCTAGGTCAGCACGGCCGGGCAGTGCTCATAGGTCTCGAATATCTTCGCGACGTCGGCATCGATTGGTCGCAGCGTCCGACGGACCAGGAAATGCTGGCCGAATATCAGCGGATGTGGTCACAGCTGCCCGACGCAATCGAAGATCTTGCTGATTTGCCTCGAATGACAGACCAGGCCACGCTTGCCACACTTGCCGTGTTGACGCGGATTGTTCCGCCGGCAGGCTTCACAGACGCCAATTTATCCGCTTTGGTGATCTGCCGAGCGGTCACCATCAGCCTCGAATACGGCAACACTGATGCTTCCTGCGCCCATTACGCATGGCTAGGCCGAATCTCGGCCGGACGCTTCGGTGACTACCAAGCGGCTGATAAATTTGGTCGTCTTGCTTGCGACCTGGTTGATCGCGGTGAGTTCTCTCGTTTTCGGGCTCACGTCTATTTGGCCGTCGGAGGCAACGTGATCCCGTGGACGAAGCCGCTTAGAGACGGCCGAGTTTTGATCCGGCGAGCCCTCGAAGCCGCGGTCAGTAGCGGTGATGTCATCTATGAGGCGTACAGTTCGGTCCATCTAACCTCAAGTATGATGATGGCCGGAGATCACCTGAAAGAGGTACAGAACCAGTTAGAGAAAAGCGCTGCTACGATCCGGAACAGAAAGGTACAATTTGCTGCTGAGGCGGTAGCCGCTCAGCTCGCAATCATCAGAACCATGCGCGGCCTCACGCGCTCACTCGGTTGCTTCGATGACCAACAATTTGACGAGCTAGACGTTGAACGATCGTTGGCAGGAAGTCCGGAGTCACCTAGCGAAACCGTCTACTGGATCCGCAAACTTCAGGCGCGCTTCCTATCCGGCGATTATGCTGCAGCTGTTGAGGCTCGCTCGAAGGCCGAGCCCAAACTATGGACCATACCAACAGAGCCCTTGACCGCGGAGTTTCACTTTTACGGTGCGCTGTCTCACTCGTGTTATTGCGACAGGCTGGGCGAAGGCGAACAACAGCCACACCGACATATCATTGATGCCCATTACAGGCAACTGCAGACATGGGCGACGAATTGCCCCGACAACTTCGAGAATCGGGCTGCCTTGGTCGGAGCTGAAATTGCGAGGCTGGAATGCCGGGATGCAGACGCAATGCGACTGTACGAACACTCAATCCAAACCGCAGGACGTAACGGTTTCCCCCACCACGAGGGGATCGCTTGTGAACTTGCCGCGCGCTTTTATGCTGCACGCGGTTTTGGCAGGATCTCCCGGGTTTACCTGCAGGACGCGCGGCGCGGCTACCTTCGTTGGGGAGCGGATGGTAAGGTGCGTCAACTCGAGGAGCTGCATCCACATCTCATGCATCAGCAGGCCCCTCTTGCCGTGAATGGCATGACGATCGGAGCTCCGGTTGAGCATCTTGATCTGGCGACGGTGACAAAAGTCTCGCAAGCCATTTCCGGCGAGATGGTGCTCGAGAAATTAATCGACACGCTTATGCGGACGGCCATTGAGCAGGCCGGCGCCGAACGCGGTTTGCTGATTCTGCTGCATGGAGGCCAGCCACGGATCGAGGCGGAGGCCACAACGGTAGCAAATACGCTCCTTGTAAAGGTGGATGAACACCCCGTAACCCCGATGGCTCTTCCCGAATCCGTGCTGCATTTTGTGCTACGTGTCCGCGAAAACGTCGTTCTAGAAGATGCTGTCGCCCAGCCTTCATTTGCCGAAGATCCGTATATCCGCGAGCGCAAGGCGCGTTCTATTCTTTGCCTGCCACTGATCACGCAGGGCAAGCTGATCGGCGCACTTTATCTGGAGAATAATCTCGCACCGCGCATATTCTCGGCTGCCCGAACGTCAATGCAGAAAATGCTTGCCTCTCAAGCTGCAACAGCGCTCGAAAACAGCCGGTTGTACAGCGAAGTTCAGCAACGGGAGGCGAAAATCCGGCGCTTGCTCGACGCTAACATCATCGGAATCTTTATCATTCACGAAGGGGGCGAGATCATCGAAGCAAATCAAGCCTTTCTCACGATGGTTGGATACGACCAAGAAGATCTCCTCGCAGGCCGAGTGAACGGTCTTGATCTGACGCCTCCAGAATGGCACGAGCGCACAATGGATGCTAGCGCAGAAGCAAAAAGGACCGGAGCTGTTCAGCAGTTCGAGAAAGAGTATGTTCGGAAGGATGGCAGTCGGGTGCCGGTGCTGATTGGCCTCGCCGTGTTCGATGCGCGAGAGCACCAAGCTGTTGGCTTCGTCTTAGACCTGACAGAACGAAAGAGAGCGGAAGCGGAGGCCCGTGAAAGCGAACGGCGCTATCGCGAGACTCTGATGGGCCTTGCACACGCCAATCGGATCACGACAATGGGACAGCTGGCCGCCTCGATCGCCCATGAGGTGAACCAGCCGATTGCCGCGATCAGCAGTAATGCGGGGGCGGGGCTAAATTGGCTCGGTGCTCAACCGCCAAATCTGGAAGAGGTTCGGCAGACCTTCGGTTTGATTGTCCGTGACAGTATGCGCGCAGGAAACGTGATCCGGCGGATCCGCGCTCTAATGAATAAAGCTCCTATGCAAACGGAGCTTCTTGCAATTGACGAATTGATCGTAGAGGTGCTGGCCCTAGTCCGCGCGGAACTTGCACAAAATGATGTGTGGGTGCAAACCCGACGGCCTGAGGCTTTGCCGCTCGTTCGGGCAGATCGCGTTCAGGTACGGCAGGTGATTCTCAATCTGATCACGAATGCCATCGAGGCTATGAGCGAGATCAACGAAGGCGAGCGCGAATTACTGATCACGACGCGCACAGATGGCTCGAATAATGTATTGGTCAGCTTTCGGGATACAGGTCCAGGACTCGATCCAAACAGCGCAGACCGTATGTTCGAGGCGTTCTACACCACCAAGTCAGAAGGCATGGGCATGGGGCTGGCCATTTGCCATTCCATTATTGAGGCGCATGGGGGCCGGATCTGGGCGGGCGCCAATGATCCTCGCGGGGCCTTCTTTCAGTTCAGCATACCCGTTGCGCCGGAGGGCGTCGAGCAGGCGAAACAGGTCTCTTGGACGTCTTAGGCCGAATTCGAGGTCGAGCAGGTGGTCCGGGAGCCCCGATCATTGTGACAGAGGTGAGCTGCGCGACCTTGCAAATGTGAGACATTCGCGTTTCTTGCTGCCCGTCGGGAGTGTGCGCGACCGCAGATTGTCGTGAAGTGTCAGAGAGTCTGCAATCTGACCGCAATGTCAGATTCCAGACGCTTGGAGGGCTCCTTGCAAATCTCTTGAGACTTGCACGCCATAAAAGCTGGAGTTGGCCTAGCGGCTTGGGCGTTCGCGGTGCCGCTCGCGGACGCCGCGCGTTCCTGTGCTGTGTAAAGCACCTGCCGCGAGCAGAAACCCGCCGCCCGCGCGTGGTTGTGCAGAAGGACAGCAGTCGAGGAAGTGGAGGAAGTCCACGTGACACCGGTTCGTTTACAATACCTCGATCGGGTTCGTCATCCTTTCGGAATGAGGTGAGCCGCACGACGGTCTTCCTCACGGTTGCTCTTGGATAAGCCCTCGATGACGCCGGCGCGATCCGCGGCATTGCGGTTCTGGCTCATCTTCCGTGAGCCATCTAGCCGTGTAATTTGCAATCGCAGGCCGATAATCCCCTCGAGCTCCGCTTTGATGAAATCGGCAGGTGCGTCCGAGACCGCCCAGCGGTCTTTGCTTGAGCGCTCATGTACATCGGTCAGCCGCGTGACTACCTCGCGGAGCCGATCGGAATCCTCGAAGAACTCAACTTGTCCGTAGGCATGCACAGCGACATAGTTCCACGTTGGTACGGCCTCGCCTCTCTCGTGCTTGGTCACGTACCATGAAGGGCTGATATAGGCCTCCGCCCCAGCGAAAATTGCCATCGCCTCTCCGGTTGGTGTCAGCTTCCACTGCGGATTAGCACGCGCCACGTGCGCGTAAATCGTGCCCATCGAGCCTGCGCTCTCGTCGAGTACTACGGGCAGCAACGTTCCAACAAGCCCCTCGTGAGTGGCGGTGACCAGTGTCGCTGTCCGTGCCTCGCGCATTGTTTGTTGAAGGCCGGCGATATCGAGAACTTGGAAGCAGGACGGCGTGTACATCAGTGAAGCTCCCAGACAGCCCGACGGAAGCCGGGCGTCTCATGATTTGAACTGCGGTACGCCTCATTCGGGATCACAGGAACAGCCAGGTTTGATAGTTGCATTCCACGGCCTTAGGGCAGCTAGCCCATCAAGCGTCGAAGGCGCAAATCAAAGAGCGCGGTTGCAAGCTGGTCCCGCCGTTGCCTTCGAGCCGTGCGCGTTACGGTGAAACGTGGGATAAGATGTTGCTTTCATTCTGACCGCGTTCTCGAAGCATCGACCGCTGTTTTCATCAGTCGTGAGCCGCTCAATGGCTACCCAGGTCGATTCCATCTGGCACGGTGCCTGCGGCTGCACACCTCGACCGTTGTTTAGCATGCTTCCGATGTTACCAGCCTGCCTTATTGACGACGATCTAATGGCGTTAACGCCGCATGCTGATGGCCCCGTCTAGTTCAGCATTTCGGCTCGAAAATTCAGGTTGTCGTGCGGAATTGCGGAGGTAAGAGAGAGCATCATATGCCTATGAAACACACGATGGAGCACATCAAGCGTTCGTTGCGCGTGCTCTGCGGACTTGCTGCCGTCCTCGGCGTCTCGTCCCTCCTCGGACCGAACGATGTGCGATCGGAGGCCATCATGGGCTTTGGCTCTGCAGCGACGGGCGGGCTGGGAGGCGAGATAGTTCAAGTCAGATCAACCAAGCTCTGAATTATGAGTTATGTCGGTGGTACAGCTTCGGCCAGTGCAATGACGATAGTTCGCGCGAGATCCAGGTAATCGGAACCATAGACTTTACCGGTATGGAGGGGCGAGGCGAAGGGCAGGGGTCCCAATACGGCCGTGCCTGTTCGGCACCTTACAAGCGTGAGTCCCTTCTTCTTATCGATGGAAACGACGCGCATTGCGATGGCAAGGAGAAGACGTCGGCCGCATTCGACAGGGCCGGCAAGCGCCCGCTGGAAATTGGCTCAAACAAAACGGTGATCGGCATTGGCTCGGCCGCTACAATCAAAGTGAAGGGGTGGGGTCAGCAACGTCGTTATTCGCAACCTGACCATCAGTGATATCAATGAAGGCGTGATATTTGCCGGTGATGCTATTGCAATTGCACGAGCCGACCTGGTGTGGATCGATCACAACCGATTTCACAATATCGGGCGTCAGATGATTGTCGGCGGCTTTTTCCCCACGACGAATATTACGCCTTCCTGGAACGACTTCGATGGCAGCGATGTCTATTCCTCCTATTCTAACGGGAAACACTATTGGAACCTCCTGTTTCTTGGTGTCCCGGAGACGATCACTATCGCAAATAACTATTTTCATGAGATCTCGGGGCGGGCGCCGCACATTGACGGTGCGCAGGCCATTATCCATCTCGTTAACAATTACTTCCACAACACGAATGCGCAACACAGCTGCGGAGTCTTCCATGCAGTGGTTGCTGGATCATCTGTGCAAGCACTCGTCGAGGGTAATTACTTCGACAACATTGAAACACCTTTAACGACCGGTAGTGGACATATCTTTGCCGTCTTAGGCAAAGCCACCGGGACAATGCCGAGCATCTGCCTCACCGCCCTCGGACGTCGGTGCATCGAGAACATCGCGATCCCACTGCCGCGGGTCAATGGCTTTCGCCTGGATGAAACCGTAGTTCAATCGTTTGGGTCTCTTCCAAGGTCATCTATTCCTCTTCCATTTCCAGCGGATTAAGCCGGTAGTGATCGCGGCCAGGGCAGGTCCCGGACACCTTCAGAGCCGGTGATGGCTCGTTCGCAGACGCGGCCCGTATTTGGCCGATTGCTGCAAACAGTTGGGCAGGTGCCATACTGGACGAGAACGGCACGCACGGCTCGCTGCTCAAAGTTGCACGAAGGCCGTATGGCGCGTTTCTGTTCGGGTACCGAGCGGTACAATTCCTCTCGGTGTTGCGTGCCTTTCGCCCTGGACCGGGGCGCTAGCCTCAGAGTTTTCACCTCTGGTGTATTTGCGGGTTCGGATTGCAAGAGGATTGGAGGTGCCATCGAGCTCCTGGCAAGCTGTTCGGATCATCAACCTGACGTTCACAGCTCGTGTCCGACTGGCATGGTGCTTGCTCAAGAGTACCCGCAGCGCGAGGTTCGTCATCGAAAGCGAGTGAGATGCACCCTCGTCTGCTTGAACAATCCGCAAAACTTGGAAAAAATTGCAATGAAAGAAACGGCTTCGACCGAGCGTGTCATTCCAGCGACCGACGTCGTCAAGCGCGCCGCGCGCATCGGTGTTGAAATCAGAGATATCAAACTTTCGGGTGATTTGCCGAGCCAAACCGTCGCTGCAATCAATAGCCTGCTGCTCGAACATAAAGTGATCTTCTTCCGCGATCAGCGGCATCTTGATGACGCGGAGCAGGAGCGCTTTGCCGCTTGTTTGGGAAAGCTGGTGCCGCATCCCACACTCGGTACGATCAATGGAACGACCTCGATCCTCGAGCTTGATTCCGCGCGTGGAGGTAGCCGAGCCGATGTATGGCACACCGATGGAACCTTTCTAGCGGCTTATCCCAAAGCTGCGGTGCTGCGAGCTATTGTGATCCCATCGTCCGGCGGCGATACGATTTGGTCGAATGCTGTGGCGGCCTACCTCGATCTGCCGCGGCCGCTCCAACGGCTTGCCGACGAACTCTGGACCGTTCACAGCAACGCCTTCGACTACGCCGGGACCTGCCGTGTTCGCGACATCGATCAGAAGCATTTTGATGAGGTCTTTACCAAAACAATCTATGAGACGGAGCATCCGGTGGTCCGTGTACATCCCGAGACCGGCGAGCGCGCGCTGGTGCTCGGCGATCTGGTGCAAAGGTTTATTGATATCCCAAAACGCGACAGCCAGAAGCTGTTTCAACTATTCCAGTCCTATATCACGGCGCCCGAAAATACCGTGCGCTGGACCTGGAAAGAAGGTGATGTCGCGATTTGGGACAATCGCGCAACACAGCATTATGCCCTTAACGATTACGGTGACCAGCATCGCGTCGTTCATCGTGCCACACTCGATGGTGACGCGCCCGTCAGTGTCGATGGTCGATGCAGTGTGACGCGCCTCAAGATGACGAAGCACCCGTCCACGAAAGTTGCCTAGCAGTGCGCGGCAAATTCACATAATTGCACTGGCCTTGTCGCATGTTCGCGCGAATAGATGTTTGGGAAGAGAAGTTAAGCCGAGCAGAACGCCACGCGCAATTGGATGGGAGGAGCTAACGCGCGCGCAGACCCGGGAGGCGACCTACGTGCTGAAGTAAGATGCTCAAGCTCATCTCGTCCGGCCGAAAATGATTCAGCGCCGAGTGGCGCGAGTCATCCGGCCGCGTCCGGTTGACTTTCCCACGGAAGGGGGTGCGTTTCCGCCGACCTTGCGCATCGCCTTTCGGACGACGGCACGACCGTCGGACAGACAGAGCGCGATTGCCGGAGCTGGCTGAATTTTGGCATCTGTGTCGCGGTTCCACTTACCAAATCTCGTCGCGGGAATCTCCGAGGGCACGATTTCGGCGTTGTCATGGCAGAGTAAGAGCTCGGACGCGAGTCTGACGAGCTGCAGGAGCAGCTAACGTGAAACAATGTCGCTCCGCAAGAGGATACGACTTTTGCGCGATACGGCGTCGGTCTATCGCTCGTAGACCGAATCAGCAAAGGCTCCAAGCTACCATTCCCAACAGCAGGCTACCTTGGACATGCCTAAATTCACGCGGTACCCGGCCTCGCGCCAGGAGCACAGAGATAGCAAAACGCCGCGATGACCTGCCCAAGCCGTTGAAAGGGAACGATTGTGATTTCGACTACATGCCGGTGAATTCACGCCCAGTCCTGAGCCCTTAGAAGAATACCGACGTAGATACTAACATATTCAGGGCGTGTCCGGTTTGCGGTGTGTAGGTAATGCTTGTCGGGTGATTGATGTAGGTCAGTCCTACGGTTGTATATATCCCCGGCGCCAGATGCGCCGTGTACAGTCCTGAAATAGCAGTACTGTCACGGTGCGCCAGCTGTTCTTTTGCCAGTGCAGCGTCCACCGCGACATGGCTCCAGATGGTATTGCTGACAACAAGACTCATCTGATCTGTGGGCCGGCTGTCCAATAGGCCCTTCGCATAAAGGCGAATCTCGTAGTATTGACTAGCTCTATTTAGGTCAGGCGGAGCATACATTGCAGAGAGCCCGCCATAGACTCCGCGAGATGCCGAGCCGTGGACGGCAGACTGCCAGAATTGCCTGTCCGCACCTACATAGTAGACGCTGTTGGCCTTGGTCGTCGCTTCTGTCGGATGCTGCAGGTCCGTGTAGCGGCTGTTGTTGAAGCCCGCGCCAGCCCGCAGCCAAGTCTCCATTACACCCGGAGTAGGCTTGTTCCTGTAGGAAAGCTCATCAAGCAAAAGAATGCCTGCGTCGCGCGTGCTCCAGTTCAAGCCAGTGGGATTCTCGCTTACATGCGCATATTGTCCTGCTGGACTGACCGAGCGCTGGATTGAGAGCTTGTTATATAGGCGATCATCAAGATTGTACTTCAGATTAAGAGCCGGCGTTGGCGCCCAATTGTTGCTCATGCCAGCTTGGAACAGCATTTTCGATGAGGGTCCGAACACTTTGTCTCCAGCGCCCGCAAACTCATGTTGGTTCCTGAGGTAGCCCACTTTGAGTTCGATCCTTCTGTCGAATAACGTTTGATAGTAAGAAACTGCATTGAGGCCCAGCCGATCTGGCCCAGCGCTCTGCCATGTCCAGTGTTGATGCTCGGCTCCGACCACGAACTGACCATCGGGAATTCCAAGCCGAGCGAGGTCATAAGTAACGATCATAGAGTTGACCGTACTAAATGTCGGATTCTGGCCGACATATTGCTGATTGGCGATGGTGCTTCTGGCGCCATTGCCGAGTTCATTGTCGACAAACGTGTTTAGCGTCCAGCCAGCAAATCCAATCCCGAGATCCGAAAATTGGGATCTGAGAGAAGCTGTATCCTGATCTATCGTGTCCGCAGGACCAGGAGCAGTGAAAGCGCCACCTCTTTCGCGAAGCTTCTCGAATTTTGCGAATGGGTCGATCGGCTTTTCAATTCTGCTCTTGGCCGTCTCCATGGCAACGTCGCGCTTAATTGTGGTCGAAGCTGTTTTTGGCAAGGAGCTCCTAGAAAGGCGCGCTGCTCCCTTGGGCCGCCCGCTTCGGAATGTGATGGCCGGATCCGAAATTGTTCTGCTTGTTGCCTCATCGAGCTCATCGGGGCTGGGGCTTCTTGGGCCAGAGATCTCGCGACTCGGCGCCGCCGAACTGCTGGCGAGACTAGCTATCAGACAAAGGACAATACGACCTCGTGGCTTCGCAGTTGGTCCAGACATGAAAGCAACGACGCCAGCCAGGTATGCTTGCGTGGATAGCGGCGTTATAACGCAACGATGCATGGTGAGTTTCGCGCTCATCGATTTGAATAGAGTGCACTTCCACTGACGGCCTTAGAGCGGATGTCAAATCTTGTCCCTCAATGTGGTGGGAGACGCTTGACACCAGGCGGCCTCTCTATGTCAGCGAGACCCACCTTGCGCGCTATCACCACAGCGGCGCCGCTTGGCCTACGTGTGGGTACACAGCGCAAAACAACCCAGTCGCTCGATCGCTAATCAAGGCGAGCTTCTGCTGGAGGGTGTCGAGACATTAACGGGCTGCTCGGTGTGCGCGTTCGCTAGCAAGAGATTGGTGGCCGATACACGGAGCCCAGGAACCTTGCGACAAACCCGCTGCCAAAACGAAGGAGAATAGTTTTCAACAGAGAGCAGCGGCAATAGCGGGGCTCGCAGAACAACACGCCCGATCCAAGAAACGCCGCTCGCTGCTCGGTCGATGGGATGAAGCACGGGCAGGCAGAAGGGGCTAACATCCTTGGCGGCCCGTAAACTCGCCGCCACAAACCCTCGAGTGGCTCTTAGAGGAAGATGGAGGGCACGATTGGAGACAGTTTGATACCTGGGGAGGACGAGGCAAGACATTCATCAGCTCCATTGATCGATGAAATCGCGCGGCGACTTCTTATGTGGCCCGAGCGAATTTCACCGCCACTGACTGGCATGTCTCCGTCGTCTCCATCAATTGCTAGGTTTGGTAGTTGACTGAGCGGGAGGTCGGCTGTCGCTGCGTGAATCGTAGCTAATGTGTCGCTCGACTCCACAGCCCCGGCGTTCCCGGCCGATCGGTATCGCAGCGTCGGCGGGTGAATTCTTGGCGTTTGCTTCGATCCACGTCGCGCGAAGCTCTTACAGGGAACGATCTTTTCGAAGACCGTGATCCCGCCGGATCTGGTTGTAGTTGTGGCGCTCGAATATCCTTTGCGCCGTATCACGCATGATTTCGGCTGCCACCGCCGGAGCCAAGGGTCAGATGTCCTTGTCCATCCGGACGAGCTCGATCAGGGTTTTCGATCCGGAAGTCCCTAAACGTCGAGATGTCATCATCTCGACGACATAAGATGATCAGTTCTCGATCTCCAGTTGGTTGGCGGCGTCGCGCAACCAGTCGTCGTCCCCATCGAGATCCTTGGCTACACGGCTAATGGCGGTGATGGGATGAAACTTGTCGAGATGTAGGGTCACGCTGCTTGAGCGAGGAGCGTTGTTGTCGGGGCGTCCAATTCCCGGCAGCAGTGCGTCCAGCTTGTCTTCGCGGCGCAGGTCAGGGCGACTCTCCGCCGCACAGCTTCGCACGGCGTCGCTGATCGATTTGGAGCTGGTTGTGAGTGTGCCAGATGAGCGAACGCATTCCTCAGGCTTGCTGGCGCGTGCAGCAAAACGTGATTCATTTCATCCAATCATTGCGTTGGCTGGTCTGAACAGAGGGGGCGCGAAAGTAACAATCGAATGCGGCTGCCACAGCCCGGGTGAGAAAACGATGCTCCGGCCTCACGCGGAGGAATCCCTTTTCCATTTCGACGATCCCATCCTCAGCGAGCATTGCCAAGCGTTCGCCTGAACCGAGCAAGCCGATCGGGTCAAATCCATGAGCAGCGCAAATTGCCGGCACGTCCACCTCGAAATCGCACATTAGCCGCTCAATGATCGCGGCCCGGACGCGGTCTTCAAGGCTGAGACAGTAGCCCTTTGACGTCGCCAGACGGCCGGCGTTGATTTGGCCGCTGTAGGAACCCGCTGTAACTTCGTTCTGGACGTAACCCTCGCCAAGCCGGCCGATCGCCGACGGTCCGAAGCCGATCACTTTATTGCAGGTGTCGGCGGAGTAACCGAGTGAATTCCGCCGCAGGCGACCGGCTTTCTGCGCCAGCGCGAGCTCATCGTGCGGCAAGGCGAAATGGTCGAGTCCGATCTGGCGGTAGCCCGCTGCAGTCAGTGTATTGGCCATCGCGGCTGCTTGTTCTGCACGGGCATGGCTGTCTGGCAGCGCTGCCTCGTCGATCAGGCGCTGATTCTTCTTGAAGGAAGGAACGTGCGCGTAGCCGAACACCGCAAGCCGGTCTGGTCGCATTGCCAGCGCCGTTGTCGCGGTCTGAACGCAGGACTGCACCGTCTGATTTGGCAGCCCGTAGATGAGGTCGAAGTTGACGCGCATGATTCCATGCTGCCGCAGCGCCTGGACAGCGCGCTCTGTTTGTGCCTCACTCTGGACCCGGTTGATGGCTTTTTGGACAATTGGATCGAAGCTCTGGACGCCGAGGCTCGCGCGGTTCACGCCGGCAGCCGCCAATCCTTCGCATGTGGCGAGCGTGAACGTGCGCGGGTCGATCTCAACAGCAATGGCGGCCGTGTTCGAAATCGCAAAGCATCGGCGCAGAAGCCCCATCAACCGGCGGAATTCCGTTGGCTCGATGAGGGTCGGCGTTCCACCGCCGAAGTGGACGTCGCTCACAGGCAGCGGTTGCGCAGCCTGCGCCGCGACCAAATCGATCTCCTTACGAAGAACCCCCAAAAAGTCGAGGATAGGAGAATGCCGGCGAGTGATGCTTCGAGCGAAGCCACAATACCAGCAAATCGATCGACAGAACGGAATGTGGAAATAGAGCGACACCGATTGGTCAAGCGGCAGCTGCTGCAGCCATCTCTCACAGGCGTCGCCGCCGACTGCTTTGGAGAACTGGGCTACAGTTGGATAGATGGTGTACCAAGGAAGGCGAGCATCGTAATACGTGCTTAAGATCGAGGTCTGCAAGGATTGTTATCCCATGTTTACGAAGTTTTACGTCGCAAGCGAATTGTCCTGCATCCCTTTGCTTGCCAAGGGCGATCGGGACTGTCGCTAGGCAATTGGGAGCTTGCGTGACGGCCGATCTGCGGAAGAAACGCGCTGTCGGATGACGATCCGCTCCCCTCGGACACAGAGAACAAGTTCTGCAAGCGAGATACTCGAATCAACACAGCCACGGCGGGGTCCCCAATTCGTCCGCCTTGATAATCTTTGATCTTCGGCAACGAGACACCCACCAGGGCCGTTTAAGCTGCTAGACCTCGAACTGCTCCACGATTTGACTCGTGCGAGGTTCAATGACCAACATTGATACGGTCCCGTATTCTCCGTCAACTGACAAGGTTGGTAGTTGAGTCTGCGTGGCGTATTCCCCATCGGTCCAGGAATAATGGGTCCGCTTGGCTCCGTCCCGGTATGTAGTGAAATTCGCCAATGAAGGGATTGTCGGTGGGCGTCTTCATGGATCCCTCGCAGAAGAAGTCCTTTCATGCGTCCGTTACTCGGCGGCAATATCGCTACGAGCGAAACTCTCCTATCGGCGGCTCTCGCGCAGCTGGCGTGACGAAATGAGCCGGGTAGGTGAGCGAGAACGGATGGGTGCAATTGAACAGCCGGCCGCCTCAGAGGCGCCGCCGGTTTTGCGCAGACGTCAAGGCACCTACGTTGGTGGTAGCCGTTTTCGTGTGTCTGCGCACCGCAGGAGCCGACCTTTTAAACGACGTCAGGCAATATCCCGCGAGGGCAGCTCGTCAAGCCGCTCCAACGCTAAGCATAGCGCCGCCCGACGACAGGCGATTCTATCGGAGGTTCTTTCGGGAGAACAGGCGAAGATCGAATAGTGGAGCTATCTGGTACTCACCGCTTCACCTTCTTCCGTTTCATCTCCGCCGTCAGCTCAAACCTATCGAAGCCGGCGAGGAAACTCGCGCCTTCGTCTAAACCCAGAAGGTCCGATCACAGTCGGAGGGCCACCGGGCTCACCCCCGGAAACGTCGTACCTCGATGATTTGCCGAGTGTTCAGTCCCAGTCCAGCTCTCCACACGCCTGTCGCAGATATCGAAAGTGGTTGAGGATCAAGCGGCTTCACCCGGTCTCGTGTAGTTCGTTGGGCGCGGTGTGCCGAAAGCTCCGAACACCGCGCAAACCAGGACGGCGGGCGCTTCCCCAAAACGCATACCCGGAAAACTCAATAAGCAGAACGCTCTCTTCTCTCCAATTCAGCGCATCCGGCCTCTTGAGATTGGATGACTTGATGTACGATCGAGCCCTCCTGCCGCGAACGTTCTACTGGACGCCACTGTTCGTCGGATAGGCACAAATCGCGAAACCAAATAGCCCGAATGAACCGACTACGGCGGCCTAGACCCGGGAGATCGCGGCGCCGATAGCTCTAGACGGTATTCCTGACCGCCTCAGCTAGGATTGCGTAAAGCTGCCGCTTGCTCATTTCCTGAGGCCGCGTTTTTAGCGCCTATTGCAGCAGCTTCTTTCGGACGCGATCGCGGCGGGCAGCCATCAACGTCGGCCCTCCGCTTGGGCACCGATCTAATCTTGGGTTTTGTGCTGTTGGTGGCTTGTGACCTCGAGTGAGACCCAACCGAGTCGGCCTGCCGCAAACGGCGTTGCGACTGCACTCGAGATGACCCGCGATCTGCGCGGCACTCTGTCCCTCGGACCAGAGCTGTTTCAGCTGTGCCAATTCTCTTCTATTCCAGCGCATGGAAGATACTTTGTTGCCAGTTCGGACGTCCGTCGCCTCGGCAATGTAAGTGGTCGAGTGGCAAAGGGGCTGCCTGCCCGAGAAAATGACGATAACCGGCTGGGTGCCACAGCTGCGAGTGCTTGCGGCTTGATGTTGACTACCACAAAGGGCGCGTTCGCGCGCCTCCCAATCCTGATAGGGGAGCTTCGCTCGCCTTTCCATTATTCTTCGTTGACGGGGACCAAACCAAAGTCCGTAACATGATTTCAGATTTCGGACCTCGCGCGAAGTCCAGCCATGATCATGCGTGACACATCGTTAGTGCACCGCCCAAGCTCGTCGTGTTTCGAGCGCGCTTCCCCCGAACTCTAGACAGCGCACTCAGCTGATCCAGCAAAAGTGCAAGCCAATGTCAGCGAGACAATCATGACAGCGTTATCGACAGAAAGCGCCTGCGAGAGCACTGATATCCCGCTGAGCCGCCTTGATGTAAGCGAACCCAAGCGCTTCGAGGATGATACCGTTTGGCCTTATTTCGAGCGGCTGCGAAGGGAAGATCCCGTTCATTATTGCGAAAACAGCCCATACGGACCATATTGGTCGATAACAAAATACCGCGACATCATAGCCGTGGACTCAAATCACACAACATTCTCATCAGAGCGAAGCGTCACAATAGTCGACCCGCCGGAGGAGTATTGGACCCCCAGTTTTATCAAAATGAATCCTCCTCTCCATGCTCAGCAACGTAAGACTATCAGTCCGATAGCGGAATCGGAGAACTTGGCAAATCTTGAAGGCTTGATCCGCTCGCGGGTTCAGAAGATTTTGGACGGTTTGCCGCGCAACGATACCTTCAACTGGGTCGACAGGGTCTCGATCGAGTTGACGACCCAAATGCTGGCCACGCTGTTCGATTTTCCATTTCAGGATCGGTGGTTGCTGACCTACTGGTCGGACGTAGCCGCCTTGACTCCACAAATGGGCAACCAGATCGACAGCTGGGAAAAGCGAAAGGTGGTGCTGTCGGAGTGCCTGGACTATTTTACGCGGCTTTGGAGCGAACGGGTCAATTGTGAGCCGCGCGGTGACCTGATCTCGATGATGGCGCATTCACCGGCGACCCGAAACATGGAGCCCCGCGAGTTCCTGGGCAACCTCATTCTGCTGATTGTTGGAGGTAACGATACTACGCGCAACTCAATTACCGGGGGCGTCTTGTTCATGAGTCAAAATCCATCCGAAATGCGAAAACTCCGGGATGATGCTTCGCTGGTGTCCGGCGCGGTATCCGAGATTATACGGTACCAAACCCCCATTGCACACATGCGCCGGACCGCTGTGGACGATTTCATGATAGGCCACAAGCGAATCAGGCGAGGCGACAAAGTTGTGATGTGGTACATCTCTGGCAACCGAGATGACGAGGTCATTGCGAGAGCCAACAGCTTCATCATCGATCGGGAAAATGTACGGCAACATCTCTCTTTCGGATTTGGGATTCATCGCTGCGTGGGTAGGCGCCTTGCCGAGCTGCAGCTGAAAATCCTGTGGGAGGAGATGCTGAATCGATGTTTGGAGGTAAATGTGGTCGGCGAACCGGAGCGAGTTCAATCGAATTTTGTGCACGGTTATTCCGCACTGCCGGTGCAGATCCCAGGTTAGTCTCGGCTGCGGCCGACCTTCAACACTGTCATGCCGTTCAGAGCCGGCGGTTAGGACAATGACTTTCTGGAGACCAGTTTTCTGGGTAAGTTCACCGGCGTTGCGTGACGGGCTTACGGTTGTTTCGAAGGTTGCGGGCAGGGGCCGCTATCGCGTCGAGGATTTTGGCCGGGCGGCTACGATACTCATCACGGCCTGCTGGAGCCGTGCCAGCGTTCAAAGTCTAGGGAAGCAGTCCGTCCAGTCGATGAACTGAATGACCAGAGACTGGCCATACGAGGGGGCTTACTTCATGTGAAGACGAGGACAAGCAGGCTCGAGCAGAGTAGCGCAAATCCGGCTGCGGTCAGCCCGAGGAAACTGCTGGAGACAAGATCATGACTGCCCATGAACGACCTCTGCGGCGAGGAATAGAGATCGGCAATCGCCGCTCCGCTTCCCTTTCTGGCCAATGTCGGCATTGTTATTCAAATGAGCCGCATAATTCCTGCCGGTCTCGTGGCAGAGCGCACTTTTCCAGCAAGATCGAGCGACAGTTCGCCGCGTTCTGGCGGGCATCCTCGTTAGTGCTCTCGTGGTTGCAAACGGATCGCTCCGCCAGAAGCTGAGTAGACCAGAGCATCTTGACAGCAAAACTCACTCAATCGTGCCGTCCGCGTTTGAGCGCTTGCAGGATTGAGCGCCCATCTGAACCGCCGCCGCGGATTTAGCGGAGGCTCCAAGTCTTGAGAAGGTGGAGCCATGACAAGCAAGACGACGAGAAATGTTCACCCGAGGCCCGAGCCCGAGGGGGTCGTATAGCTCTGTATCAGGCCAACGAGCACAGGTCGCGCTGGATGACGGTGACTTCCATTGCGGCCAAGATTGGCTGCACGCGCAGACCTTGCATGACTGAGTCAAGTAGGTCGAGATCGACAGTGGGCAGCGGGCCGGCGTTCCGACCGAGCTGGCCGAGAAGCCCAAGGCTCTGGAACGGAAGAACCGCGAGCTTCGCCAGCCAACGAGATCCTGCGCAAGGCAAGCGCTTATTTTGCGACGGCGGAGCTCGACCGCCGGTCCAAGCCATGATCGCATCGACGATGATCGTGCGGCGCGTGGGGTTGAGCCGATCTGCAAGATGTTGCCGATCGCCCCCTCGACCTACCGCGGAAGCAGATTATTCCCAAAGGCGGGCGACATGCCACCAGCGATGTTCAGATCTTCGGCAAAGGCGATCTCGAGGCAATAGCTCTCATTGGTAGAGCACGAAGAGATCGCGCCTCGAAAGGTGCAGGGCCAATCGATCCAACAGATTGGACGTCGCCTGGGGCGGGCTGACTCGACAGTCTCGCGTGAACTGCGGCGCAACGGCCGCCCGCGCCGAACCAGAGGGCCATGGCCGCCCATGTGAGGACCATAGCGCCCGCATGAGGCCGGCCCGGCGCTCAGGGAAATGCGAGAGCCCGGAAATCCGAGCCGTACGGGACGATTCCGTCCTCCTCGCAACGAGACGTTTCGAACGCGGCGCGATCGTTTCGAACGCAAGCGCCGCGCGAATTGCGAGGATACCAAGCCGCGTCAAACCATGAATTCACTTCTGCACGCGAGAGGCTTTTAACCGCTCGGCAAATGTGCGCTATACCGAGTGCAAAGAGGGCACTAGCCTTATCGCATTATCCCTCGAAAGGAGAGATGGAGCGTGAGCGAATTTACGGGAGAGGTTCAAGCGAACATGGGCCTGGTCTTGGATCAGGTCTGTGCGGGGCTGCCGAATGGCGGTGACCACGAGAGCCGCCTGTATGTCGCTGAGCAACTGATCCAAGCGGTACGGGCGGGAAAAACGACTCTGGGGGAGCTGACCTCTGCGGGACGTCGCGCTGTCGTCTATCTGAAGAATGCGCCGAAATCAGCCTAGCAGTCCCTTGTTGCCGGCCCGATCTGCCCTGCGTTCGCTCGCAGGCAACCGCGTACCCGACAGACCTCGTGGTGTTAGGGCACATTGACGGGTGGCATGGGCGCCGTCGGGCGCGGCATGAACGCGCTTTGGTGGTGGCCGCGTGCCGCCAATATGATCGCGAAAGCCGGTGAGAACGATCAGGAGTCCACGCATATCGACAGATTACTCGGAGAGCTGTATCGCAATTATGAAACGGCTCATAGCCGGTGTGCCGAATCAACAAGAAAACGAAGCTGTTGTATCATTCGATGAGGCGAACGCGGTTGGACTGCAAAGCGCCAAAGTCATAACGCTTGGTCTTGCGGCAAGACGGCGAAGTCATGCCTTTTGTGCCGAAAACGTGCGTACGGGCCTCGTTGGAAGCAGAAATCTGCGGCGGATTTCAATCGTAGGATCAATCGCTGGATGCCTTCGTTCTTGGCCTTCTCTTGGGCTTTCGTCCCCGTCACGAGTTCACCGAACGGGCCGCGGATCATGAGCGTCTAGGCCTCCAAGCTTCTCCTGACCACTTGCGACAGAGACTGACCCACGAGCTGTTCGTAAGCGCCAGGATCCGTCGCGCCCTCGGTATTGATGAGGAAGACCCGTGCGTCAGGTTCAAGACCAGTCAAGCGCGCGAGGTCGAATCGGCCGCAACTTTCAGCAACCCTGCCAACCAACCCCGCCACTTTCGCCTGCAACGATAGCCGGATCACCGTCCCGGGGATTGGCCAAACGGTTCATAATCCCGACGGCCTCCTCGTCATCGACAATCATAAAAGCGTCGGCTGCGCGCGAAAGGATGCGCCAAGCGACGAGCGAAGGTTCGTAGCACTCTAGCATCGCCATCACTGTCGGCTGCCCATGAGCTACCTTGACGCAATGCCCGGTTCGAGCGCTTTCAAACAGGCACGCTGCGCGCGATGGATCGACAACCGTGAAGGACGGGCGACTATCACCTAACGACACCGAAAAATGTCCAAGACCGCTGCGGCAAGTCCACCGACTCCTGACTGGACGAAGACGTGGGTCGGAGGTTCGGGCAACTGTCGTAGTGCTTCAGTCAGGAGCGCGGAGATCCCTGCATTACCAGACCAGGGATAGCCCGGCCAGGACCTGTCAGACACCGTGATTCAGCCGTTCTCTGCGGCAACTCGGGATGCTTCGGCAACGGAGTCATCGTAGTTGCCGCTGACGCGGATCATCTGCGCGCCATGTGGGACGATTGCTGCGCTACGCTGATCGCTGACGCCCGAGTGAATGAATATAGCGCAGTTCGCCCCCACGAGCTGAGCGCCGTGCGCTACGGACCTGCCATGATTGCCGTCCGTTGGCGCAGGATACCGTCATCCCCCGTGCTACGGCCTTCACCTCAGGTGCGTGAAGCTCCGAGATGTCAACAGCCCTGCCGAGGCGCGGAGTTGCTGCTTCTAAGACGAGCCGGATGACGGCATAGGAGCCGCCCAAAGCCTTGAAACTGCCAAGCCCGAGCCGGTGACCCTCGTCGTTGACTTGGACCGAGCCCACGCCAATCTCGTGGGCGAGGCCCGGCAAGGAAATCAGCGCTGTTTCCTTGTGGCCATTGCGATGTCAAGAAACCGTTCCACCTCGCACGCAGCTTCGCGACTCAGCATGTTGGCATCCGCACTATCCAAAGGCGCCCGGTGGTCAGTGCGATGGTTAGGAAGCAACATGGTTCGAGTTGGCGCCGATCTAAGCATCGCGGCGATGCGCTTGCCGAAACACTAGCGGCAATCCCAGCGATGTCACGCCTTCTCGCTAATCCGCAAGAAATGGGAGGCCGCTCTCGATGACGACCCCGACGGTGCTCAGGCTCGGGCGGGTGATGCTGATGTTTGAAGATCCGGCAGGAGGGCGTTGCGGCCATCGCTCACCCGTTCCCGGCTGCACTCCTCGTTTTGAGCACGAGGAAGGATGACGATTTCTAGGCCGTGGACACGAACTCGGTCCTCATCACGTACCCAGATCCAGCAGCACGAGAGCAAAAGGCAGCAGAGGCAAGCGCGTTGGATTGCAGTGGCGGGCCTTGCTCCCAGCCGGTTGATGCGTGCCTTCATGTTCTGCCGGCCCGGACGGCCAAAGCGCGGCCGAAGTCGAACCAGCATCGACGCTGGTCGTGATCCCGTTGCACGGTGAAGCAAGGACCTCCGATGGCAAGGCGTCCTTCGTAGCCGAATGGAGACTCTGCGCGCTATTCGAGCGCGGAAATTCGGCGGCGTGAACTCGTGCGCCGTGCGAAGAGTAGCGTTGGCCCCAGCCCGCAGATGATGGCGCCTGATGCCTGTCGCGCCTGAACGAAGAATGAGGGCCTTTTTTGCAAAGCCATCCCTCGTCTTCTGTCCCCAATAGGTCACAATCAGGTCTACGCTCGTGTTGAGTGCGAGCGAAATGAGCCCAGGACGATGAACTGCATGCTGACACTCCCAGATGGGGCGACGAGTTGCGGGATGAACACGAGAAAGCATGCGGCTGTCTTGGGGTTGAGCGCCTCTATGACGATGCCCTGGCGAAAAGCAGAATGCGCATCTGTCGTCTGCAATTCTATCGGATCGACGCTTGTCTCGCGCCACGCCTTAATCCCGAGCCAGATGAGATATAGGCCTCTGGCGATCTTTAGGAAGGTGAACGCTTCTGCGCTTGCGACAACACGGGCAGACAGACCGACGGTGCCGCCGAAAACGTGGACAAGCCCTCCGGTACCCAGGCCAACGCTCGATGCGAGCCCTTCACTTCTGCCGCCAGCAAGCGTGCGGGCCACAATATAGAAGAGACCCTGGCCCGGCGTGACCACCACAAACAATGCCACCACCAGGAACAATGCGAGTTGAACATCGCTCAACCCATTATCGTTTCAACTGGCGTTAGCGGCGCCAATCTTCTTGCATAATGGCTAGACCCGTTTCACGCCCGAGTGCAATTCCAGAAAGCTCAGGACTGCAGCGGCCGTTTGGCTCGCTACAAAGCCATTTGTAACGCCGCCGGCCGGCCGCTGGACGGTTCTGGCTCATTTGCGCTCTTGTCGGAAGACGGAATGCACAGCCGACGCCTCGCAGGCCTTTGCGCCGACGAAAGCGGCGGCGCGTGACTGAGCGACCCAAGGCTTCGCGGTCATGGTTGTCCAACAGTCGGATGACCAGTTTCGGCTGCTCGAAGAAGGAATGCACGTCTTCTCTGAGAGATATTCCTACTGCCGGGTTGACGGCCTTGACCAGAACCAGAGGACGTCAATCTGGTACAGCAAGAATGCCGCAGACTGGCTCTATGGAAGGAACCAGTTCTAGCCTACATCGGTGTCATGAATGCTCCACAGCATAGGCCACCGAGATGAGCAATGAAAGCGCTCACCTGCACTCTGAAACAGCGATCGGCGCACCGGTTTACAAGACCTGGATGTGCGCGCTCTGCGGGGTTGTTTACAGCGAGCGGGAGGGATGGCCGGACGAGGGCATTCCGCCGGGCACTCGCTGGGAAGACGTCCCCGACGAGTGGATCTGCCCCGATTGCGGCGCAGACAAGAGTGAATTCCAGATGACTGAGGTCTGAACGAAATCCCGTTGATGCTGCGAGCAGCGTGCGCGGCATTCATCAATTGCCAGGGAGCTAGCATGTACGTCCCCCCACATTTCGCCGAGTTGCGCCCTGAGGCGCTTCACGATCTCATCAACAAAAATCCTCTCGGCATCCTCTTTACTAACGGGAGGAGCGGGCTCGACGCAAATCACCTGCCTTTCGAGTTGCATGCGAAGGAAGGGCAGCAGGGCGTGCTTCATTCACATGTGGCTCGCGCAAATCCCATTTGGCAGGATATCGCGACGGGAAACGAGGTGCTGATCGTATTCCGCGCCGGGGATGCCTACATCGCGCCGAACTGGTATCCGAGCAAGGTCGAGTTCAAGAAGCAGGTCCCGTCCTGGAACTATATGGTGGCTCATGTGTACGGACGCGTGACAATCCGCGACGATGAGCGTTACGTTCGTGGCATGGTCGCGCGGCTGACGCGCATCCATGAGGCGAAGCAGGCCGATCCTTGGAAGATGACTGACAGCCCCAAGGACTACATCGATATGATGCTCAAGATGATCGTCGGAATCGAGATCGAGATCACACGACTCGTTGGCAAGTCGAAGCTTAGTCAGAATAAAGAGGTCCGGGACATTCTCGGTGCAGGGAACGCGCTCAAGGCCCAGGGCAAGGATGTGATCGGCGATGCAATGCTGGCCGCCGCTGTGGCCAAAGCGGAGCAGGCCTGACTCATATCCGACGGAGCGACATGCTCGGAGAAATCGTGGCGCAACGACCTACTTGTGATCCTCGGGTATGACGGGGCCAAACCCATCGGCGGCCCTGCGCAAGCATGGATAATCTCATTCGCCCTACGATCGTCTGCCGCTGGCGAAAGCTGTAGTTGGACTCAAAAACTGGAGATCAGTGCGCGTTCTTCCCGGCGCGCTGCGGAGCACCCAACCCAATGTTCAAGTTCGCGGCGAGCGCCGATTGCCGCGAAAGAGACCTGAGCGCGGCCATCCAGATATTATCTGGCAGTTTCCATCCGTGGGCGCTTGGACAGTGTGGCTTTTCTGTTCGCGCGGACCGATGCCTCAAGGAGACCTTTCAGGCGGACTGCGGCCGCCTGCAATTCCGCGACGGAAAAGCCGCCGAAGCCGAGCATTAGACCGAACCGAGCAGGCGCATTTTGGTACATGGGCGAGATCGGTCGCACAACCAGCCCGGCCTTATGTGCTTGCTCGGCAAGCTTGACGTCGTCGAGGCCGGCAGGAAGCCAAAGCACCAGGTGCATACCTTGGTCGCTGGGTTGGAGCGCTGTCCAGGACGGCAGCTCCGTCTCAATGGCGGAGATCAGGGCCACGCGCCGTTCTGCGTAAGCGCCCCGGATGCGCCGTATGTGAGCTTCGAAATAGCCCTCGCGCATATATTGCGCGAGCACATATTGATCGGCTGTCGGAGAATGGCGGTCAATAAGAGCACGGGCGCCCGCGAACGCATCCACCAGCGGAAGGGGAACGATGGCGTATCCGATCCGCATGGATGAAAACAGCACTTTGCTCATCGTCCCGAGATAGACGACACGTGTAGGATCGAGTCCCTGCAGGGACGGAAATGGATGTCCCGCGTAGCGAAGTTCGCTGTCGTAATCGTCCTCGACAATCCAGGCATTGTTTTGACGGGCCCAGGACAGCAGAGCCGTGCGTCTCCCCATGCTCATCGGCATGCCGAGCGGATATTGATGCGATGGCGTAACGAACGCGACCCGAGCCTTCGGGCATCGGACGAGACCTTCGTGGACGTCGATGCCCTGCGCGTCGACGGGAATGCGAGAGGTCTGGACGTTGAAGTTTCCGAGAACCGCGACAATACCGGGATAGGCGGGGTCTTCCGCCCATACTGCGTCTCCGTCCGCAAGAAGAACGGTTGCAGCCAGAAAAAGACCCTGCTGCGTACCCGCCGTGATCACGACCTGGCCGGCCTCGCATTTCACTCCACGGGCTTTACGAACGTAGTCAGTAATCGCGAGCCGCAAATCAGGCAATCCTTTCGGGTCGATGTATCCCGACGGGGCAGCCACGCGCAGCGCTCGGACGCGATTACCGAGACGGCGCCACTTGTCATCCGGGGCGACCGCGCCTGCCGGATGAGCGATTGCAAATGGCGCCGTCCCTTGCGGCCGAAGAGCTTGCGCGACCTCTGCAAGACGGGCGACGTTCTCCCGCAACACAGGGCCGATCCGCGGCGGCGCAATGAATGCCTGCGGTGGGCTGACGAGTTCGCGACCGCCGTTGACGTTGGCGACGATCGTGCCGCCTCTGGCGCGCGCCTCGAGGTAGCCTTCCGCATGTAGCTGACCGAACGCCTCGATGACCGTACCCCTCGCGAGTTGGAGCGATGCCGCGAGGGCGCGGGTGGACGGCAGCCGTTCGCCCGGCTTCAACATCCCGTTTGATATCGCCTCGCGAAGTGCCTGTGTAAGTTGTTGTCCGACCCGGCCTGCGGCCTTGTCGAGAGAGCCCAGCCAGGGAATTGCGATGATGTTTCGGCGCCTTGCCATTGCCGTTCTGGTCTACCTGTCCGCTCGTACTTTGAAGTCCAGAATAGACCAACTCTGTGAGTCATTGAAAGAAATCGTCACATACCGCTCTACCGCTCGGTTTCGACATCCCAACCCGCCGAGCAGCGATGGCCTTGCGGGTCAACGACCATTTCCCCACGACGTAGGTAGCTCGGCCCGAGGCCGTGGAAGATCGCCTCGTTGAATCGACGGGCTGAGCATCTTCGTTGTTGAGAGGCTATCCAGTTTCGAAGCCCGTCGAGAGTGTGAAATCCATCGGCCGCGTAGCAGCGGACGTCCGGAAGGAAAGCCTGCATCAATTCGGCGAGCGCATGTCCCGGATCGAGGTCCAAGCACCCTGCTGGCCCTCAGCTCTGCCAGGGCCTCCGGGGTCCCGACCGCTCGATGAGGCGCGAGCTGCAAAGTGAGCTTCACTGTTGCATCGCTTGCGGAGAAGATGCGCTCGCCGTCGCCTCCTGCGATCAGAATCCGCGGGCTTTCGATCGGCCTCGCGCCTGCTGGCGGCGAGCGCCTCTTGCAAGGGTTTGCGGGCGCGCGCGAGCCGTGACGTGCGGGAAGTGATCTCAATGCGTGTCTATATGTTGAAGGCGGCTGCGGCGCTCAGGCGCTACATCGATGATCGCCTTGTACAGATGGATCGGCGAGCATCAGCGATAGCTCCCTACCAGACCAATGAAGAATGCATGATCTGAGGTTCTCCGCAGGCGCGGACGCCCCCGCGGCGAGGGTTGCTGTTCGGCGCCAAGCAGAGGTTTGCCCTGAACCAAGCTCCAGCCAGACCTGCAGTTCATTGCGAGGAGCGGGCGTCTTCACCGTCGAGCTGAGCCAGCAGCCAGTCTGCAAACGCTCGTACGGCCGATCTTTGTCGGCTGGCGCGCGGATAGATGAGACGGTGACCGACGTAACTGATATCGGTCGCACGTCCCGCCAATGGGGCAACCAATCGCCCATTGGCCAGTTCAAGCTGGGCCAGGAGGGTTGATTCCAACGCCACTCCCAATCCCTCCGCAGCGGTCGCAATTGCAAGAAAGCTCCGATCGAACCTCATGCCGTGGAGCGCGGGGGCTTCCAATCCGTTGGCAGCGAACCATTGATGCCACTGCACCTGCTTCACGTCTGAGCGGATGAGCGTCTGATCGAGGAGATCAGCGGCCTTCCTTATCGATTTTGCGAGCGAGGGAGAGCAGAGCGGCGTGACCGTCTCCTCTGGTAGTGGAACAATCTCGACGCCTTCCGCGCGCGGCGGACCGTAGACGATGTCGATATCGAAATCATCGTTGCTGAAGCGCGCATAATCCGTGCTTGCGGCCAGTCGAACCTCGAGCTTCGGGTAAGCAGCGAGAAACTGCGCAAGCCGTGGCGCCAGCCATTGCGCAGCAAAACTTGGGGCGGAATGGACGCGCACCAGTTGTGGGCCGCGGGCGGCGACTTCTTCAAGCCCGCGGCGGAGCTGATCGAACGCCGCCCCGGTGTGACGCATCAGATTTTCGCCGGCTGGCGTGAGCCGCACAGATCGCGCGCTGCGCTCGAACAGAACGGTCCGAAGCGTGGCCTCCAGCTTGCGAATCGCGTGACTGACGGCGCTCGGCGTCAGGTGAAGCTCATTCGCCGCATCGCGAAACGATCCGGTCCGGGCTGCGGCTTCAAAGGCACGAATTGAGGATATCGGGATCTTCGAGAGCATTCGATAAGTGAACCAGATTCATCGATCCGTGACAACTGCGCGTTTGTAGGGCCGGCCTCCGCAGGTCATTCCTAAATCCAGCAAGGAAGAACAATTTGCGGGAGGAATTGATGCTGCTCAGCGGTAAGACGGCAATCATTTCGGGCGCGGCCTCGCCGCGGGGCATCGGGCTCGCAACCGCCCGGCGGTTCGCCGCCGAGGGCGCTCGGGTGGCCATTCTGGATATCGACGCGGGCGCCGCGGCGGAAGCTGCGGCATCGCTTGGAAAGTCCCACATTGGACTGGCGTGCAACGTCGCCGACAAATCGTTCTGCGAACAGGCAGTCACCCGTGTGATCGAAACCTTCGCAGGCATCGATATCCTGATCAACAATGCCGGGATCACCCAGCCCGTCAAGTTCCTGGACATTTCGCCGGCCGATTGGAATCGAATTCAGGACGTCAATCTCAAGGGTATCCTGTTTCTGTCCCAGGCGCTGATCCCGCATATGCGCGCACGGAAGTCCGGGTCGATCGCGTGCATGTCGTCCGTCTCGGCCCAGCGCGGTGGTGGAATTTTTGGCGGGCCACACTACTCGGCTGCGAAAGCAGGGGTCCTTGGCCTCGCCAAGGCGATGGCGCGGGAGTTCGGCCCTGACGGGATTCGCGTCAACTGCGTTACGCCCGGCCTGATCGGCACGGATATTACGGCAGGCAAGCTGAACGATGAAATGAGAGCGAAAATTCTGGAAGGCATTCCGCTCAATCGCCTCGGCACGGCAGAAGATGTCGCCGGTATCTACACCTTCCTGGCCTCGGACCTATCTGCCTACGTCACGGGTGCCGTGATCGACGTCAACGGCGGCATGCTTATCCACTGAGCCAGCGAGATAAGGTCCAGATCGATGGAAACGCCCACCAATGCGCTTATCAACGCGCCCAAGCTAGCGGACCGCGCCTACAACATCCGCCGCAATGCGCTGCGCATGGGCGAAGTCCAGGGGCAGGGTTACATCGCGCAGGCGCTCGACATCTCCGATGTTCTCGCCGTGGCCTATTTCCACGCCATGCGTTACCGGCCTGAAGACCCGTCATGGGAGGGCCGGGACCGCTTTCTGCTCTCCAACGGACATTATGCCATCGCACTCTACGCAGCTTTGATCGAGGCGGGAATTGTCCCGGAGGAAGAACTCGAAACCTATGGCAGCGACGAGAGCCGCCTGCCGATGTCGGGCATGGCCTCCTACACGCCCGGAATGGAAATGTCGGGCGGATCGCTCGGACTTGGGCTGAGCATTGCCCTCGGCATGAGCCTAGGACTCAAGCGCAAGAGATCCGAGGCACAGGTATACACGTTGTTTTCCGATGGCGAACTCGACGAAGGCTCCGTCTGGGAAGCGATCCAGTCGGCAGGCCACTACAAGCTCGACAATCTGATCGGCATCGTCGACGTCAACAATCAGCAGGCGGATGGTCCTTCCACGCAGGTTATGGCCTTCGAGCCGCTGGTCGACAAGCTTCAGGCCTTCGGCTGGTTCGTGCAGCGGATCGACGGCAACGATCTCGATGCCGTACTTACCGCGTTCGACGCCGCCAAGTCCCATCCCGAGCCCAAGCCGAGGATGATCGTCGCCGACACTCTGATGGGGAAGGGCGTTCCTTTCCTGGAGCAGCGCGAGAAGAATCATTTCATCCGCGTCGAGCAGCACGAATGGCAGCTCGCGCTTGCCGCGCTGGAAGCTGGGAGGCAGGCATGAGGACCATCAGATCGGCACCGCAGCCGCGCAAGCCGCGCCTGACCACCTCCGCCATGATCGCATCGATCGCTTCTGAAAGACAGAAGACGAAACCGGCGCCCTTTGGACATGCGCTCGTCGAGCTCGCCCGCAGCCGCCCTGAGGTTGTCGGCATGACGGCCGATCTGGGCAAATACACCGATCTGCACATCTTCGCGAAGGAATTTCCGGACCGTTATTATCAGATGGGCATGGCCGAGCAGCTTCTGTTCGGCGCTGCGTCGGGCCTTGCCGCCGAAGGCTTCATGCCGTTCGCGACCACTTACGCCGTGTTCGCATCGCGACGGGCTTACGACTTCATACACCAGACGATCGCGGAGGAAGATCGCAACGTGAAGATCGTCTGCGCGCTGCCGGGGCTGACCTCGGGCTATGGCCCGAGCCATCAGGCCGCAGAAGATGTCGCCCTGTTTCGCGCGATGCCGAATATGACGGTCATCGATCCCTGCGATGCTCACGAAATCGAGCAGCTGGTGCCCGCCATCGCGGCCCATCACGGGCCTGTCTACACCCGCCTGCTGCGCGGCCAGGTGCCGCTCGTGCTGGACGAATATGATTACAAATTCGAGCTCGGCAGGGCCAAGCTGATTCGTGACGGGAAGGACGCCCTGGTCATCTCATCCGGCATCATGACCATGCGTGCGCTCGAGGCGGCGCAAACCTTGAAGGGCGACAGCATCGACACTGCGGTGCTGCATGTTCCAACCATCAAGCCGCTCGACACTGAGACGATCTTGCGTGAAGCCGGCAAATCGGGCCGTCTTGTCGTCGTTGCCGAGAACCACACGTCGATTGGCGGCCTTGGCGAGGCAATTGCCGCGGTTCTAATGCGTTCAGGCGTTCATCCGCGTTTCCGCCAGATCGCATTGCCGGACGAATTTCTTGACGCTGGCGCACTTCCGACACTGCACGACCGCTACGGGATTTCTACCGCAGAGGTCGCAAGGCAGATCAAGCAGTGGCTTGCACCGGCGCTAAGCGCCAATCCAGCCAAGTCCTTGTGAGGAGCTACACCCGTCGCATGTTGCGGCGGCGAGCGATGACTCTTGCCTACATGCCGGCGGTCGAGAGCGGTGAACCAAGAGACGCGAAAGCTGCACGCCAGCGCAGGCTGATGCTGTCGGCACCAACGTCAACGCAGGATCAGGAGGAAACATGATTGTCTCGAAGCCCGGAAGGATGAGCCGCCGTACGCTATTGATGGCAGCCACGGCCGTACCTCTCTGCGGGATTCTTACTCGTCCGGCTTCCGCAGCCGAGTTCGTTTACAAGTTTGCGACCGGGCAGGATCCGACCCACCCCGTGAATATCAGGGCCCAAGAGGCGATCGACCGATCCGCGAAGCGACGAGCGGCGGGCTGGAGATCAGGCTGTTTCCGGCCAATCAGCTCGGCTCCGACACCGAACTCCTGACCAGGTACGCAGCGGCGTGAGTTCTTCAACCAACCGTCCTCGATCCTGCAACCCTGGTGCCGAGCGCGGGCATGCACCGTCTTCGCATTCGCCGATTACGACAGCGTGTGGAAGGCGATGGACGGCAAACTCGGCACCTAAGGAATTCCGGTCATTGCCCGTCACGACGACATGCTTCCTTTTGCGAGCTTTATTGTCCCGAGGATGCGCTTTGGGTCTCCCCTTTCGCGGATGAGAACCAGCCCGTCGTCGTCAAGACACTCAAGCGGACCGCGGCGATCGGCAGCTATCGCCGAGCTGTCGGCTGGACCCATGAGACGCGGGGGCGGCGCGGCATCGACAGGAGCTATCTACTTTTTGGTCAATGAGTTGGGCTGCCGCCGCGCCCTGCCCACTTAAGATGCATGCGTTCGCGGGCTTCGCGGCGACGCTGGCGCCGTTCGCGTCGGCGCTTCGCTCGCTCTGCCGGCAGCGGCAAGGATGGCACTGGTGGCCCGGCCGTTTCGACTGGCACCTTCTCGACCGGTTCGTGTTCGGTCCGGCGCGCCTCCATGGATTCGAGCACGGCTCGTCCCTTCACAGTAATCCTCCAGCCGCCGTTTTGACGCTCGACGAGGCCGTCCGAAAAAATGTCGAGCTCGGGTACGCGCGTTGCCATCCGCTTGGTGCGCTCGGCCCATTCCGGGCCGCTGGTCGCCAGGATGGCCATGTCGCGCTTGAGGTCCGCCATCACGGCGAATCCATCCGGATAACTCACCAGGATCTTCAAGACCGTGACCTGGAAATTCACTGCGCACCTCGCCTGATCAACGCCACATCCTCGGCGCTTGTGTCAGGGCTTTCCGGCCAATCTGCCGCAGCTCGTCCGGTGTCGTTTCGCCGGTCTTTGCGGTTTCGAGGATCTTGCAGGCCACATGGGTGCGAGCGCCCGTCTCGTCGCGGGCTAGCTTTTCGCAGACCTCGTCAAGTACCGCTCGCAATAGAGCGGTTGTAGCTTGTTCAAACATGGGTGCGCCCCCTTGGAAAGCCCGATCCTACCGCAAGTCTTTCCATTTTGGGATTCACGAATGTGAACTAATGAACTCTGCCGCACTGCACACGACCTGCGCCTGCGCCCCTCCTGAAATCCTGCTCGAAACTGCGCCTCTCAAATCGGCCAGGCCGAGTTGCGGCTCACCTGCCACTCACCGTGGGGCGAGGACAACGATACTCCGAGAAGCCGAACCGGCTTTGGAGCAGGCATCTCGTTTTGAAGCAGCGCGATCGAGAAGTGTTCGGGCTCGCTGTGGTTCGACTTCGCGATCGGCATGGACCTGCTGCGCGTGATGATGTCAAAATCGTTGACTTGAGCCTTCAGCGTGACTTTCCGGGCCCGCGCGGTCCTTGTCCTCCCAGTGCCGCCAGACCTTCTCGATCAGCGGGCCCAACTCGGTGGCCATTGCGTCGAAAGCGCTAAAGATCGGTTGAGGACGTATTCTCCGCACCAACCGACTTCCGGATCCGGTTCGCGCGGACCTCGCGGTGATCGATGCCCCTCGATATCCGGTAGTATTACGCGCCGGCCTTGCCGAAATTGGCTTGCAGAGTCGAGCGACTGATTGCGGACGTCGAGGCAGTGTACCGCCCGATAGCATTCATCTTGGCGCAAGTCGCCGGACCGATGCCGTGGGATTTGCTGACAGGGAGTGCCTCCACGAAGCCGGGGCTCATCTCCGGCGTGATGACGTACTGGCCGTTTGCCGCGCCAGGCTTTCTGCAGATACGCGCCGGCCGCGGAAACTCGCGTCCGAGGGGGCGCGCTAGCTCGCCCTGGTCAGTGCTCTGGAGCGGGAGATCGCTGACGGTCGGCTGTCCGATGGCGACTGCCTTCCGCCGCACCTTGACCTGGCACGAGAGCTCGGCCTGTCCGTCGGCACCGTCAGCAAAGCCTATCAGAAGGCCGAACAACGCGGTATCAGCGGACATGTCGGGCAGGGAACCTTCGTCCGGCGTCATTCGCCGCGCAGGCCGAGGCGGCCACGGCATGACATGAACCGGTCAATTTAGCGCTGAGCGTGCCCGGCCACGGAAGCGAAACGCAGGTCCTGTCCGCGTTGTTTGGCGAGGTGGTGCGCGAACCTGATCTTGCACTGTTGTTGGGCTACCATCCTCACGCTGGCCTTTCCCAGGGACGTGAAATCATCGCAGCCTCGCTCTCTGACAAGGCCTTTACGGTCGCGCCGGCACAGCTGATTCTGTGCAACGGCGCCCAGCACGCGATCGATGTCGCCCTGCGCTTCGTGGCAAAACCCGGCGACAGTGTCTTGGTGGGTGCTTTCACTTATCCCTGCTTCAAAGCCATCGCCGCGCCAGCCACCTTAATTTGGTGCCCGTGGACATGGATGAGGACCGAATCGACCCTGAGGCGCTGAAAAAGCCTGCCGGGCGTCCCGAGCGCGAGTGCTCTATTGCCTGCCGACGTTGCAGAGCCCCACGGCTCGCACGCTGAGTCTTGACCGCGGGGGCGCATCGGTGAATTCGCCGAGGAGCTCGATCTCGCCATCATAGAGGATGACGTTTACCGCTTTTTCTTCCCCGAGCGTCCTGTGCCGATCGCCTCATTGGTGCCGGCCCTCTCCTTCTAAATCACGTCCTACTCCAAATACCGTGCGCCAGCCTTCAGGCTCGGGACAGTGACAGTCCCGCCGGCCTACATCGCTCAAACTCAGCTCCTCCTGCACGCCTGTGCCTGGTTTGTTGCTCAGGTGTTAGGCGAGACTGTGGTGCGGTTGATTGAGAGCGGAAAGCTGGAAGAACTTCTGCGTGAGCGGCGGCGTCAGGCGCACGAACGTTACGGGGTGCTCCTAGACTTTTTCCCAATGCCGCAAACTTCAGTTCTCAGCCTTCTACGGATAGTTGCAGTTGCCGCAAGAGTGGTCCGCAGATCGGTTTACGGCCGCTGCGCCAGGACGAGGCATACTTGTCCCCCCCCCCGCATCGCCTCAGCGGTGGGAAAGGGGGATCCTGGCGCCATTCGCATCTGTTTTGGCGCCCCCAGCGATCCTAAAGAACTGTCCGATATATTTCAGATACTTCGGGACATTATGGCTCGCCGGCCAGTAAACGTCGCTTCTCACGCGTAGGTGTCCGTCTTCGTTTCGGTACGCGTGGCGAATCCCTTCGCACGACAGCCCCTTTTCTTGGCTGCGACGATAGATCGGCTGCCATCAAGCCGGTGCTGCCGAACTAAAGAAGATCACCGATGGAAATTCTCGGCCAGGTCTCGGTCTGCCGAGCGGCTTTAATCTTCGCCGACCAAGCGTCGATGAGACTGTCGAGGACCAATCGTCCGTTGCCACGAGTATCCGGCCATTTCATCGTTGGTGTTCCCAGTGGCAGCGAGATCACCCCATGCGCCGCCGATAGCAGGGCGGTCGCGAGGCGCTCCGTCAGCCTTGGCGTCGCCTCCACCCCTAATTCGGAAAGATACTCCGCCATCGAGGTCACAAATAGCCCGTAGCCCTTTCGTGCGATCTCAGTTTCACCGAAATAAACCCCGTCGGGAAAACGCCTGTCCTCGACTGTGCCGGCCATCGAATAGAGCGATCGAAAATGATCGGGGTTGTTCACCCAATACTCGATATAGGCCTCCATGACACGCCGCAGCCGGACCTCACCGCTGGAATGAAGCGCGCGGACTTGGTCGAGCCGATCCGCCATTTCCTCGAGATTCCTCTCCTTCACTGCCAGCAGCAGCAGGATCTTGGTCGGAAAGTATTTGAGAACCGTACCCTTCGAGTAACCGAGCGCATCGGCGATCTTCTGGATCGAAACGGTTTCGAGTGTGCCGCTCGCGAACTCCTTTCGCGCTGTTTCCAGGATTCGAGCCTGCAACGCGCGCTTGTCAGCTTCTTGGCGTGCGCGCTTCTGAAAGCGTCGCATCCCCTTGGAGTTTCCTGATCTCTCGGCCGACATCCAATCTCCGCCCGGTCTGTCCTGGTCTGTCCTGCAGCTACATGGCTGTTATCACGAGCAAAAAACGCCACTCCATTCCTAGCTTGCCATCCTCTGCAATAAATGACTATAGTCAATTAAATAGAAGCGACCAAACGGAGGCAAACAGTGGCAACTTCGGCACGCGAGTATGCCTGCAGCGATTTCGATCCGTTCGACTGGGACACTCGCATCGACCCCTATCCGGCCTATGCCGAGCTTCGTGCGAAGGCACCCGTCGTCAGGCTCGAGAAATACGGCATCTTCGCCGTGCCGCGTTTTGCGGAGATCAAGGCGGTCTTTGCTGACCATGTGAACTTCAGCAATGGCGGTGGTGCTGGCATCGTCAATTATTTCAAGGAAAAGCCGTGGCGTCCGCCGAGCATCGTCCTCGAAGCTGACCCACCGCTACATACACGCACCCGAAAGGTGCTAGCTCGGATCATGTCGCCGGGTGCCATGCGGGGCCTCGAGAACGGTTTCAAGGCCAAGGCCGCCGCGCTGGTCGACGAACTCATTGAAAAGAGATCATTCGACGCCGTCCGCGATCTTGCCGAAATATTTCCGGTGACTGTATTTCCGGATGCCCTGGGCATCGACAATGAGGGCCGCGAAAATTTTCTGACCTACGGCGCAATGGTGTTTGCCGGCATGGGGCCGGAGAACGATTATTTCCGAACTCTGATGGCCAAGGCACCTGAGGTTTTGCCTTGGGTTGCCGCGAAATGCCAACGGGACGCCTTGGCTCCCGGCAGTTTTGGCGCACAGGTCTACGAGGCCGCCGATAGCGGCGAAATTACCCATGACGAAGCGCCTCTGCTCGTCCGGTCCTTTCTTTCGGCGGGACTGGATACGACTATCAGTGCAACAGGCATGGCCCTCTTTAGTTTGGTCCGTCATCCGGAGCAGTGGGCCATTCTGGCCGCCAATCCTTCGCTGGCGCGCGGCGCGTTCGATGAGAGCCTGCGCTATGATTCCGCCGCACCTTACGTCTTTCGGACCACACCGCATGAAACCGAGATCGCAGGGGTGCCGATCGGTAAGCACGAGAAAGTATTGCTGCTGATTGGTTCTGCAAATCGCGACGAAACGCGGTGGGAGCAGCCCGACCAGTTCGACATCACCCGGCGCGTCTCGGGCCATATCGGCTTCGGCACCGGGATCCATGGCTGCGTGGGGCAAATGGTCGCGCGGCTCGAAGGCGAAGCCGTTCTGGCCGCCTTGGCGGCGAGCGTCGCATCAATCGAGATAACGGGCGAGCCGGTATACCGCGACAGCAGTGGATTGCGGGCCCTCAGCTCACTGCCGGTACGCGTTACGACGAAATAGCGCCAGCCCGGGCTCTTTGCGGCGGCTGTCATTGCCCGCCAGGACGGCTGGCGGACCTGCTTCCTTTGCGAGCTTATTGCCCGAAAGGTGTTGTCGTGCAAGCGCCGCTGCTTCTTCGACGTAGTTGCTATAGTTCAGCACGCCTTTCGCATGGAAGTTCGTTGAGCCGAGAAGGGATCTTGTTCTTGAAAAGGAGCTCCCAAGGGCCCGAAGGATCAACGATCGCCTTGATAACGTTTGCATCGAGAATCAACGCGGGCCCTCTATCAGCCTTGCGAAATACGCCATCGTCATCGTGGCGAACCCCAGGCAGGTCACCAGATCAATGCCGGCGGCGAGCAGCGCATCGCGCTGCAAGTCCGTGCTCTCGCCGTCGGAGTCCGACGACACGCATGTAGCCAACCAACATAGGCGGATACGCATCGGAAATAGGTTTCCGTATTGCAGCGCGTGGCGGCAGAGTTTTCCGCATATTTTTTGCGCCACCAAGCGTTTAGTTTAGGACGCTACTACAAGATTCGGTAGTTGGCTAAAGCCACTTTGAGGCCCTAGGTTCCGGCCGCCGTCCCCGCCGATCATCATCATCGACGAACAGAAGCGAACGCAAGCGCACGTGAAGCCCGCACCGTCTGCCGGTCACCTTCCGCCCTTCCATCGCGTAGAGACTGAAGTGTCACCATGTCCGAACAACCCTTGCCGACGCTGCCGATGTGGCGCGTCGATCACATCGAGCCCTCGCCCAAGATGTTGGCGCTACGCGCCAACGGTCCGATCCACCGCGTGCGCTTCCCGTCCGGGCACGAAGGCTGGTGGGTGACAGGCTACGACGAGGCCAAGGCGGTGCTGTCCGACGCGGCGTTCCGGCCCGCGGGAATGCCGCCGGCGGCATTCACCCCGGATTCGGTAATTCTCGGTTCGCCGGGGTGGCTGGTCTCGCACGAGGGGGGCGAGCATGCCCGGTTGCGCACGATCGTGGCGCCAGCCTTCAACGACCGCAGGGTGAAGCTGCTCGCGCAGCAGGTCGAGGCGATCGCCGCGCAGTTGTTCGAGACGCTGGCGGCCCAGCCCCAGCCCGCCGACCTGCGGCGCCACCTCTCCTTTCCGCTTCCCGCCATGGTCATCAGCGCGCTGATGGGCGTGCTCTACGAGGATCACGCGTTTTTCGCCGGCCTGTCCGACGAGGTAATGACGCACCAGCATGAAAGCGGCCCGCGCAGCGCGTCGCGCCTGGCTTGGGAAGAACTGCGCGCCTACATTCGCAGCAAGATGCGGGACAAGCGCCAGGATCCGGGCGACAACCTGCTGACGGACCTGCTCGCGGCGGTCGACCAGGGCAAGGCGACCGAGGAAGAGGCGATCGGTCTGGCCGCGGGCATGCTGGTGGCGGGGCACGAGAGCACCGTCGCGCAGATCGAATTCGGCCTGCTGGCCATGTTCCGCCATCCGCAACAGCGCGAACGCCTGGTCGGCGATCCATCCCTGGTGGACACGGCGGTGGAGGAAATCCTACGCATGTACCCGGCGGGCGTGGGCTGGGACGGCATCATGCGCTATCCGAGGACCGACGTGACCATCGCGGGCGTGCATATTCCCGCGGAGAGCAAGGTGCTGGTCGGACTGCCTGCGACGTCGTTCGATCCGCGCCATTTCGACGACCCGCAAATCTTCGATATCGGGCGCGCCGAAAACCCGCACCTGGCGTTCTCCTACGGTCCGCACTACTGCCTCGGCATGGCGCTGGCCAGGCTGGAACTCAAAGTGGTGTTCGGTTCGATCTTCCAGCACTTTCCCGCGCTGCGCCTGGCCGTGGCGCCGGAAGAACTGAAGTTGCGCAAGGAGATCATCACTGGCGGGTTCGAAGAGTTGCCGGTGCTCTGGTGATGCGCGGACACCGCCGGGAATCGCGATCTTCTCCGCAATTTGCCGGCGCGCCTGGCGCGCGCCGTTCCGATCAGCAAGCCAACAGTTAACCAAGATGGACGTGCAAGAAACCACGGCAGCATGCCGGGACGCCTTCGCCGAACTGGCGTCGCCAGCGTGCATCCACGACCCGTATCCGTTCATGCGGTGGTTGCGCGAGCACGATCCGGTGCATCGCGCGGCGTCGGGCCTCTTTCTGTTGAGCCGCCACGGCGACATCTACTGGGCGCTCAAGGCCACGGGCGATGCGTTTCGGGGACCGGCGCCGGGCGAACTGGCGCGCTATTTCCCGCGTGCAGCGACCAGCCTGTCGCTCAATCTGCTGGCGTCCACGCTGGCGATGAAGGACCCACCGACGCATACGCGTCTGCGCCGGCTGATCTCGCGCGATTTCACCATGCGCCAGATCGACGACCTGCGGCCGAGCATCGCGCGCATCGTCGCAGCGCGCCTGGACGGCATGGCGCCCGCACTGGAGCGCGGGGAGACGGTGGACCTGCATCGGGAATTCGCGCTGGCCTTGCCCATGCTAATCTTCGCCGAACTGTTCGGCATGCCCCAAGACGACATGTTCGGGCTCGCCGCCGGCATCGGCGCCATTCTGGAAGGCCTAAGCCCGCACGCCAGCGATCCCCAGCTTGCCGCGGCGGACGCGGCCAGCGCCAGGGTGCAGGCCTACTTCGGCGACCTCATAGAGCGCAGGCGCACCGATCCCCGCCACGACATCGTGTCGATGCTGGTCGGCGCACACGAGGACGATGCCGACACGCTGTCGGATGCGGAGTTGATCAGCATGCTGTGGGGCATGCTGCTGGGCGGCTTCGCCACCACTGCCGCGACCATCGACCATGCGGTCCTGGCGATGCTGGCGTATCCCGAACAGCGGCACTGGCTGCAGGGAGACGCCGTGGGGGTGAAGGCATTCGTCGAAGAGGTCCTGCGCTGCGACGCGCCCGCCATGTTCAGCTCCATTCCGCGTATCGCCCAGCGCGACATCGAACTAGGCGGCGTGGTGATCCCGAAGAACGCGGACGTGCGCGTGCTGATCGCGGCCGGCAATCGCGACCCGGACGCCTTCGCCGACCCCGACCGCTTCGATCCCGCGCGGTTCTACGGCACCAGTCCTGGCATGTCGACCGACGGGAAGATCATGCTGAGCTTCGGCCACGGCATCCACTTCTGCCTCGGTGCGCAACTGGCCCGGGTGCAGTTGGCCGAGAGCCTGCAGCGGATCCAGGCGCGCTTCCCCACGCTGGCATTGGCCGAGCAGCCGAGCCGGGAGCCCTCCGCGTTCCTTAGGACGTTCCGCGCGTTGCCGGTGCGGCTGCATGAGCACGGGGACTGAGATGCGCGTCGTGGTCGACCAGGATATGTGCGGAACCACCGGGCAGTGCGTGTTGACGCTGCCGGGCACCTTTCGCCAGCGCGAACCGGACGGCGTGGCCGAAGTGTGCGTGGCGACGGTCCCGCAGGCGCTGCACGCCGCCGTGCGGCTCGCGGCCAGCCAATGCCCGGTCGCCGCCATTAGGGTCATCGAAAGCGACGCTGGCGATGACGAGCGCGCCACCGCCGACCCTGCGCCTTCTCCGGCCGAGGCCGAGCGGCATGCCGCGAAAGACCAACGCAATCGACGAGGACACGATGGGACGGTTTGAAGGCAAGGTGGCCGTGGTAACCGGCGCCGGCGCCGGTATCGGCAAGGCATGCGCCCTCGCTATCGCGCGCGAGGGCGGCAGAGTGGTGGTGGCCGACATTGACGGCGCGGCGGCCATCGCCTGCACCGCGCAGATCGCGGCCGAAGCGGGCCACGCGCTGGCCCTGGCGATGGACATCGCCGATGCGCAGGCGGTGGCAGCGCTGTTCGAGACGGCGGAGCGGCACTTCGGTGGGGTCGACCTGCTGGTGAACAACGCGAGCGCCATGCATCTGACCCCGCGCGACCGCGCGATCCTCGACCTGGATCTGGCGGTCTGGGACCAGACCATGGCGACCAATCTGCGCGGCACCCTGCTCTGCTGCCGGCAGGCAATCCCACCGATGATCGCCCGCGGCGGTGGCGCGATCGTCAACATGTCGTCATGCCAGGGGCTCAGCGGTGACACCGCGCAGACGTCCTACGCCGCGTCGAAGGCGGCGATGAACATGCTGTCGGCCTCGCTCGCCACCCAGTACGGTCATGCGCGGATCCGCTGCAACGCGGTTGCGCCGGGTCTCATCATGACCGAGCGTCTCCTCGCCAAGCTGGACGAGGGCATGCAACGGCATCTGCGCCGGCATCAGCTCCTGCCGCGCGTCGGCCGTCCCGAGGACGTGGCCGCGCTGGTGGCGTTCCTGCTTTCCGAGGATGCTGCGTTCATCACCGGCCAGGTCGTGTGCATTGACGGCGGCATGCTGGCGCATGTGCCGACGTACGCCGACGGTGGCAACAGCCGCGCCGCGCGGCCTGCCGGCAACACCGCCGAAGCGGCTGCGGCGCCGCGCTGCTGATGGACATGCTGCTCAACCCGCTGGCGCGTCGGCACCGGCTGCGGTACGACATCCCGATCGTGCCCGGCGCTTTCCCCCTGGTCGGGCATCTTCCCGCCATCGTCTGCGACCTGCCGCGCCTGCTGCGGCGCGCGGAACGGATGCTGGGCAGCCACTTCTGGCTGGATTTCGGCCCTGCCGGACACCTGATGACCTGCGTGGATCCGGACGCGTTCGCGCTGCTCCGGCACAAGGACGTGTCCTCGGTGCTGATCGAAGAGATCGCGCCCGAATTACTTGGCGGAACGTTGGTCGCCCAGGACGGCGGCGCGCACCGGCAGGCGCGCGATGCGATCAAGGCGGCGTTCCTGCCCAAAGGGCTGACTCAGGCCGGCATCGGCGACCTGTTCGCGCCCGTCATCTGGGCGCGGGTGCAGGCGTGGCGTGACCGCGGCGACGTAACCATCCTGCGCGAAACCGGCGACCTGATGCTCAAACTCATCTTCAGCCTCATGGGTATCCCCGCGCAGGACTTGCCAGGATGGCATCGCAAGTACCGGCAACTGCTGCAGTTGATCGTCGCGCCCCCGGTCGACCTGCCCGGGCTGCCCTTGCGGCGGGGCCGCGCCGCCCGCGACTGGATCGACGCGCAGTTGCGTCAGTTCGTCCGCGACGCGCGCGCGCATGCCGCGCGCACCGGGTTGATCAACGACATGGTAAGCGCCTTCGATCGCAGCGACGATGCGCTCTCCGATGACGTCCTGGTCGCCAATATCCGCTTGCTGCTGCTTGCCGGTCACGACACCACCGCCTCGACGATGGCCTGGATGGTGATCGAGCTGGCGCGGCAGCCTGTGCTGTGGGACGCCCTGGTCGAGGAGGCGCAACGCGTGGGCGCGGTGCCGACCCGGCACGCGGACCTGGCGCAGTGTCCGGTCGCTGAGGCCCTGTTCCGCGAGACGCTGCGCGTGCATCCGACGACCACGCTCCTGCCGCGTCGGGCGCTGCAGGAATTGCAACTCGGCCAACGGCGCATTCCCGCGGGCACCCATCTGTGCATCCCGCTGCTGCATTTCTCGACCTCGGCGCTGCTGCACGAGGCGCCTGATCAGTTCCGCCTGGCGCGGTGGCTGCAACGCACGGAGCCGATCCGGCCGGTGGACATGCTGCAGTTCGGTACCGGCCCACACGTCTGCATCGGCTACCACTTGGTGTGGCTCGAACTGGTGCAGTTCTGCATCGCTTTGGCGCTGACCATGCACAAGGCCGGGGTGCGGCCGCGGTTGCTGAGCGGCGTCGAAAAAGGCCGGCGTTATTACCCGACCGCACATCCGTCCATGAAAATCCGCATCGGATTCTCATGAGCTGGCATCGCTTGCGCCTGTGTGGCGAGGCAGCGACGCCGGCAACACCGCGGCGGCCCGCTGTGGCCGTCTCCTGTCAGGTACAAGGACATGAACAGCATGCAGACCGGTTCCACGCTAAACGACGACCGAACTGGCGTTTCCGCGCTCGGCGGATTGGGCGCGCAGGCGCGCGGCGCTTCCGGCAGGCTGATGCCTGAGATCTGGATGCAGGACGGCGCAAAGCGGGTCGAACAAGCGCTCGCGCGTCGTCTCTGCGTCGAAGACAAGGGTGAGACCGAGCTGATCGCGGCAATGCGCTACGCCACCTTGCATGGCGGGAAGCGCACCCGCGCCTTGCTCTGTCTGGCTGCCGGCACACTGGCCGACACGCCGGCGCACATGCTCGACGACGTCGGCGCCGCGATCGAGATGATGCACGCCTGTACCCTGGTCCACGACGACCTGCCCGCGATGGACAACGACGTGCTTCGCCGCGGCCTTCCGACCGTGCATGTCAAGTTCGGCGAAGCCACCGCGATCCTGGTCGGCGACGCGCTGCAGGCGCACGCCTTCCTGACCCTGGCGAGCCTGGATGCGCCGGGCGACAATCCTATCGCGCTCGTGCGCGAACTGGCGCAGGCGGTGTCCGCCGAGGGTGCCGCAGGCGGGCAGGCCATCGATCTGTCGCTGGTCGGAAAGCACGTCGAGCTGGACAGGATCGTCGCGATGCACCGGATGAAGAGCGGAGCGCTAGTGCGCGCGTCCGTTCGCATGGGCGCGCTATGCGCCATCGCGGAGGATGCCGCGCACGCTGCGCTGTACTGTGCGCTCGATCGCTACAGCGCCTGTTTCGGCCTGGCGTTGCAGGTGGTCGATGACATTCTCGATGCGACGGCGGATACCGCGGCGCTGGGCAAGACCCCCGGCAAGGACGCGGCGGCGCAGAAGCCGACCTGCGCGTCGATCATGGGGCTGCAGGCTGCGCGCCAGTTCGCGCTCGATCTGTTGCGCGACGCCGGAGAGGCCATCATCCCGCTGGGGCCGCGTGCGGAACGGTTGGGGCAGATGCTGCAGCGGGCCAACGCGCACCTGTTCAAGCACGCGCCATGCGCATGAGCGCGCCCGTGCGCATGGAGTCGCCCTTGTGCCGCTGCGATCAGCCGGCGGTAGCGGTGCATGCTGCACCGTGTCCGAGTCCGCGGCGCCCATCGCAGCGGTTGCCCTGCACGGCCGCGGCGCGCTGCGGCCAAGCCTATGCGGCGGACCGGCGCCAGCGTCGTTGGCGCGTCGCCGCGCCAGAGCAGTGCGGCCGTCCGGCGCTGCCCATCGGCCGGGCCGCGACGGACCTGCGGCGACGTGCGCGGCGTCTGCCCGATCCTGGTTCTCGTCAACCGTCTGCAGAAGGAACATCCCGCGTGAACGCGCAGTCCGAACAGATCCTTTCCGAATTGCGCCACCTGCTGAGCGAGATGAGCGACGGCGGCAGCGTCGGTCCGTCCGTCTACGACACGGCGCGAGCTCTGCAATTCCACGGCAACGTCACCGGTCGGCAGGACGCCTACGCGTGGCTCATCTCGCAGCAACAGGCCGATGGCGGATGGGGAAGCGCGGACTTCCCGCTGTTCCGTCATGCGCCCACGTGGGCGGCGTTGCTGGCATTGCAACGTGCCGATCCTCTTCCCGGCGCTGCCGACGCGGTCCAGGCTGCAACCCGGTTCCTCGAACGCCAGCCCGATCCCTACGCGCATGCGGTGCCGGAAGACGCGCCGATCGGCGCGGAGCTGATCTTGCCGCAATTTTGCGGCGAGGCCGCATCCTTGCTGGGCGGCGTGGCGTTTCCGCGCCACCCGGCGCTGTTGCCGTTGCGGCAAGCGTGCCTGGTCAAGCTGGCGGCGGTGGCGACGTTGCCGAGCGGCCATCCGTTGCTGCACTCCTGGGAAGCCTGGGGGACCTCGCCGACCACCGCATGCCCGGACGACGACGGCAGCATCGGCATCAGTCCGGCGGCCACCGCCGCGTGGCGTGCGCACGTCCTGACACAGGGGAGCACGCCGCAGGTCGGGCGCGCGGACGCGTATCTGAAGGCGGCATCGAAGGCGACGCGCAGCGGCATCGAAGGTGTCGTTCCCAACGTCTGGCCGATCAATGTGTTCGAACCATGCTGGTCGCTGTACACCCTGCATCTGGCCGGGTTGTTCGCGCATCCCGCGCTCACTGAGGTGATGCGCGTGATCGTCGCGCAGCTCGATGCCCGCCTTAGCGTGCGCGGTCTCGGCCCGGCCTTGCACTTCGCGGCCGATGCGGATGACACCGCCATTGCGTTGTGTGTCCTGCGCCTTGCAGGCCGCGACACGGCGGTCGATGCGTTGCGCCAATTCGAAAGCGGCGAGCTGTTTGTCACCTTCCCCGGCGAGCGCAATGCCTCGATGTCGACCAACATCCATGCCCTGCATGCGTTGCGACTGTTTGGAAAGCCTACCGCCGCCGCCAGCGCCTATGTCGAAGCCAATCGCAACCCGGACGGTGTATGGGACAACGAAAAATGGCACGTTTCATGGCTGTATCCCACCGCGCATGCCATCGCTGCGCTGGCGCAAGGCAACCCCCAGTGGCGCGACGAGCGCGCGCTGGCGGCGCTGCTGCGCGCGCAGCGCGACGACGGCGGCTGGGGCGCCGGTCGCGCGTCCACATTCGAGGAAACCGCCTATGCGCTGTTCGCGTTGCACGTGATGGACGGGAACGAAGAGCCGACAGGGCGCCGGCGCATCGCGCAGGCGGTGGCGCGTGCGCTGGAGTGGATGCTCGCCCGCCATGCGGCGCATCCATTGCCGCAGACGCCGCTGTGGATCGGCAAAGAACTATATTGCCCCACGCGGGTCGTGCGCGTGGCTGAACTCGCCGGGTTGTGGCTGGCACTTCATTGGGGGCGGCGCGCCCTGGCCAAGGGAGCAGGAGCGGCGCCATGATCCAGACCCAACGCGCGCTGCAGCAGGTGCTGGAGTGGGGGCATTCCCTGACCGGGTTCGCCGATGAGCATGCCGTGGAAGCAGTCAGGGGCGGCCAGTACATCCTGCAGCGCATCCATCCGAGCCTGCGCGACGCCAGCGCCCGCACCGGCCGCGATCCGCAGGACGAAACGCTGATCGTGGCGTTCTATCGCGAACTGGCGCTGCTGTTCTGGCTCGACGATTGCAACGACGTTGGCCTGATCGCGCCGGAGCAGCTCGCCGCGGTGGAGCAGGCGCTGGGGCAGGGCCTGCCGTGCGCGCTCCCCGGATTCGAGGGCTGCGCGGTGCTGCGCGCCTCGCTGGCCGCACTCGCCTACGATCGTCGCGACTATGCTCAGCTTCTCGACGATACCCGGCGCTACTGCGCAGCGCTGCGCGACGGACCCGCGCAGGCGGCAGGGGCGGAACGCTGGTCCTACGCCGAGTACCTGCACAATGGCGTCGATTCGATCGCCTACGCGAATGTGTTCTGTTGCCTGTCATTGCTGTGGGGGTTGGACATGGCGACCTTGCGCGAGCGTCCGGCATTTCGCCAGGTCCTGCGGCTCATCTCCGCGATAGGGCGTCTGCAGAACGATCTGCATGGACGCGACAAGGACAGGACGGCGGGCGAGGCCGACAACGCGGCGATCCTGCTGCTGCAGCGCTATCCGGCTATGCCTGTGATGGAGTTCCTCAAGGACGAGCTGGCCGGCCATACGCGCATGCTGCACCGCCTGATGGCGGAAGAATGCTTTCCCGCGCCGTGGGGAGCGTTGATCGAGGCCATGGCCGACATCTGCGCGCAGTACTATCAGACCTCGACCAGCCGCTATCGCAGCGACGCCGCGGGGGCAGGCCAGCGTGCGCCGGGCTGAACGCGCGGGAGGCGGAGGCGAGCGCCCGCTCCCCTCGGTCAGATCGGACGCAACGCCGTCGCCCGATGGAGCGAGCATGAGCGACACCGCCATGAGCCCGTGCAAGGACGACTATCTGGACGTCGTGCTGGATCGGCGAACGGCACCGGCCCCGATCGCCGACGGCTGGAAGTATATAGGTTTCGAACACTGCGCATGCGACTTGGACCTGACGCAGATCGAGCGCTGCGCCTGGCTGGTGGGCAAGATCATGGCGCGAAGCGGCGTCCATAGCGATCACCGAGAAACCCGGTACGCAACGATCCCAGATCATGCCGACGAAGGTCGCGGAGATGAACACCGCATTCTGGGCGAGGGTCCAAACCTGGTCTTCAGCATCACGCTCAGCACGGTACCGGCAATGTAGATGAAAAACATTCCGATGCCGATCAGCAGCATGAGGCGGCCATGGAATGGCCCGACCAGCAGTCGATCAAGACGAGTGCCTGCGTTCACGGATTCGAGTTTGACGCTCTCCCTTGATGCGGACCGCCTTCTTCGAACGTCTGCCGCTTGTCTTCTGTTAGGGTCTGTACCTAATTAACTGCTTCTGATTCGCTCTTGCCAAGTTGATTCGGCATGGGGGCTTCGATGCGCAAAGGACTGTTCTGGCTCAACGACAAGCAGTGGGCTCAGATAGACCGCAGCAGCCAATGAACCAGACCGCGCCGGCGCGCGAAGACGATCGACGCATCATCAGCGGTATCGTTCACATGCTCCAGTGCGGCGCACGCTCGCGCGATTGCCCGCCCGACTATGGCCCTTACACGACAATCTACAATCGGTTCAATCGCTGGGCTAAGCGCGGACATTGGCAGGCTATCTTTGAAGCGCTCGCCCGCTGCGGCAAGGACGGCCTGACTTTGTCGATCGACTCCACCTCGATCAAAGCGCATCGCTCCGCGAGCGGCGGAAAAGGGGGGAGCATGAACAGGCCGTCGGCCGCTCACGCGGCGGGCGGAGCACGAAAATCCACGCGCTGAGCGACCCCGATTGCAAACCTTGCGCATTTCATCTCACTCCGGGACAAGACGCAGATCTTGCCGCAGGGCCGGCCCTTTTGAAACTCGCGGCGCCCATGTCTTCCCTCATTGGGGACAAAGGCTACGATGGCGACGGCTTTCGCACCGAAATCGTCAATCGCGGCGCGAAACTCGTCATTCCGAACAAGTCCAACAGGGTGCCCCTCCACAGCTTCAGCAAACGCGCCTATAAAGGACGCAAACGTTATCGAGCGCTGCTTCTGCCGGCTCAAGGATTTCAGGCGTGTCTCTACTCGCTACGACGAACTTGCTAGAAACTTCTTGGCCGCCGTCCACCTCGCCGCCGTCGTCGCCTATTGGATCGATTGAGTCTGAACCCTAGTCTCTGTCGCGGCAGTTCTTCGTCTTGTGCGGTCCAAGAGCATGTCAAACAAACTAAGAAAATTGCGTATCTTTACCGACAGAGGTCCCCTGATTGCGCTAACGATCGCTGGGGGGATGGTGGTCGGCGTTGTCGGCCCGACGTCGGCGCAGTTCTTCAATTTCGGTGGATATCAGCAACGGCCGCAGCCGCAACGCGGTGGCGGATTCGGCGGCGGCTGGTTTGGTAACGACATGTTTGAGCCGTCTGCTCCCCAGCCTCGTTGGGACCGGCGGCAAACCTTGCCGCCCGCGCGCGAGGATTTTTCGAGGGCGCCCGCGGCCGGAAAGCGCGATACTGTACCGGAGCGCCATGTTCTTGTGCTCGGTGATGCCATGGCGGACTGGCTCGCCTATGGTCTTGAAGACGCCTATGCCGAACAGCCTGACATGGGCGTGATCCGCAGACATAAGACCGTCTCAGGCCTTATCAAATATCAGCCGAAGGGCAATCCGGCCGATTGGGCCGCCGCTGCCAAAGGCATTCTCGCGACCGAAAAAGCGGACGTCATCGTCGTCATGCTCGGACTCGATGACCGAGTCGGGATGCGCGAGCCGCCGGCTGAGAAATCCGATATCAAGCCATCGGACAAAAACGCAGACAAGAAGGAAGCCAGAGGCAAACCGGGCGTCAAGCCGGAGGGCGGTACGAACGTCGACGCGAAGCCGGATGGCAGACTGGTCGATACGGAATTGTCGCCAAATGACGCCGCCGACGCGCCGGCTATCGAGCCGGAGAGTAGCACGCGCTCGCCGAACGGCCTCTATGAGTATCGCGAGAAACGCTGGATCGAGCTCTACAAAAACAAGATCGAACAGATGATCGGCGTGCTCAAATCTAAGGGGGTGCCGGTGCTGTGGGTTGGCCTGCCGGTGGTACGTGGCCCTAAGGCAACAGCCGACACCCTGTTTCTGGATTCGCTCTATCGCGAGGCGGCCGGCAAGGCCGGCATCACTTATGTCGATGTCTGGGACAGCTTTGTCGATGAAGCCGGCCATTTTATGCAGCGCGGTCCCGACTTCGAAGGCCAGATCCGTCAGCTGCGCTCCTCCGATGGCGTGTATTTCACCAAGCCCGGCGCCCGCAAGCTTGCGCATTATGTCGAACGCGAAATCAACCGGTTGTTGGCTACTCGTTCCGCGCCGATCGCGCTGCCGACGGAACCGGCAAAGCCCGACGTCAATGCGCTGCCGGGTCAACCGGACCTGCGCCCGCTCGCCGGACCGATCCTTCCCTTGGTGGCCCCCTCTTTCGGCGCCGATCAATTGCTCGGCGGTCCAGGGGCGCCGATGGCAATGGATGCGCTAGCAGCGCGTGTCTTGGTCAAAGGTGAGCCCTTGTCGGCACCGGCCGGTCGCGCCGACGATTTTGTCTGGCCGCGCCGCGAAGTCGGACGCGAACAGTCTGAGGATACTCCAATGGCTTCGGCTTCGCCCGATGATCGCATCCCGGTATCTGCGCCGGCGCCAATGCTAAAGCAGAAAAAGAATCGCAGCCAAAGGTGAGGCGCTGACGTTTTGGCCCGGAGGTTTCGCTCAGTGGGGCCGCTTCGGGGACAATCGCATCGGTTTGCGCCGGAGCCTGTGGGCGTGGCAAACGCAGTTCGCACCTGGAGCAACACTGTTCAGCCGCTTCTGGTTGGCCGTGTCGCGATACCAGTCGAACGGCTGCTCGTGCGTGGCGATCATCACGCTCTTAGTGTTGAAGTGGTTGTCGAAGGTTTCGGTGCGTATTCGCGGACGGTGGCGGAATAGCCGAGGCCCCCCAAGGCGAGGCGGGGTCGAGCCGGTGATGATCGTTGACCCAGACGACGCCGGCCGACGAAGGGGCAACTCGATGCGCGCGGGCGACGTCACGGGTGATCGCTGCGGCAAGGCCGAAGGGGAAGTCGTTGGCAATCCTTAGGGCGAATGCCAAGCACCTACCTGGGTTGGCAGGTTCCAAATTATACTGCGGTGCTTAGACTCGTCGAGCGAATGCAACTCGCAACATTTGGCGAAACAAGATCACCTTGTAACTCAAATCGTCTTTTCGCTGCTTTCGGAAGGCTGGCAGAGTTGTCGACGCCGATAAAACGGACCCTTCCTTCGGAAAGCGCTGGATCCAGATGACGCTCTCATGGCGAAAAGCACAAGTCCTCGCCAGATCCAGATCCAGCCCCAAGGGTCAGGGCCTCCAGCGAGGAACCTCCGTCCGAAGCGGCCGTCGAAGGCGGTCTTCTGAGGCAGGATGAGAGCGGGAGACGGAAACTAAAGGGATCCGATGAATGTTCGGGGGCACATCCATTCCGCTCACGTCCAAGGTATCGGTCCTGTGCTCCAACCTTCAACTCTGTGATCGAAAAGCGGTGCATCATGACAAGAGAGCCGGGCGTCACCTCGGCGAACGCAAGTATTCGGGCAAGAATCGTCTGGACGATTGTCCTCGGCTTTGCCGCCGATCCTTTGATGCGTTGGACTTGGCCGGACCCTGGGCAATATCTTGGCAGCATGGCTCAGTTCATCAAGGCCTGTGGCGGACGAGCATTCGAGCATGGCACAGCATACGTCACGGGAGAGACTCGCGCCGCGGCCCTGTGGCTGCCTCCGGGCGTGCAGCAGGATGAGGATGCGCTGGACGCAATCATGGCGCTGTCCCTGCGCCCGGAAATCAGCGAACATATGGCACACCTGCGCCAGGGAATGGCCGAACATCATCCCTCCGAGCCACATTGGTATTTGCCCCTGATCGCTGTCGATCCGAACTGGGCCGGACAAGGGCTTGGCACATTGCTGATGAAGTACGCTCTTCAACGCTGTGATGAGCAGGGCCTCGCTGCCTACCTCGAAAGTTCGAATCCTGAAAACATTCCCTTTTACCAACGCCACGGGTTCAAGATTATTGGAGAGATACAGCACGGTTGCTCACCTCCACTTACGCCGATGTTGCGAAAGACGCGGTGAGCGGAATTCGGAGACGCTTCGCATGCTGCGGCTCCCGAACCGTCCTTGGAGACGCCGAACTGAGGCGCATTGCCTCATCCGGATTGTTACTGGACAACTTATCGCCGGTGATTGGGTGGCTGCCATCGAATTGGTCCGGTGGCGTCAGCATGGGCGCGCGGCGGCAGGTGTGTCGGCCGAAAGGGATCGTTGCCGGTCGGCCACCCGGGCGGAAAAGAGGCGCACCCTCGATGCGATATGCGCGACGCCGGCTGGCATCGCAAGCATGCGGTGCCAGCAATTCGGGCACGCGCAACAGTTGGACCGAGGCCGGTCGAGACACCGCGAGAGCACAAGCGTGGATATGGGGCTACGATCAAGGACGCGATGACCGCAGTGTGGGGGCGTCGGATCGGGTGTGCGGCAAGCGGCTCAAGGGCCGGGTTTCGTCAACTCCTGCAGCTACGCCAATCATGAGGCCGCTCCTTTTGTGTCTCGATCGACGGCAGTGGCCCACCATGGATCTTTGCCTCAAAGCTCCGTAGCCGCTGATAGATCGAGATCAGTTCGACGATCGTGCTCCAGGAGTTGACGAGATACTGAAACGAGGTTCGTACTTGCGTGAACGCGTTGAGGATCTGGTTCATCGCGCCGAGGGTGATCTTGCCCGCGATGATTGTGGGCGCAAGCAGCAGATAAGGAAAGATGACGTCAGTCTGGAGATAGACGATCCGGCCGATATTGAAGTACATGAAGTTCAGATAGAGCCGGAAGTAATTCCTGCGAATGTCTCTAAACAGCACGCTCAATGTCGGCGCATTGGCACGCGCCGTATCATCCTCGCCGAGCACGAGCTCCTTGCGATAGGCCGCTTCGACCCGCTGGTTGAAAAATTCAATTCCGGGCAGGCGGATGCCGATAAGCGCGAGAACGCCGGTGCCCAGGATTGACCAGATCACCGCGGCGAACACCAGCGGATAGGGAATCGAGCCGAACAGAGGCAACTCCGTGACGTTGCTGGACAG
>NZ_JBVVPT010000023.1:15423-118086 GCF_055811715.1 Bradyrhizobium sp. WSM4872 | reverse complement strand
AGCCGCCGGAGGCGGTGGCGCGCAAGCGCCAGCCTTGAGGCCGGCCGATCGCCGGGCTACTTCAACACAGTTGCTCCCCGGGGAGCGATGCACTATTGCCCCCGTCGCCTTGCGGACGATCGATGCACGCACCCGGTCGGGCCGCACATCACCGCAAGCCTTGACGCACAGACCCCGGGCGTCAGGACCACACGCTTTTGCCGTCCGCGGACGTCCCTCCCCGGACATCCGGAAGCTCGCGCGTGCTCGCCTCCGAAGCCGAAAAGAACCGCTGTGACAGTGCCGGGTCGTTCGCGCAGATCGCGATGGCTCACAGGGGTCGCCCGCCCTGCCACCTCGTCACGCGCCGGCGCTGCCGCGTCCATTGCATCCCGGCCCACGCATCGTGACGATCGCGAAACGCCCTTTTTAGCGGGCCGGAATGTCTGCGGTTTACCCGAATTTATGAATTCGGTCAATCAGAATATTTGGCAACACAGCCCTTGACCTGTCTGTGGCGTGTTTTGCCTGTCGGGCAACGCGAGGGATGGTGGGCGGAAGGTGCTTGAGCGCAACGGCCTCGCCGGATGGGGCGACGACGCACGGATCATCAGACCGGCCGCCTCGGCCTGCGGATAGCCGCTAAGTGTTGCGCATCGCGCCTGGACTCGCCAGCTCCGGCGGACGGTTCGATAGGTCTCGGTGACGCTCTCCCCATCCTACGAGTTCTGAAGCGCACGGCGGTCGGCCATGTACTGACAACCGAAGGAGCACAACTTTATTTTTGCTTTCGTGGATCATCCTCGGCGTTCAAATAGTCGATGCCGGTCGGTCCGATCCCGGTGATCTCGAAGATCACCTCTTCATCCCTGGTTTCCGCAAACTGCCACACCTTTGGCGGCACGTGCGAAAACGTACCGGGAGGAAAGCTCAGGAGTTTCGATGCATCGACCTTGTCGCCGAGCGCAGAATAGTACGTTCCCGAAATGATAACGCGAACGCGTTCGTCAGGGTGTGAGTGCACAGGCATCTTGGAATTCGCCGGTACTTTGAGTCGAACAGTATACAGGCCAGGCTTGCCCGGATTGCCGTGGAGCACCACCGATTGCGTCCCTCTGGGCATCGAAGCCAGCGGGCTCCACTTCAAGGCGGTCGCCGTCACGCGGTTGTATTCAAGTGAACTATCTTCCGCCAAGGCCGCACAAAATCCACTCGCCGCAAGGACGGCCAAAAAAGCGATCCCAAACTTGAAAAAGGACATCTCGCGCTCCGTTGAAAATATCCGGCGCGGCTACTCTACTCCAAGTGGTCTTTCTCTGCCATGGGTCGTCGCCACGCATAGGAAAGGTACAGCCCTTGCGAAACCCATCATGCTTCGTCATCGCTGACGGTGATGGGTTTCGCTCTCTATCCTTCCTACGAACTGACAGTGTGCTTATCGTCTTCGCGTCAAATCATGCTCGCCATGCCGAGCGCGCGAAGGAGGTCGTTCTGGATCGGCGCGACGGCCTCGTTCAGCCGCTCGACACCGAAATCCATGCCTTCGGGCATCACGACCGTCCGCAGAGGCCGCCGTTCCGTGGCCTCGACCAGCTGCGCGATTGCATTCGCGACGCGCTGGGGCTGTGGCGGATTCTGCGGATCATTTGCATCGTTGGAGTGCTGCTTGATCTGACCCGGGATCGCCGCAACACCGCCATAGGTTTTCAGCACGTCCTGGTCGGACGGTTCGGGGCTGGATGGAAGAAGGTTGCTCGGGAACGGGCCCGGCTCGACGATGACCGAATCGACGCCGAAGCTCGAAAGCTCGTAGCGGTAGGCTTCCGCGAGGGCTTCGAGCGCGAACTTGCTGGCGGAATAGACACCGAAGAACGGGAAGACCACCCGACCCATGAGCGACGTGACATGGATGAGGACCCCGCTGCCGGCGGCCCGCATGTGCGGCAGAACGGCGCGATCGGTGCGAACGGCGCCGAAGAAGTTCACGGCGAACTGCGCTTCGATTTCCTTGACCGTATAGGCTTCCGTGACGCCGACGGGCATCATTCCCGCGTTGTTGACCAGGGCATCGACCCTGCCGTGCTGCCGGATGACATCCGCGATCGCGGCGTTGACGGATCGTTCGTCGGCGACGTCCATCTCGAGGACCTGGAGCGCATGCCCTTCAGCCTTTGCCGCCTCGACAAGCTCGTCGCGAACACGGCTATTTCTTCCTGCGACATCGCGCATGGCAGCAACCACCATGTGGCCCCGCTTTGCGAGTTCCAAGGCGGTGAGTTTTCCGAAACCACTGCGTGCACCCGTCACAACCACAACTTTTCCGCTCATTTCAGCTCTTTCTTTGAAATCCAAGGGACGACGGAACTTGTAGACAGACCTGTATGTATTTGCAATCCCAAACTTGACAGAATAGTCTGTCCAGCGACGCAAACGGCTCGGTTAAGGACGATCGATGGGCACGCTGCTTGATTTCGTGGACGTGGATATTCAACCGCTCGATGCGCTCGCCCCGCGCGAGCGCATTTTGAAGACGGCGTCAGACCTGTTTTACCGGTTCAGCATCAACTCTGTCGGCATCGACCGGATCATCGCCGAAAGCGGCGTGGCCAAGATGACGTTCTACAAGCACTTTCCCTCGAAGGCCGACCTCATCGCCACCTACCTGCGCTATAAGAGCGCCGTCTGGTTTCAGATGCTTTTGACCTCCACGGAGCGAGCCGGTCTCACGCCAGTGGAGCGCGTTCTCGCTGTTTTCGACGCACTCGAACAACCGCTCCTTTCGCCTTCGTTCCGCGGCTGTCCGTTCGCGAAAGGCATGGCCGAATTCGGCCCGGAGGCAAACTCGCCGGGCGTAGAGGCGACCATCGCAGCGTATTTTACAAAGTTGCACGACTTCGTTGCGTCACTCATTGAGCCGTTGTCATTGAGCAAACCCGAAAGGGCCGTGATCCAGATCCTGTCGCTGTTCGAAGGCTCGCTCGTGATCGCACAGTCAACGCGTGATCCCGCCATCGTCGGGGCTAACCGCGAGGCAGCCAGAGTGTTGCTGGAACAAGGGATCGCATCGTCGTCTTAATCTGGAGCCCTTGCGAAACTCTTCCTTCTTCGTCATCGGCAAGCGGACTGATGAGTTTCGCTTCGCCTACCCATCCAGCGGGCTATAGACTGTTTCTCTGCCCAAGAAAATTGTCCCACTCCTCCCTGAGGATTGTGCGTTAGTTGGTGATCAAGCTCCCGGATGTGCTTCGCGGTACGTATTAGCGCGGTCACCAACTCCGATCTCGGGACAATAGTGACGCTTACGAGTGGTGATGGTGCCGCCAGCCATAATGATGGCCTCGACCTCTGCCCCAACCGTAATGATGACCACGGCCACCGTGATGACCCCAGCCGTGGCCACCACCATGTCCGTGGCCGCCCTTGACCTCGATAGTGGCAGTCTGAGACGCGCCCAGTGCGTCCGGCTTGGCAACGGGCATCGCCGAAGCAGAAGGTGTGGGTGTTAAAGCAGCGGCCCCCGCCACAAAGCCGACCAAGCAAAGCCATTTCATGCAATCGCCTCTCGATAAGAATGAGCCAAGGGCCAGCCAGCCGCGGCACATTGCGGCCGCGTTCGCTCTCGTTCTTCAACAATGAAGCCGGGAAAAGTTGCAATGAAATCTGACGCATTGCCGAGGGGCGGGATAGCTATGCCGGTTGAAAGCAGTCTCGGTCCACTTCGAACCAGCGCGTCGGATGGGTTGAGCCCTTGCGAAACCCATCATGCTTCATCATCGGCGGACGGATTGATGGGGTTTCGCTGGCGTTCTATCCATCCTACAAGCGGAGCAAGCGCCTCGTCCTTCGAGACGACCGCTTCGCGGTCTCCTCAGGATGAGGCTGAGCTGCGTCGGGACTCGTTGCAGGTGCAGCCAAGTGTTCGGCCCTCATCCTGAGGGCCCGCCGAGGGCGGGCGTCTCGAGGATGTGCCACGAGGACGCTGCTTCAAAACGCGTCCGCGCCTTAAGCCGGCACGATCACCTTGCCGATCGGCCAGAGCGCGATGCCCGCGAGCTTGAGATGGGCCCAAGCGAAGGGGATACCGATGATGGTAATCGCGAGGGCCAGGGCGGTAAGGAGATGGCCGAGCGCCAGCCACCAGCCGGCCAGCACGAACCAGATGATGTTGCCGATGACCCCGAGCGGGCCGGTGCCGATATCGCTCATGCCGGTGACCTCATAGCGGCTGACGGCCCGCGAGCCGAACGGCATCAGCGTGTAGACCGCGATGTTGAACGCCGCCCGCGCCCAAGGCAGGCCGATGATCGTGACCGCCATGATGACCGCGGCGACCAGCCAGCCGAGCGACATCCAGGCGCCGCCGATGAGAATCCAGAGCAGGTTTAGCAGGATGGAAACGGGAGCCATGGGATATCCGAAGGTCGATGATCCCGTTGGTATAGCACGATGAGCGAGGTTGCGGTCCATGAAGCCGCTCACGAATTCGCGGTCTCGTGTACTACGCACCGTCAGATCTTCCGCCCCGCCTGCTCCCAATAGGGATCGCGCAGGCGGCGCTTGAAGATCTTGCCGGAATCTTCGCGCGGCAGCCCGGCGCGGATCTCGATGTGCTTTGGGACCTTGTAGTCGGCGAGCGACGCCTTCAGCCGCGTGCGAATATCGCCGGCGTAGAGCGCGATGCCCACCTGCGGCTCGACCACCGCCATCAGCGCTTCGCCGAACTCGGCATCAGGAATGCCGAACACCGCGCAATCATGCACGCCGGGGACGGCGTGCAGCACGGATTCGATCTCGGCCGGGTAGATGTTGACGCCCCCCGAGATCACCATGTCGCGCTTGCGGTCGCAGATGAAGACGTAGCCCTCTTCGTCGATGTAGCCGACGTCGCCGGAGGTGATGAAGCCGTCGCGATCGATCTCGGCGCGCTTCTCCGGCTTGTTGTGGTAGGTGAAATCAGCCATCCCGGCCATGCGCGAGTAGATCTCGCCGATCTCGCCCACGCCCAGCAGGCTTCCGTCCTCGCCTATGAAGCGCAGCTCGGCGCCGGGCGATATTTTGCCGACAGTGCCGGGTTTCCTCAGCGCATCCTCGGAGGTTGCGAAGGTGACGGCGCTGGATTCGGTCGAGCCGTAGAATTCGTAGATCACCGGCCCCCACCATTCGATCATGGCGCGCTTGACGTCCGCCGGACAGGGTGCTGCGGCATGGATGATATGGCGGAGCGAGGAGACGCCGTATTTGTTGCGCACCTCCTCCGGCAGCTTCATCAGGCGGATGAACATGGTCGGCACCATGAAGATGGTGTCGATCCTGTACCGCTCGATCAACTGCAAAAACTCCTCCGGCTCGAAGCGCGGCATCAGCACCAGCGCACCGCCAAGCTTGCCGGCGCGGATGCCGAACGAGTTCGGCGCGGAATGATAGAGCGGGCCCGGCAGGATCGTGCGGGCGCCGGGCTTCAGCCCGTAGATCATCGCGCGCATGCGCTCGCCGGCGGCCGCCTGCTCCGGCGTCGGCGCATTGCGCCGCACGCCCTTGGGGTGGCCGGTCGTGCCCGAGGTGTAGATCATGTTCATGGGCTGCGGCACGATCGGACCGTCATAGGGCTGGAATGCCGCGAGCCATGACTCGAAATCGATCGCGAAGTCCGGCGTCTTCAGATGCTCGGGATCGATCTTGTAGCTGGACAGGATCTCCGGCGGCGTCGGCACGCTGAGCACGGTGACGGCTTTCGGGATCGCATCGCGCAAGGCATGCAGCATGTCGGCATGCCCGATCAGCACGGAGGTGCCGGTATCCTCAAGGATGTAGTCGATCTCATCCGGCTTGAAGTGCCAGTTGATCGGCACGCCGTAGGCGCCCAGCCGCATGGCGGCGTAGGCGGCTTCCAGAAAGGCGATGTCGTTGCGCATCAGCATGCAGACGCAAGCGCCCTGCCTGACGCCGATTTGGCTGAGACCGCTCGCGATGCGATCGGCACGATCAGCGACCTCGGCATGGGAGCGGCTGCGCTCGCCGGAGACGATGCCGAGGAAATTTGAGGTTTCGCTCATTTGTTTTTCTTAGTTGTTTAGCGACGATGTCCGCTAGTCGTCATCACCGGGCTTGTCCCGGTGATCCACGTTCTGCTTCGTCGCCTTTCCAAAGAACGTGGATGGCCGGGACGAGCCCGGCCATGACGGAGAAAGTCGCTAATCCGCAAACCTCGGCGCGCGCTTCTCCAGATTCGCGCGCACCGCTTCGGTCTGGTTCGCACTGCCGATCAGCTTCTGCTGCTCGACGGACTCGGCGAGCAGCGCGGGGCCCGGATCGACCGAGAGATTGTTGAGCAGGCGTTTGGCGGCGCGGATCGCATCGGGGCTCTTGCCCGCGATCTCGCGCGCGACTTCGAGGGCGCTCGCGCGCGGGTCGTCGCAGATGCGCGTGGCGAGACCGTAAGCCATCGCCTCCTGCGCGGAGAAGATCCGGCCGGTGTAGGTGAGATCGCGCAAGATGTCGTCGCGCACGAGCGAAGCCAGGATCGGTGTGCCCGCCATGTCGGGCACCAGGCCCCATTTGATTTCCATCACCGACATCCGCGCATCGGGGGTGAGGAAGCGCATGTCGGCGCCGAGTGCGAGCTGGAATCCGCCGCCAAAGGCGACGCCCTGGATCGCTGCGATCACCGGCACGGGAAGCTGTCGCCAACCCCACGCCGCCTGTTGCGCAAAATTCGCCTGGCCGTGCGTACGCTTGGTGAGATCGCGATTTTCGCCACCCGGAATTCCGTTGCCGCCCTTCTCCTTCATGGCGGCAAAACGCCCCATGTCGAGACCGGCGCAGAAGGCACGGCCTTCTCCGGACAGCACCACGACGCGCACGCCTTTGTCCTTTGAAAGCCGATCCGTTGCGGCAACAAGCGCCTCGAACATGGCCTGATCCAGCGCATTCATCTTGTCCGCGCGCACCAGGCGCACGTCGGCGACGCCTTCCGAGATCGAGATCGAGACGCGCTCTTCCATGGATGAATTCTCCCCTGGTTCCCTGCTGTTCTTGTTCGGTGCCGCTTTACAGAAAGACGGCGGCCGGATTTAGTCAATCGACCAATTAACTGACAATCCCTGCGGAGGAAACAGCCATGTTCAAGGAAAACCTTCTGGCCGGCCGCAACATCCTCGTGACCGGCGGTGGCACCGGGCTCGGCAAGTCGATGGCGGCGCGCTTTCTCCAGCTCGGCGCAGAGGTGCACATCTGCGGCCGGCGCAAGATCGTCTGCGACGAGACCGCGACCGAGCTGATGGCCGAGTATGGCGGCCGCGTGAGCAGCCACGGCGTCGACATCCGCAACGCGCTCGCGGTCGAGGAGATGATCGAGACCATCTTTCGCGACGCCCCCCTCACCGATCTCATCAACAACGCCGCCGGCAATTTCATCTCGCGCAGCGAAGAACTGTCGCCTCGCGGCTTCGACGCGGTCGCCAACATCGTCATGCACGGCACGTTCTACGTGACGCAGGCGGTCGGCAAGCGCTGGATCGCCTTGAAGCAGCCCGGCAATGTCGTCTCGATCACCACGACCTGGGTGCGCAACGGCTCGCCTTACGTGGTGCCGTCGGCGATGAGCAAGTCCGCGATCCATGCCATGACGATGTCGCTCGCGGCCGAATGGGGCCGCTACGGCATCCGGCTGAACACGATCGCGCCGGGCGAGATCCCGACGGAAGGCATGAGCAAGCGCATCAAGCCCGGCGACGAAGCCGGCGCGCGCACCAAGGCGATGAACCCGATGGGCCGCGTCGGCACCATGGAGGAATTGCAGAACGTCGCGGTGTTCCTGATTTCCGGCGGTTGCGACTGGATCAGCGGCGAGACCATCGCCATGGACGGCGCGCAGGCACTCGCGATGGGCGGCAATTTCTACCAGCTCCGCGACTGGAGCGACGACGATTGGAAAACCGCGCGAGAGAGCATCATGGCGCAGAATGAGAAGGATCGGGCGAAGCGGGGGTAGTTGTTGTCGTCCCGGCGAAGGCCGGGACCCATAACCACCGAATCTTGTTTGGCGAAGATTGGCCATGGCCAGTCTTCGCCAAATTGCGTTTTGTGGCTATGGGTCCTGGCTTTCGCCAGGACGACGGCGTGGAGGCGTCAGCGCGACCCCCTCCCGTCTTGTCATCGCCCGCGGATGACGCCACACTCCGCACCATAAAAACAAGACGTCACGGGAGAGACATGTCCACCACACAGCCATTGGCTAATCTCGCCGACATGGTGCGCGAGCGCGCGACGAGCCGCGGCGACGCCATCGCCTTCGAGTTCGAGGGGCGCGCCACCAGCTTTGCCGAATTCGACGTCAAGACGAATAAAGTGGCCAACGCGCTGATCGCGATGGGTGTGAACAAGGGCGAGCGCATCGCCTATCTCGGCAAGAACAGCGACATCTATTTCGAGCTGCTGATGGGCGCGACGAAGGCCGGCGTGGTGATGGCGCCGGTGAACTGGCGGCTCGCCGGCCCCGAGGTCGCCTTCATCGTAAGGGATTGCAAAGCGCCGGTGCTGTTCGTCGGACCTGAGTTCATCACCCAGGTCCGCCAGATCAAGGACCAATTGCCGGGCGTGCGCAGCGTCATCACCACCGAAGGCGGCGCAGCGGAATGGCAGGATTTTACAGTCTGGCGCGATGCACAGGGCGGCGACGATCCCAAGGTGCCGATCGCGACGCGGGACATCGCGATTCAGCTCTATACGTCGGGTACGACAGGCAAGCCGAAGGGCGCGATGCTGTCGCATGCGAACTTCCTCAACCTGGTGCAAACCGGCAATGCCGAGGACAAGCCCGAGTGGAACCGGTGGTCGACCGATGACGTGTCGCTGGTGGCGATGCCGATCTTCCATATCGGCGGCTCCGGCTGGGGCGTGATGGGGCTCTATCACGGTGCCCGCGGCGTAATCGCGCGCGAGTTCGATCCGACAAAAGTGCTGGATTTCTTCGAACAGTCCGGCATCACAAAACTGTTCATGGTGCCGGCCGCGATGCAGTTCGTGGTGCGGCAGCCACGCGCGAAAACGGTCGATTTCTCCCGGTTGAAATACATGCTGTACGGCGCCTCGCCGATCCCGGCGGCGCTGCTGAAGGAATGCATCGAGATCTTCAAATGCGGCTTCGTGCAGATGTACGGCATGACCGAGACGACCGGCACCATCGTCGCGCTGCCGCCGGAGGATCATATCGAGGGGCTCGAGCGGATGCGCTCGGCCGGCAAGGCGCTGCCGGGCGTCGAGATCGCGATCCTCGATGTCGACGGCAAGCCGCTGCCGCCGCGCCAAGTCGGCGAGATCGCGACGCGCTCGGGCTCCAACATGGCGGGCTATTGGAATTTGCCCGAGGCGACCGCCGCGACGCTCCGTGGCGACGGCTGGCTGCGCACCGGTGACGCCGGCTACACGGACGAGGACGGCTATCTCTACATCCACGACCGCATCAAGGACATGATCATCTCCGGCGGCGAGAACATCTACCCGGCCGAGGTCGAGAGCGCGCTGTGCGATCATCCCGACGTCGCGGAAGCTGCCGTGATCGGCATACCCGACGACAAATGGGGCGAGGCGGTGAAAGCCGTCGTGGTGATGAAGCCGGGCAAGCAGGCGACCGCCACCGACATCATCAACTTCACCCGCGAGCGCATCGCCGGGTTCAAGACGCCGAAGAGCGTGGAGTTCCTGCCGGCCCTGCCGCGCAATCCGTCAGGCAAGATCTTGCGGCGGCAGTTGAGGGAGCCGTATTGGGCGGGGAAGGATAGAAGGGTGAATTAGGCCGCTCTATCCACATCGTCGTCCTGGACAAGCGAAGCGCCGATCCAGGACCCATTATCCCAGAGAGCAGTTTGGGGAAGACTCGTGGTGACCTGCCTGCTTCGCCAACTTCTTCCTGGGGCAATGGGTCCTGGCTTTCGCCAGGACGACGTGGAGAGATAACCCGACGTGGAGAGATAGTTCGCAACAATGCCTCAATGCTTCCCCGGCCCCATATACCCGAACAAAAATCCCGCCACCTTGCGGATCTGGATCTCCTCGCTGCCCTCGGTGATGCGGTAGCGGCGGTGATGGCGGTAGATGTGCTCGAACGGCTTGTGTCGTGAGTAGCCCATGCCGCCGTGGACCTGCATGGCGCGGTCGGCGGATTCGCAGCAGAGGCGGTTTGCCCAGTAGTTGCACATCGAGACGCGGTCGGAGAGCGTGCGCTCGATCTGCTCCTCGGTGAGCTTGTCCATTTCCCAGGCGGTCTTGCGGATCAGCAGGCGCAGCATCTCGGCTTGCGTCGCCAGCTCGACCAGCGGGAACTGGATCGCCTGGTTCTCGGCCAACGCCTTGCCGAACGGTTTGCGCTCGCGCGCATATTTCACGCTCTCGTTGATACAATAGACAGCCGCGCCCAGCGAGCTCGCCGCCTGCCGGATGCGGTTCTGATGGACAAAACACTGCGCCAGCGACAGGCCGCGCCCGACCTCGCCGAACAGCGCGTCCTCCGGCACGAACACGTCCGTGAAACTGACGCGCGGATGATCGGTCGGCATGTTGAAGGTCCACATGTACTCTTCGATCTTCACGCCGAGGCTCTTGGCAGGCACCAGGAAGCAGGTGATGCCGCGCGCATCGCCGTCATTCCCTGACGTCCGCGCGAACAGCGCACAGTGCGTGGCGACGTGCATGCCGGTCGTCCACATCTTCTCGCCGTTGATGATCCAGCCTTTCACGTTGTCGCGGGTCGCGGGCACTGCGCGCGTTTCCATGTGGGTGGCGTCGGAGCCATGATTTGGCTCGGTCAGGCCGAAGGTGATGCGGTACTTGCCTTTGATCGAACCGTCGATCATCGCCTTCTGGTCGTCGCGTCCATAGCGATCCAGCATGGTGGCGACGGGGAAGTTGCCGACGATGGAATGCTCGTTCTGGAGGTCGTTGTGCAGGCCGAGCCCCTTGGCGGCAAAGTGCTCGCGGATCACGGCCATCCAGAGGTTGGAGCCATCCTTGCCGCCATATTGCTTCGGCACCGCAAAGCGCAGGTGGCCGGCGGCGTCCGCGAGATCCTTGGCCTTGCGCAGCAGCGCTTCCCATTCGTGGCGCGGCAGGCCGCCGTTCTCGAAATCGGTACGCGCCCATTCGCGGCGGTGATCGAAGAAGCGGATATTGTCGTCGGCCGCTTCCAGCGGCTTGATCTCGCGTTCGATGAAACGGTCGAGCTCTGCGAGATAGGCGACGAGATCGGCAGGCAGTGAGAAATCCACGGCTCTCTCCCGGGTGTTTTTTCGTTTTGCGTTAAGGCGCTGGGCGCAGCTTTGCTTCGCACGATTAAGGTGAGAAGAGCGCCGCCAAGTCAAGCAATGCGAGGCGTGTGAGACGCGCAAGGCGCGCCCGCGCAATTCGATGGTGCTGAAACGCGCCCGCGCGCTAGTATAGCCGCAATATTCCTTCACGAGAAAAAGCGGGAGCGACCATGGAGCTGAAGTTCTCAAAGGTGGAACGCAAGGGGCCGATCACGATCGTCACGCTGTCGCGGCCCGAGGTCTACAACGCGCTGCACACCGACGCGCATTTCGAGCTGCAAAAGGTGTTCGACGATTTCTCCACTGACCCTGCGCAGTGGGTCGCGATCGTCACTGGTAGCGGCGACAAGGCGTTCTGCGCCGGCAACGATCTGAAATGGCAGGCGGCCGGCGGCAAGCGCGGCTGGGACAAGGGCGGCTTTGCCGGCCTCACCGCGCGCTTCGACTGCGACAAGCCGATCATCGCCGCGGTCAATGGCGTTGCCATGGGCGGCGGCTTCGAGATCGCGCTGGCCTGCGACCTCATCATTGCCTCGGAGAACGCGACCTTCGCCCTCCCCGAGCCGCGCGTAGGGCTGGCCGCACTCGCCGGCGGCCTGCACCGGCTGCCACGCCAGATCGGCTTGAAGCGCGCCATGGGCATGATCCTCACCGCGCGCCATGTCAGCGCCAAGGAGGGCCTCGAACTCGGCTTCGTCAACGAGGTGGTGCCGCAGGGCGAGGCGCTCACGGCCGCGCTGCGCTGGGCCGAGATGATCACCAAGAATTCGCCGATGTCGATCCGCGCTTCGAAGCAGGCGATCCAGAAGGGCCTCGGCGTGTCGCTGGAGCAGGCGATCGAGGAGCAGCGCGAGTATCCGGCCGTGAAGGCGATGGTGGCTTCACAGGACTACATCGAAGGCCCGAAGGCGTTTGCGGAGAAGCGGCCGCCGAAATGGGTGGGGAAGTAAACTGTTTCCGTCATGGCCGGGCTTGTCTCGGCCATCCACGCCTCAGCGCACGGCACGAAGAACGTGGATGCTCGGGACGAGCCCGGGCATGACGATGCGGAGAGAGTAGCGCGCCTGCTTCGTCGCTACGCTCATCGCAATGACGAGGAGAGGTCTACCCACCTCGCGACAACTCCCGTTTGTACGACGCATAATTCGGCTGGTCGACTGCAAGCTTGTCCATCGTGGTCGCCCACAGATGCTCGGCAAGGCCGGGCGTCGCCAGATCGGCCTCGCCCTTGGCGATGCGCTCGGCGAGTGCGCGGTTGAGATCGGTCACCGAGCCGTCCATGCCGAGCAGAGCACGCAGCCGCTCCATCTCCGCACCGTCGCTCCCCTCTTCCTGCGTCAACTGCCGCGTCACGAGGTCGAGGATGTTGATGGCCACGCGCAGCTTGAAGGCCTGGTGGCCGGAGATCAGCGGCGCGATGTCGTTGCGGAGGAAATCGGAGACCGATTTGGTCAGCTCGATCGGGGTCGGCTCGTCCTGCATGGTCAACTCCCCCGCGGCGCCAGCAGCCGCAACAGATCGATCTCGGTCTCGGAAGCGCGACGGCCGATCATGGCGCGTTCCATCGAATGGTCCGGGCCTTCGCGAAATCGCTGCATCATGCCGCCGCACATGATACCCCAGCGTAGCGTGCCCATCACTTCCCAGAATTTGACACGCGATGGATCGACCTTGCGCCCTGCCGCCTCATAGCCGGCGAACAGCTCCTCACGCGAGCCAAACCCGCCGACGGGCTTGTCGATCTCGCCAAAGCGCCAGGAGTTGACGCAGACCCAGCCGAGATCCTCCATGGGGTCGCCGAGATGAGCGAGCTCCCAGTCGAGCACCGCGCGCACGCCGTCGGCGCCGATGATGAGATTGCCGTTGCGGAAATCGCCATGCACCAGCGTGGTCTCGGCCGAAGGACCCGGGTCGTGGTCGCGCAGCCAGCGCAGCGCCAGCTCGAACACGGGTTTTGGCCAGTCCAGGCTGCGATAGTCGCGTTCGAACTCAGAAATCTCCTCCGTCGCGGACCGGCTGCGCAGCTCGGGCAATTTGTCCCGCGGCAGCCCGTGCAGCTTCGCGAGCACGCCGCCGATCTGCCGTGCGAGATGCGGCCGCGCCGCGGCGAACTCGTCGTCGCGCAGGATCTTGCGTGCGATGGTCTCGCCCTCAACCCGCTGCATGATGAAGCCAGTGCCGAGATCGTCGCCCGGCGTGAGCACATGCATCACGCGCGGCGACGGCACGCCGGCCTCATAGGCAAGCTGCATCAGCTGCGCTTCCGCACCGAGTCCTGCCGCGCGCGTCGGCGCAGCGCCATACCCCTTCGGCGAGCGGCGCAGGATCGCACCGATCGGCCCATCGGGATGCGCGATATCGAAGCGCCAGGTCTCCTGACTGGCGCCGCCGGACAGCCTTGCCAGGCCGGCAACACCGGTCGCGCCCAGGCACCAGCGCGCGACGCTGCGGGACAGTTCGGCCTCGATCATCTGCCCTTGATCACTTACCGTTGAATTTGGCCGGGCGCTTCTCCAGGAAGGCGCCGACGCCTTCGCGGAAATCATCCGTGTCGCCGGCGCGGAGCTGGCACTGGAATTCGAGATTGAGCTGATCCTCGAAGGAATTCTCCGGGCTGTCCCAATAGAGCTTGCGGATCAGCGACAGCGCGACCGTCGGGCCGCTGGCGAGGTCGTGCGCGAGCTTCATCGCCTCCTCCATCAGCACGCCGTCATCATAGACGCGGTTGACGAGGCCCCATTCCAGCGCCTTCTCGGCAGGGAGCCGCTCGCCCATCAGCGACAATTCGATCGAACGAGCCTTGCCGATCAGCCGCGGCAAGAGCCAGGTCGAGCCGCAATCCGGCACCAGGCCGATGCGGCGGAAGGCTTGCAGGAAATAGGACGAGCGCGCGCACAGGATCATGTCGCCGAGCAGCGCGAAGCTCATGCCGGCGCCGGCCGCCGGGCCGTTGACCGCGGTCACGATCGGGCAATGCAGATTGCGAATGCGACGCAGGAAGGGATGGAAGCCGGTCTCGAGCGTCAGGCCGGCCTTGGTCTTCTTCGACTGGTTGTTGCGGCCCTGGAGATTCGCCCCAGTGCAGAACGCCCGCCCCGCGCCCGTCAGCACGACGCAGCGCACCTCGTCCTTCTTTTCCTCGATCGCGTCGAGCGCTTCCGCGAGCCCGCCCAGCATGTCCACGGAGACCGCGTTCATCACCTCCTGATGGTCGAGCTTGAGGATCGCGACCGAACCATCGAGATCGAGCGTGACGTGTTTGAACTGCATGGTTTCCTCGTGAGTTGCGGCCTGCACCAGTTTCGCAGACCGGAATTGCTTTTGCCGGCGCGCATATTTGATTTTTGGCGCGGTCTTGTCCATGGTGATCGGAGCATAGCAAGCAATCTTGCGCGCAGCGGCTGATGCGCGACCCAAGCAAAAACAGGAAACGCGCCATGAACCTTTTCGACCTTTCAGGCCGGGTCGCCGTGATCACCGGCGGCAATGGCGGCATCGGGCTAGGCATCGCGCAGGCGCTCGCCGGCCAGGGCTGCAACGTCTCGATCTGGGGCCGGAATGCTGACAAGAACAAGGCCGCTGCCGCGAGCCTGGCGGGGCTATCCGGCAAGGTCGACGCGCGGGTCTGCGACGTCACCGACCCGGCCTCGGTCAATGCCGCGATGAAGGCCACGCTCGACACATTCGGCCGCGTCGACGGCTGCTTCGCCAATGCCGGAATCGGCGGCGGCGGCCGGCGCTCCTTCATCGAACGCACCGAGGAAGAATGGCGCACGATGTTTGCGACCAATCTCGACGGCGTGTTCCACGCGTTCCAGGCGGTCGCAAAACACATGACCGCGCGCGCCGAGGCTGGCGATCCCTTCGGCCGGCTGGTGGCGACTTCGAGCCTCGCCTCGATCTTCGGTACCGCCCGCAACGAGCACTACGCGGCGACCAAGGCCGCGATCAACGCGCTGGTCCGCGCGCTCGGCGTCGAGCTGGCGCGCCACGGCGTCACCGCGAACGCGATCCTGCCCGGCTGGATCAAGAGCGACATGACCTCGGGCCTGATGGCCAACGAGAAGTTCGTGGCCAACGTGATGCCGCGCATTCCGGTGCGCCGCTTCGGCGAGCCCAGCGATTTCGGCGGCATCGCGGTGTATCTGATGAGCAAGGCCTCGTCGTATCACACCGCGGATACGTTCGTGATCGACGGCGGCTATACGGCGTTTTGAGTCTCGTAGCCCGGATGGAGCGCAGCGCAATCCGGGACCGCCAAAAAGGCAAACAAGACCCGGTTTTCGCTTCGCTCCATCCGGGCTACAAGATGAGGGAACGGCAAAATGTTTTCACACGTGATGATCGGCACCAACGACCTCGACAAGGCCAAGGCGTTCTATGACAATTTGCTGACCACGCTCGAGGTGCGGCCGGCGCGCGTCGACGGCCATCGCATCTTCTACATCACCAAGACCGGCGTGTTCTCGGTGACGAAGCCGATCAACGGTGAGGCGGCAACGCCAGCGAATGGCGGCACCATCGGCTTTGCCGCCAACTCGCCTGAGCAGGTCAATGCATGGCATACGGCCGGCATCGCCGCCGGCGGCGTTCCTTGCGAAGATCCTCCCGGCATCCGCCAGGGCCCCGGCGTCAACCTCTATATTGCGTATTTGCGTGACCTCGACGGCAACAAGATCTGCGCGATGCATCGGATGGCGAACTGAGCCAGCCGCAACCACCGCTGTCATGCCCCGGCTCGACCGGGGCATCCAGCACGCCGCGGCCTCTCCATGAATCACCGACGCCTCGGAGTACTGGATCGCCCGATCAAGTCGGGCGATGACAGCGAGAATGCAGCCCCATTCAAACAACATTTCAAACGCCCTCGCGATATTCCATCACGTGGCATGGCTCATGTTGGAAAAATGCGCGCTCGCACTTTGGCGACGCTGCGACTATTCTCCGGCTCAACGCGATCTCAGCGCCCCCCGGGAGGAACAATGACAAAACACACCTATATTCCCCGCACCACCAACTACACCCTCAATCCCGGCGACGAGCTCAACGACCTCCGGATGTCGGACCAGGTCCGGCCGCTCTATGATCACGTCAGGAAATTCATCCGCGACACCGTCGAGCCGATGTCGATCGAGTTCGCCAAGGCTGGTGAAGGCAAAGCTGATCGCTGGAGCTTCACGCCGAAGCAGCTCGAGGTGCTGGAGAAGGCCAAGAACAAGGCAAAGCAGGAAGGCCTCTGGAACTTCTTCCTGCCCGACGACGAGACCGGCCAGGGCCTGAAGAATCTCGACTACGCCTATATCGCATCCGAGCTCGGCAAGAGTCCGCTCGCCTCGGAGAGCATGAACTGCTCGGCGCCGGATACCGGCAACATGGAGGTGCTGGAGCGCGTCGGCACCCAGGAGCAGAAGGAGAAGTGGCTGAAGCCGCTGATGAACGGCGAGATCCGCTCGGCCTATGTCATGACCGAGCCGAACGTCGCCTCCTCCGATGCCAAGAACATCTCGACCACCGCCAAGCTCGTCGGCGACGAATGGGTCATCAACGGCGAGAAGTATTACATCTCCGGCGTCGGCGATCCCCGTTGCAAGATCCTCATCGTGATGGTGAAGACCAATCCGGATGCGGCGCCGAGCAAGCAGCAGTCGCAGATCCTGGTGCCGCGCGACACGCCTGGCGTCGAGGTGCTCGGCCCCATGTACGTGTTCGGCCAGGACCACGCGCCGCGCGGCCACATGCACATGCGCTTCAACAATGTGCGCGTGCCCAAGGAGAACATTCTGCTCGGCGAAGGCCGCGGCTTCGAGATCTCGCAGCTTCGGCTCGGGCCGGGCCGCATCCATCACTGCATGCGCACCATCGGCAAGGCCGAGAAGGCGCTCGATTTGATGGTGCAGCGTGGCCTCACCCGCGAGGCCTTCGGCAAGAAGATCGCCCATCTCGGCGGCAACATGCAGATCATCGCGCAGGCGCGCTGCGAGATCGAGGCGATGCGGCTGATGGTGCTGAAGGCCGCCAAGGCCATGGACGTGCTCGGCAACAAGGAGGCTCGTGTCTGGGTGTCCATGGTCAAGGCCATGGTGCCGGAGCGCGCCTGCAAGATCATCGACCAGTCGATCCAGATGCACGGCGCCACCGGCATCTCGCACTGGACCCCGCTGGCCGAAATGTACCAGGACGTCCGTCATCTCCGCTTCGCGGACGGTCCGGACGAGGTGCACTGGATGGTGGTGGGACGCCACGAGCTGAGCATGGCGTGATCTTTCTTCCCCTTCTCCCCGCCTGGGGGGAGAAGGTTGGGGATGAGGGGGAGTCTCCGCGGGGACGCTGTCAGTGGGACTCGCGGAGACTCCCCCTCGCCCGGATTGCATCTTCGATGCAATCCGACCTCTCCCCGCAAGCGGGGCGAGGTGAAGCGAGCACCGCCCTTACGACGCGGCCACCTCGCCGATCTTGTCCTGCGTCCTGGTCTCGAAATCGCTGACGTCGTGCCGCTCGTGGAGCTGGCTGGCGGGATCGCCGGAGACACGGTTGACCATGCGGCCACGCTTGACGGCCGGACGCTTGGCGATCTGGTCGGTCCAGCGCTGCACGTGCTTGTAGTCCTGCACGGACAGGAATTCGCCGGCGCCGTAGACCAGCCCCTTGGCGAGCGCGCCGTACCAGGGCCACACCGCCATGTCGGCGATGGTGTAGTCGCTGCCGGCGAGATATTCGTTGTCGGCGAGCCGGCGGTCGAGCACGTCGAGCTGGCGCTTGGTCTCCATCGCGAAACGGTCGATGGCATATTCGATCTTGGTCGGCGCGTAAGCGTAGAAATGGCCGAAGCCACCACCGAGATAGGGCGCGCTGCCCATCTGCCAGAAAAGCCACGACATCGCTTCGGTGCGGGTCTTGATGTCCTTCGGCAGGAAGGCGCCGAACTTTTCGGCGAGGTAGAACAGGATCGAGCCGGACTCGAACACCCGGATCGGCTCCGGGCCGGAGCGGTCCGTCAGCGCCGGGATCTTGGAATTCGGATTGATGTCGACAAAGCCGCTGCCGAACTGGTCGCCGTTGCCGATCTTGATCAGCCAGGCGTCATACTCCGCGCCTTTGTGGCCGAGCGCCAGAAGCTCCTCCAGCATGACGGTGACCTTGACGCCGTTCGGCGTCGCCAGCGAATAGAGCTGGAAGGGATGCTTGCCGACCGGTAGCTCCTTGTCGTGGGTGGGACCGGCGATCGGGCGGTTAATGCTGGCGAACTGTCCGCCGTTCTCCTTATTCCAGGTCCAGACTTTCGGCGGCACGTAGGCGGGGGTGTCGGTCATGGGAGGGCTCCGGCGAAAAAGATGCGCCTGCATTAATTAGCCCACGGACGGCCGATGGCAAGCCCTGCCGGCCCTGCGTCCTGCGCGGGCCTCGCGACCGCGTCATGCATCCGACGTTGCCGAGGACGGCCATCACGAGAATCCGCTTCTGTCGAGCCAGGCGTACGGCTTCGCGCAACACGGCGTGTGCACGCAAGATGCGCTGCCAAATCCGGATTGGCATTGCGCAAGACGATGGTCTAGCGTCGATGAGCCTTCGCTCAAGATTGCAACGACAGCAACGCGAGGCCGCCGGGAGAGAACGATGAAATCGCCGATCTGCGACATGCTGGGCATCGATTTCCCGCTGCTCGCCTTCAGCCATTGCCGCGATGTCGTCGCCGCCGTCAGCCGGGCCGGCGGCTTTGGCGTGTTAGGTGCGACCGTGCACACGCCGGATACGCTGGAGCGCGAACTGAAATGGATCGACGAGCACGTTGACGGCAAGCCTTACGGCATCGACGTGCTGATCCCCGAAAACATCTCGACCTCGGGCGAGAAGGACGTCACCTGGAAGAGCCTGGAAGCGCGCGTGCCACAGGAGCACCGCAACTACACCCGCGATCTCCTGAAGAAATATGACATCGAACTCACGACCACCGAGGTCGCCGACAACCAGCCGCAGCCGTTCGATGGCAGGACCGCGCTGGAGCTGCTGGAGGTGTCGTTCAACCACCCGATCCGGCTAATCGCCAATGCCCTGGGCGTGCCGCCGAAGGCCATGATCGAAATGGGCAGGAAGCATGGCGTGCCGGTCGCGGCGCTGGTCGGCGCCAAGGAGCACGCGCTGCGCCAGGTCGCAGCCGGCGTCGATATCCTCGTGGTCCAAGGCACCGAAGCCGGCGGCCATTGCGGCGAGGTCTCGACCATGGTGTTGGTGCCGGAGGTGATCAAGGCGATCAAGAAGGTCCGCGACGTGCCGGTGCTGGCCGCCGGCGGCATCATGACGGGACGGCAGATGGCAGCCTGCATGGCGATGGGTGCCGCGGGCGCCTGGACCGGGTCGGTGTGGCTTGCCACCGTGGAGGCCGAGACCACGCAGATTTTTCGCGAGAAGATGATCGCGGCGTCCTCGCGCGATGCGATCCGCTCGAAGGGCCGCACCGGAAAGCCGGCACGGCAGCTTCGCTCGGTCTGGACCGACGCCTGGGACCGCGCACCCGAGAGCCCCGGCGCATTGCCGATGCCGCTGCAAAGCATCGTCAGTCGCGACGCCTTCAACTCGATCGACCGGGCGGCGGCGGGCGGCAACGCGAAGGCGCGCGATCTCGTGAGTTACTTCGTCGGCCAGGGCGTCGGGCTGATCGACAGCGTGAAATCGGCCGGCGCGGTGGTGCAGGAGTTCAAGGAAGAGTTCGCCGAAGCCGTCGAGCACATGAATGCGCTGGTGGCGGAGTGATGGTGTGTGTGGCCCATCCTTCGAGGCTCGCCAAGCGCCGCAAGCGTCGCTCGGCTCGCACCTCAGGATGACGCTTCCCCCGTAGCCGTCACCCTGAGGTGGTCGCTTCTTCAGCGGCCCTCGAAGGGCGACGGCCTACCGAAGATCTAGAAAGCGAACCACGAAGAAATGACCAATACCCCCGAAGACCGCATCCCCGTCATCGTCGGCGTCGGCGAGATCGTCGATCGCCCCAAGGAGATCACCGATGGCCTCGAGCCGCTCGACCTGCTCGAAAAGGCCTTGCTGCGCGCGGAAGCAGATGCCGGCACAAGGCTGCTCGGCGAGGTGCAATCGCTCGACGTCGTCAACTTCCTGAGCTGGCGCTATCGCGATCCGGAAAAACTGCTGGCGCAGCGGCTCGGCATCACGCCTTCGCATTGCTATTACGGGCCGGTCGGCGGCGAGAGCCCGATCCGCTATATTCACGAAGCCGCAAAGCGCATCGCGCGCGGTGAATGCAGTGTTGCCGCAGTTTGCGGCGCGGAGGCACAGTCGACGGCGACCAAGGCCGAGCGCGCCGGCGCGAAGCTGCCATGGACGCCGTTCGCGCATGATGTCGAGGAGCCGAAGCGCGGCGCGGCATTCCAGAAGCCGCTGGCCGTGAAGCTCGGCGTGTTCCGGCCGGTCACGGTGTATCCGTTCTACGAGGCGGCCTCCTCCGCGCATTGGGGGCAGACGCCGCGCGACGCGATGGCAGAGTCTGGCGTGCTGTGGTCGCGCTATTCCGAAGCCGCCGCGCAAAATCCGAATGCCTGGCTGAAGCGGCGCTATGCGCCGGAGGAAATCACGACACCGACGGCGGACAACCGCCTGATCGCCTGGCCCTACAACAAGCTCATGGTTGCCAACCCTAGCGTCAACATGGGCGGCGCGCTGCTGCTCACCAGCCTCGCCAAGGCGCGTGCGGCAGGCATTGCCGAGGACAAGCTCGTCTACCCGCTCGGCGGCGGCTCGGCCGAGGAGCCGCGCGACTATCTGTTGCGCGACCAGTTTTACGAGAGCCATTCGCAGAACGCCGTTTTGAAGGCCGTGATGGATCTCGTCGGCGGCGACGGCAAGACGTTCGACGCGATCGAGCTCTATAGCTGCTTTCCGTGCGTGCCCAAGATGGCGCGGCGGACGCTGGGCCTGGGTGCGGACGTGCGGCCGACCGTGACCGGCGGCCTCACCTTCTTCGGCGCACCGCTCAACACCTACATGACCCATGCCGCCTGCGCGATGGTGCGGCGGGTGCGCGACGGCGCAAAGCTCGGCCTGCTCTACGGCCAGGGCGGCTTCGTCACCAAGCATCATGCGCTGGTGGTGTCGAAGGTGCCGCCGCGTGAGGCATTGGCACAGGAGACGAGCGTGCAGGCGGCGGCAGACAGCAACAGGCGCGCGGTGCCGGAGTTCGTCACGGATGTCTCGGGCAAAGGCAAGGTCGAGAGCTTTACGGTGCTCTACGGCCGGGCCGGCGATGTCGAGCACGGCGTGGTGATGCTGCGGGCGGAAGACGACAGGCGCACGCTGGCGCGGATTCCGGCGAGCGACACGGCGACGCTGGCGCATTTGCTCGACATGAACAGGACGCCGGTGGGTTCGCTGGGCGAGATCACGATGGCCGCCGATGGCGTGCCGGAGTGGCGGGTGGCGTAGTGGTCTCCCTCGCCCCGCTTGCGGGGAGAGGGTGGGGTGAGGGGGAGTCTCCGCAAGGACGGTGAGAGTTGGACTCGCGGAGAGTCCCCCTCACCCGATCGCTTCGCGATCGACCTCTCCCCGCAAGCGGGGCGAGGTGAAGAAACCTACCCCTTCGGCGCCTGCTTCTCGGACGCGGTCGCCGGCTTGCCCTTGGCGCCGGCGCCGGTCACGCGGACCTGGTCGCCGTCGGAGAGGCCATCCGGTGGTGCCGTGATGACGCGGTCATCCGCTGCAATTCCGGAGGCGAGCTCGATCTCGCGGCCGAGATCACGGGCGATGGTCACGGGCTTGAACAGCACCTTGTCGTCCGGACCGACGGTTGCGACGCGCAGGCCGTTGCCGTTGAAGATCAGCGCGCTCGCGGGAATGCTGAGTGGCGCGGCATCGCGCTGCAGGCTGAGCTTCACGCTGGCGTAGCCACCGGGCATCAGCTCGCCTGAGGAATTGTCGAGACCGAGTTGCATGCGCGTCGTGCCGGAGGCGACATCAACCGCCTGGGAGGAGGCCTCCACCGTCGCCTGGAAGGTCCGGTTCGGATACTCCGGCAGCACGATGGCGGCCTTCGCGCCGATCTTGATCGCGGGCACGTAGTTCTGGGGAACGTTGATGTAGACGCGCAGCTTGGTGATGTCGGAGACCACGAACATCGCCGGGCCCGAGCCGCCGCCTGAATTGATCAGCGCACCGACGTCGGTGTCCCGCGCCGTAACCACACCGTCAAACGGAGCGGTGATCTTCTTGTAACCGGCGAGCGCCTCGAGCCGCTCGACATTGGCCTGGCCCGAGCGAACCGCCGCGTTCTTGTTGGAGAGATCGGCGGTACGCTCGTCGATCTCCTGCGCGGAGACGAAGTTGGAGGCGACCAGCGTCTTGCGGCGGTTGAGGGTGGCTTCCGACAGCCTGGCGCTGGACTGCTGGCTGGCGAGGTCGGCGCGGGCCTGAAGCAGTTGCTGGTCGAGGTCGGGCGCCTCGATCTCGGCGATCACCTGACCGGCCTTCACCCGCGCACCGATGTCGGCGCTCCAGCTTTTGAGATAGCCGGGAACGCGGGCAAAGATCGGCGCGCGATAATAGGCTTCGAGACGGCCCGGCAAGTCGATGGTCGAATTGAGAGCCTTGGCATTAGGCAGCGTCACCGCGACGCTGGGAACGGCCTGGTCATCGGTCCATGCCTTCAGCCTTGAGCCCTGCTCCTCGCGGGCACGGATGCCGGTGCCCACGACCAGCCCCGCCGCGATCAGCGCCACCACGCCGAAAATGCCCAGTTTCCGGTGCGACACCGGGGAGCGGGATTCAGTGGGCGACATGCGGGGTCTCCAGGGAGGCGGCCGCTTTGGCGCCTTGCTTCTTGTGTACCATGCTGAACACCACGGGAACAAACATCAGCGTGGCGAAAGTTGCAAAGATCAGGCCGCCGATCACGGCGCGGCCGAGCGGCGCATTCTGCTCGCCGCCCTCTCCGAGCCCCAAGGCCATCGGCGCCATGCCGATGATCATGGCGAGCGCGGTCATCAGCACCGGGCGGAACCGGACGAAGCCGGCTTCCAGCGCCGCGGCGATGGGATCGCCGAGCTCTTCGTAGCGCTCGCGCGCGAACGAGATCACGAGTACGCTGTTGGCGGTGGCAACGCCCATGCACATGATGGCGCCGGTCAGCGCGGGCACCGACAGCGTCGTCTCCGTGGCGAACAGCATCCAGACGATGCCGGCGAGCGCGGCCGGCAGCGCCGTGATGATCACAAAGGGATCGGACCAGGACTGGAAGTTCACGACGATCAGGAAATAGATCAGGACGACCGCTCCGAGCAGGCCGAACAACAAGCCGGTGAAGGCGCTGTTCATGGTCTGCACCTGGCCGAGCAGCACCACGGAAGAGCCTTTCGGCACCTCCTTCGCGGTGTCGGCGATCACCTGGCGGATGTCGGTCGCGACCGCACCAAGATCGCGGCCCGATGTCGTGGCGAAGATCTGCACCATCGACTGGATGTCGTATTGCGAGACCACCGCGCTCGAGGTCGAGCGCCTGATATCGGCGATGCCGCCGAGGATCGGCGACTGCGAATTGCCGACGGCCGTGATCGGCAACGTCTGAAGCGCGCTGAGCGAATCCATCTGGTATTGCGGCGTCTGCATCACGATCGAATAGGACACGCCGTTATCCGGATTGAGGTAATAGGTCGGCGCTACCTGCGAGGAGCCGGCAAGGTTGACCACGAGACTGTTGGTGACGTCGCGCTCGGTCAGGCCGACATATTGCGCGCGGGTGCGGTCGACATCGATGTTGAAGGTCGGATTGTTCGGCGACTGCTGGATGCGCGCATCGGCGACGCCGGGAATCCTGCGGACCCTGGCCAGCAGATTGTTGGCGTACGCGAAGTTAGCGCTGAGATTGGCACCGCGGATCTGCAGGTCGATCGGCGCCGGCGCGCCGAAGTTCAGGATCTGGCTGACGATGTCGGCGGGCAGGAAGGCGAAGCTGACGCCGGGGAACAGCCGCGGCAGTTGCTCACGCAGCACGCGCACATGCTCCTCCGTCGGCTTGTGGCCTTCCTTCAGCTTGATCTGGATGTCGCCATCCTGCGGGCCGATCACGCCGGTGTTGTTGTAGGTCATGTTGATGCCGGAGATCGGCATGCCGATGTTGTCGGTCAGCGTGTCGATCTCGCCCGGGATCAGCTTGCGGATCGCCTTCTGCACGTCGGCGAGCTGGTTTGCGGTCTCCTCCACGCGGGTGCCGACCTGGGTGCGGACGTGCATCAGGATGTTGCCGGCATCGACCGCGGGGAAGAAGTTGCGCCCGAGGAACGGCACCAGCGCGAACGACGCGCCGACCACGCAGAGGAAGCCGATCACGAACACCGGACGGTGCGCGAGCGCGAGCCGGAGGAAATTGTGATAGCCACCGCGAATGCGCTCGAAGCGAGCCTCGAAACCGCGCTGGAACCAGACCAGGGGATTGCGCGACTTCGGCGGACCGTCCTCGTGGTGGACATGCGCCTGCAACAAATAGTTCGCCATGGTCGGCACCAGCGTGCGCGACAGCAGGAACGACCAGATCATCGCGAACATCACCGCTTCCGCCATCGGCACGAACAGGAAGCGCGCCACGCCGCTGAGGAAGAACATCGGCACAAACACGATGCAGATGCAGAGCAGCGAGACGAAGGCCGGCGTCACGATCTGGTTGGCGCCGTCGAGGATCGACTGCTCGACCGGCTTGCCCTGCTCCAGATGATAGTTGATGTTCTCGATCGTGACGGTGGCGTCGTCGACGAGAATGCCGACCGCGAGTGCCAGGCCGCCGAGCGTCATGATGTTCAGCGTCTCGCCGATCGCCGACAGCATGATGATGGCGCCGAGCACGGAGAGCGGGATCGAGACCGCGATGATCACGGTCGAGCGCCAGCTGCCGAGGAACAGCAGGATCATGACGCTGGTGAGCAGTGCCGCGATCACGCCCTCGAACGCGACGCCTTCGATGGCGCCGCGGACGAACACCGACTGGTCGCCGATGAAGCCGATCTTGAGCGCGTCCGGCAGCTGGTCCTTGACGTCGATCACCTTCTGCTTGATGCCTGCGATGATGTCGAGCGTCGAGATCGCGCCCGCCTTCAGCACCATCATCAGCACCGAGCGATTGCCGTCGACATGGACGATGTTGGTCTGCGGCGGGTTGCCGTCGCGCACGGTCGCGACATCGCGCACATAGACCATCGCGCCATTGACGGTCTTGATCGGCAGATTGCCGAGTTCCTCGATCTTCAGCGGCGAGTTGTTGAGCTGGATGTTGTATTCGAACTGCCCGATCTTCTGGGTGCCGACGGGCGTGATCAGGTTCTGGGCCGCGAGCGCGTTGGCGACGTCCTGGCCGGACAGGCCGCGGGCCTGGAGCGCGGTCGGGTCGAGATCGATCTGGATCTGGCGCTGCTTGCCGCCGAATGGATACGGGATCGCAGCACCCGGCACGGTGACCAGCGGCGTACGCAGCTGGTTGATGCCGATATCGGCGAGGTTCTGCTCGGTCAGCCCGTCGCCCGACAGCGCCACCTGGACGATCGGCACGGTGGAGGCGGAGTAGTTCAGGATCAGAGGCGGCGTCGCGCCCGGCGGCATCTGCTTGATCAGCGTCTGCGAGATCGCGGTGACCTGCGCATTGGCGGTGCGGATGTCGACGTTCGGCTGGAAGAAGATCTTGATGATGCCAAAGCCGTTATAGGAATTGGCGGTGATGTGCTCGATGTCGTTGACCGTCGTGGTCAGCGCGCGCTGGAACGGCGTGGTGATGCGGCCCGACATCTGGTCGGGCGGCAGGCCGGTGTATTGCCAGACCACCCCGATCACGGGGATGCGGATGTCCGGGAAGATGTCGGTCGGCGTCCGCAGCGCCGCCAGCGGTCCGATGATCAGGAGCAGGAGCGCGAGCACGACAAACGTGTAGGGCCGGCTCAGGGCAATACGGACCAGAGCAATCATTCGTTGGGCAATTCCAGATCAGGGACCGGAAACACCGCCCCCGCGGGTTCCTCGGCTGATTTACCTGAAGACCGCACAAATGGCCAACGACGCTGCGGCACCTGCGGTAACTTCCCTGCTATCGCACTGCGAAATCGCATTCCAGATATGCAGCTCAGGCCCGAAAGATGACAGAAGCCGCTGTTCCCCGCGTAAAAAAAGCGGCCTCCGCGGACGCCGCTTTCAGGAATTCCGTGCCTGCCAGCCTAGGCCGCGCGGACGTTGGTCAGGAACTTGCTGACTTCGGTCTTGAGCCGGTTCGAGTCGTTCGACAGCATCTGCGCCGCCGACAGCACCTGCGAGGAGGCCGTGCCGGTCTCGGTCGCGCCGCGCTGCACGTCGGTGATATTGGAGGAAACCTGCTGGGTGCCCTGCGCTGCCTGCTGGACGTTGCGGGCGATCTCCTGGGTCGCCGCGCCCTGCTCTTCCACGGCCGCCGCGATCGCCGACGAGATCTCCGACAGACGCTCGATGGTCGACGAGATCTCCTTGATCGCGCCGACCGAGTCGTTGGTCGCCGCCTGGATGCCGGAGATCTGCTGGCCGATCTCACCGGTCGCCTTCGCGGTCTGCTCGGCGAGCGCCTTCACCTCGGAGGCGACGACCGCAAAGCCGCGGCCGGCTTCGCCGGCGCGTGCGGCTTCGATGGTCGCGTTCAGCGCCAGAAGGTTGGTCTGGCCGGCGATGGTGTTGATGAGCTCGACGACGTCGCCGATGCGCGAGGCTGCCTTGGAGAGCTCGCTGACGCGTTCGGTGGTGGTGCGCGCCTGGCCGACGGCGTCGCCCGCCATCCGCGCAGATTCCTGCACCTGACGGCTGATCTCGCCGACCGATGAGGCCATCTCCTCGGTGGCCGAGGCCACCGACTGCACGTTGGTCGAGGCCTCCTCCGACGCTCCGGCAACCGTGGTCGCCAGCCGCTGGGAGCGGTCGGCGGTCGAGGTCAGCGTCGAGGCGGAGGCCTCCAACTGGGTCGAGGCCGACGACACGGTCTGGACGATCTCGCCGATCATCGTTTCGAATTCGCGGGTGATGTTGTCGACGCGGCGGCCGCGCTCGATCTTGGCTTCGGCATCGGCGGCGGCAGCCTCGTCGGCGGCCTTCTTGGCGATCAGCGCGTCCTTGAAGATCTGGAGCACGTCGGCCATGGCGCCGATCTCGGTCTTCGCACCACGGTGCGGAACCTCGGCGGAAAGGTCGCCCTTGCCGAGTGCCTGCATCGGCTGGGTAATCGAGTTGATGCCGTTCGAGACGTCCTGCACCAGGTAGAAGCCAACGCCGGAGCCGACAAGGACGGCGGCGCCGAGAATGATCGCGACCAGCATGAAGGCATAATAGTAGCTGTTGGCGGCATCCTGCGCGGCCTGGTCGCCACCCTTGGTGTTGAGCTCGATGTCCTTGCGCAGAACCTCGTCGGCCTGAAGCCCGATCTTGTTGACCGTCTTGGTGTTCAGCTCATGCGCCTCGTGCGGGACCTTGCCGGCCTCCTTGCGCGACAGCGCCATGACCTCCTGGGTGCCCTTCTTGTAATCGTCCCAGAACCTGGACCATTCACCGTAGAGTGCCCGTTCTTCAGGCGAGGTAATCATGTCCTCGTAAGTTTTGCGGAATTTGCTGTTGGCCTCGATCACGGTCGCAAGCGTCTTCTCTGCCGCGAGCTTCTCGTCCAGCGTTTCCGACAGCATGTGCTCCCGGATGACGTTGCGGTAAGTGATGACGCCGGCACGCAGGTCGCCGAGCACGCGCACGCTGGGCATCCAGCTCGTGGTGATGTCGACGGTGTTGGCATTCATCGACCGCATCTTCATGACGGCGAGCAGGCCCATGCCGGCCATCGCGACCAGCAGGAACGCCACGACACTGATGATCTTGGCGCGGATGGAAATGGTGGCGAGCATATGGAGTCTCTTTGTGCTGGCGCGGCGGCGCGTCCGGAAGTCTACGAATCAACCTAAGGGAGCAGCACCGACATCCAACACCAGAGCACCTGAGCAGACGTTAACGACGACTCCGTACGAGTACGGAAGCCTGAAACAAGTGAACACGACGCTAAAAATGCCCTGCGCTCAGCGCATGAGCCTAAGCGCACCGGAGAAAAACTCGGGCCCGCCGAAATTTCCGGACTTCAAGGCGAGCAACATGTCGCCTTTTTCAGCACCGACCGCGCGCAGCACCGGGACGCCCGCCGCAATCTCTACTCCAACGAGAAATCCGGGGATCTTCAGGCGGTCGACCACGGCGCCGGATGTCTCCCCGCCGGCAACGACCAGGCGCTTGACGCCGGCTTGCACCAGACCCTCGGCGATGTCGGCCATCGCCTGCTCGATGGCGTGACCGACCGCGTCGCGACCATGGCGCGCCTGGAGCGCGGCGACCTGATGGGGCGTCGAGCTCGATGCGATCAGGACCGGACCGTCGGCCAGTCGCGGCTTCGCCCAGGCCAGCGCGCGCTGCGCCTCGTCCTCGCCCGTAGTAATACGGTCCGGATCGAGATGCAGCACCGGCATGACATGCTCGGCATTGGCGATCTGCTGAAGCGTCGCCTGCGAGCAACTTCCGGCCAGGCACGCCGCCGGTCCGCCGACCGCTGCCCCCGCCTCGCTGCTCGCCGCGGTCGATGTGACCTTGCCTGTGGACAGCAGCGCCCGCGCCAACCCAAGGCCGATGCCGGAGGCGCCGACCGACAACCGATGCTGGGCAGCGACGAGGCCGATGGTCTCGAGGTCGCGATCGAACACGGCGTCGATGATCGCCGCGCCAATGCCCTTGCCCGCGAGTTCGGCCAGCCGCGCCCGCACGGCATCCGCGCCGCGCGTGACGGTGGCGAGGTCGACGAGGCCGATTTGCGTCCTGCTCTGGCGCGCCAGCACGCGCACCAGGTTGGAATCGTGCATCGGGTTGAGCGGATGGTCCTTCAGCGGGCTCTCGTTCAGCGGCACGGCACCGACGAACAGATTGCCCTGGTAGACGGTGCGGCCGGTCTCCGGAAAGGCCGGCGTCACCAGCACGGCCGCCTCGCCGCCATCGGCGCGCAGCGCGTCCATCACCGGGCCGATATTGCCGGCATCGGTGGAATCGAAGGTCGAGCAGATCTTGAACAGCACGTGGCTTGCGCCGCGGCCGCGCAGCCATGTCTCGGCCGCGCGCGAGCGCGACACGGCGAGGCCGGCCTCGATCGAGCGGCTCTTCAAGGACACCACGACGGCGTCGACCTCGGGCAGCGCGAGATCGTCCGCGGGCACGCCGATGGTCTGCACGGTGCGCAAGCCGGCGCGCGTCAGCGTGTTGGCGAGGTCGGAGGCGCCGGTGTAGTCGTCGGCAATGCAGCCAAGAGAGATTTTCGCTGCAAGTGTCACGGCTTCACTCCCGCATAAGGCTTGAACCAGGCGAGGCCGTCGGTGGTCTTGCCGCGCGGATTATATTCGCAGCCGACGAAGCGGGCATAACCGAGCCGGTCGAGTTCGTCGAACAGGAACGGATAGTTCAGCTCCTCGCCGTCAGGCTCGTTGCGCGAGGGGATGCTGGCGATCTGGATGTGGCCGATCAGCGGCATCATCTCGCGCAGCCGCATCGTGACGTCGCCATGGATGATCTGGCAGTGATAGATGTCGAACTGGAGCTTCAGGTTCGGAAGCCGCAGCTCCTGGATCAGGTCGCGCGCGAATCCGAAATCGTTGAGGAAATAGCCGGGCACGTTGCGTGCATTGATCGGCTCGAGCACGATGTCGATGCCGTGCGGCGCAAAGAACTCGGCGGCCCACGCCACCGATTTGTAGAACGCCTCGATGGCGACGCGCTCGCCGCGGTTGGCGATGCCCGCCATCAAATGCAGCCGCTTGACGCCGGTCGCCTTGGCGTAGGGCAGCGCGGTCTCCAGGCTCGCCTTGAGCTCGGGGAATCGCGACGGGAGTGCCGCAAAGCCCTTCTCGCCGGCATTCCAGTCGCCCGGCGGGAGGTTGAACAGCGCCTGGGTCAAGCCGTTGCGCTTGAGCCGCTCGCCGACGGCCTCGGCCGGATGCTCATAGGGAAAGAGAAACTCGACGGCGGTGAAGCCGGCTGCCGCGGCGGCGTCGAAGCGGTCGAGGAACGGCACCTCGGTGAACATCATCGAGAGATTGGCGGCAAAACGGGGCATGGGGATCCTCTTGGCTATTTGTCGCCGGGCAGCTTGACGCCGGTGACCTGTGCATACATCCTTGCCACCGACGCATCGTCGTCGCGGCCCATGCCGGCGGCTGACGTCATCAAGAACATCTGAAGTGCTGCGGCGGAGACCGGAACCGGGAATCTGGCACTGCGCGCCATGTCCTGGATGATGCCGAGATCCTTGACGAAGATCTCGACCGCACTGCGCGGCGTGTAATCGCCGTCGAGCACGTGCGGCATGCGGTTCTCGAACATCCAGGAGTTTCCGGCGGACGCCGTGATCACCTCATAGACCTTGCGGATATCAAGACCCTGCTTGGCCGCGAACGCGATCGCCTCGCTGGCCGCGGCGATATGCACGCCGGCGAGCAACTGGTTGATCATCTTGAAGGCGGCGCCCTGGCCTGCGGCATCGCCGAGCTCGTAGAGCTTTGCGGCCATGGCATCGAGCGCGGGCCGCGCTTTCTCAAACGCAGCCGGACTGCCGGAGGCGAGAATGGTCAGCTCGCCCTGCGCTGCGCGCTGCGCCCCGCCGGAGATCGGCGCATCCAGATAGTGCCGGCCCGTCGCCTCCAACTGCTTGGCGAGACGCCGCGCCACGTCGGGATCCATGGTCGCCGACGACAGGAAGACGCTGTCCCTGGCCATGGTTTCGGCGACGCCATCCTTGCCGAACAGGATGGTCTCGGTCTGCGCGGCATTGACGACGACGCTGACGACGATGTCGGCGCCTTTGGCGGCTTCAGCCGGCGTCTTGGCGCCGGCGCCGCCCTCCGTCACGAAGCGCGCGACCGCATCAGCCGAGACGTCGCAGCCGGTGACGACATGACCGGCGCGCTTCAGCGAAGTCGCCATGCCAAACCCCATCGAGCCGAGCCCGATGACGGCGATGCGCTGATTCTGTGACGTGGAGGCGGACATGCAACTGATCCTTGCGACGTTTCCCGGACGGCCGCCCTTTGCGGCAGCTTGGCAACCGATTAACACGGCTTGGCCGCGCTGCCAAAGCGTGAGACAAACGGACATGACGGCCATGAGCAACGAGACACGGCTCCGCGAAGACATTTGCCGCTTCGGACGGTCCCTGTTCGAGCGTGGGCTGACGCCCGGCTCCTCCGGCAATATCAGCGTCAGGCTGGACGGCGGCGGCTGGCTGGTGACGCCGACCAATGCCTCGCTCGGCTTCCTCGATCCCGCAAAACTATCGCGGCTGGACGATCAGGGCCGACTGGTTTCGGGCGATGCGCCGACCAAGGAAGTTCCGCTGCACAATGCGCTCTACGCCACGCGCGGGAGCGCAAGGGCGATCGTGCATCTGCATTCCACCCATTCGGTCGCGCTGTCGATGCTCCCGGAGATCGAGCCGCGCGCTGCGCTGCCGCCGATGACCGCTTATTATCTGATGAAATGCGGCGCCACCGCGCTCGTGCCTTATTACCGCCCGGGTGATCCCGCGGTCGCCGATGCGATCAGGGGGCTGGCGGGGAAATACTCATCCGTGCTGCTCGCCAATCACGGCCCGGTCGTCGCGGGCGACACGCTGGAAGCAGCGGTGTTCGCGACGGAGGAGCTGGAGGAGACGGCGAAGCTGTATCTGTTGCTGCGCGGGATGAACCCGCGGTATTTGTCGCCGGAGCAGGTGACGAATCTGGTGAAGGTGTTTGGGCTGACCCTGCCGGAGCATGGGCACGAGCATTGAGCCTCGTGCAGCCGAGGGCGAACTAACACCGCCCTACTCATCGCTGTCATTCCCCGCGAAGGCGGGGAATCCAGTACGCCGCAGCTTCTCGGCTCAATCACAACGGCCTCTGGAATACTGGATCGCCCGCCTTCGCGGGCGATGACGCCGAGGGTGTTGCGCGAGCGTGCCCAACACTTCGCGGCTACAGCCCCAGATACGCCTTGCGCACGTCCGGATTGCCCTTGATCTCGCTTGCCGCACCCTGCATCAGCACGCGGCCGGTTTGCAGGATGTAGGCGCGGTCTGCGATCTCGAGGCACTCCGCCATGCGTTGCTCCACGATCAGCACGGTCATGCCGGCATCGCGGATGTGCTTCACAGCCTGGAAGATCTCGTCGACAAGCTTCGGCATGATGCCCTGTGAGGGTTCGTCGAGCATCAACAGCCGCGGGCGCGTCATCAGCGCACGGCCGATCGCGAGCATCTGCTGCTCGCCGCCGCTTAGCGTCTCGGCGCGCTGCTCCAGGCGCTCGGAGAGGCGCGGAAACAGCTGGAACACGAGATCGAGCGGACTCTCGCGGTCGGCCTCGCCGCGGTAGAGATAGCTGCCGAGGCGCAGATTGTCGCGCACGGAGAGGCGCGGAAACAAGCGGCGGTTCTCCGGCACATAGGCGATGCCCGTGGCCGTGATATGATGCTGCGCCATCCCGTCGAGGCGCTTGCCGTCGAACGTCACCGTACCCGAACGCGGGCGCTCGGCGCCGGCGATGGATTTGAGCAGCGTCGACTTGCCCGCGCCGTTGGCGCCGGCGACGCAGACGATCTCGCCCTTGGCGACCTCAATGCTGACCGCGGAGATCGCGACCAGGCCCTGATAGGCGGTCGTGACTTCACGCACCGACAGCATGACGATCTCCCAGATATGCGCTGATCACCTTGGGATCGCGGACGATTTCAGTGGGCTTGCCCTCGACCAGCACCTTGCCGAGGTCGAGCACGATGGCTCGGTCGACCAGCGGCATCACGATCTCCATGACGTGCTCGACCATCAGCACGGTGATGCCGGCGTCACGCACCTTGCGCACCAGCGCGACACCGGTCTGCGCTTCGGTCGGCGTAAGACCGGTGAGGACTTCGTCGAGCAGCAGCAGCTTTGGTTCGGTCGCAAGCGCACGCGCGACTTCGAGGCGGCGCTTTTCGGCCGGCACGAGGTCGCTCGCGAGCACGTTGGCGCGCGCGGCAAGACCGGTGAACTCCAGCACCTCATGCGCCTTGCGGCGGGCCTCGCGCATCACGGTGTTGCGCACCAGCGCACCGACGATCACGTTGTCGACAACCGTCATGGTCTCGAAGCTCTTGACGACCTGGAAGGTGCGACCGACGCCGCGCTGGCAGCGCTCGGCGGCCGGCATGCTGGTGACATCCTCGCCGTCGAACCAGATCGAGCCTTGCGTCGGCGGCAGCACGCCGGCGATGAGATTGAACAGGGTCGACTTGCCGGCGCCGTTGGGGCCGATCAAGCCGACGATCTCGCCGCGGCCGACCGAGATCGAGACGTCGCTGTTGGCGACGAGGCCGCCGAACCGCTGCCAGACGCCGCGGGTTTCAAGCAGCGGGGTCATCGCGTGGCTCCCTTCCGCTTCGCACGAGAGAACAGGCTCACCAAACCCTGCGGCAGGGCGAGCGAAATCAGCACGATCAGCGTGCCGTAGACGATCAGGTCGACGCCGCGGCCCGAGCCGCCGATATAGGAGCGCGTCAGCTCCGTCATCGGGATCAGGATGGCCGCCCCCAACACGGGCCCCCAGAGGGTGCCGATGCCACCGAGCACGGCCGGCAACGCCATCAGCAGCGAGAACTGGAAGCCCATGACGCTTTCAGGATCGATATAGGCGAGAAACTGCGCATAGAAAGCGCCGCCGATGGCCACGAGGAAAGCGGAGACGGCAGCCGCGCCCATCTTGGAGTTGAACACGACGACACCGAGGCTCTCGGCCGCTTCCGGATTGTCCTTTACCGCGCGCCACCAGAAGCCCCATTTGGAGTCCTCCAGCCACCAGGTGACGAACCAGGCGAGGCTGCACAGCACCAGTGCAAAATAGAAGTACGGCAGCTTGCTGCGCATGAACTGGAATTTCAGCCAGCTGTCGCCGCGCACCGGAATGGTGATTCCCATCGCGGCCCCCGCCCATTCCCAGTTCTGGAACAGCAGCAGCCCGATCTCGGCGATGACGATGGTCGCGATCACGAAATAATGGCCGCGCAGGCGGAAGAAGGGATAGCCGAGCCCCATCGCGATCGCGGCCGCGACTGCGCCGCCGGCGAGCATCCCGAACCATGGCAGTACGCCGAACTTGGTGAACAGCAGCTCGGTGGTGTAGGCGCCGATGCCGAAATAAAGCGCATGTCCCAGCGAGATCTGTCCGCAATAGCCGGAGAGAATATTCCAGCTCTGCGACAGCGCCGCATACATCAAGGTCAGGATCAGGATGTTCTGGACGTAGACGTCCTTGATGAACAGCGGCGCGAGCGCCGCCAGGGCGGTCAGCACCGCAGCGATGATGAGGTCGCGGCGGCGCCGCGCGGCAAAATCCTTGTCCATCACATCGATCCGAACAGGCCGCGCGGCCGGATGAAGACGACCAGCAGGTAGACGGCGTAGATGCCGACCGATTTCAGGGACGGCGGCAGCACCAGCGCGGTGGTGGCCTCGACGAGACCGACGATGATCCCGCCGGCGAAAGCGCCGAACACGCTGCCGAAGCCGCCGAGCGCGACCGTGACGTAGGCGATCAGCGCAAAGGACGCGCCGACGTCGGGATAGATATAGAAGAAGCTCGCCATGATCGCTCCGGCGAGACCGACCAGCGCGGCACCAAGCCCCCAGCCGAGCGCGAACACGCGATTCTTGTCGATGCCGACGAGGGCCACCGCGCCGGGATCTTCACGGGTGGCCTCCAGAGCGCGACCGAAATCGGTGCGATGGATGAAGAAGTAGAGGCCGGCAAAGGCCAGGATCGAAACCAGCGCACCCATGAGCTGCGGCTCGGGCAGGAAGACGCCGGCGATCGAGATCGTCTTGCCACCGAGCCAGGACTGCGGAACGCTGCGATAATCGGGCGTGAAGAAGAATTGCGCGAGGCCGCGCATCACGATGGCGAGGCCAAAGGTGGAGAAGATCTGCACCATGCCGGCATTGGCCTTGGCCCGCATGGCGAAGCGTACGATCAACAAATAGACGACCGCTCCGAATACGAACAGCGCGGCGGCCACCAGCGGGGCCGACAGCAAGGGGTCGATGGCGAAGAACGTGAACAGGAAGAAGCTCACATACATCGCGATCATCAGGAACTCGCCATGGGCGAAGTTCACGACGTCCATCAGGCCGAAGATCAGCGCGAGACCGACGGCGATCAGTCCGTAGAGCAGGCCCATGAGAAGGCCGCTCGCGAGACTTTGGATAATGGTTTGGGCTGTCAAAAGTCTGTCCCCCGAACTACGTCCTCATCCTGAGGAGCGCGCACCGCGCGCGTCTCGAAGGATGGCCCAGCCCTCGTCCTTCGAGACGCGGGCTGCGCGCCCGCTCCTCAGGATGAGGGCGGGAGCTACGATCTGTGCTCCCGCTCGCCGTGTCTTACTTCATCGGCCAGATCGCCTCGGCGATCGCGGCCTGCGGCGGGAAGATGGTGACGAACTTGCCGCCGACATATTGCAGCAGCACCGGGTCGGCGTCGTTGTTCTGGCCCATTTCGTCGAACTTGACGCGCTTCCAGGGCATGATCGTCTGCTCGCCCGGGATGTCGGTGGCAGCCAGCGCGTCGCGGATCTTCTCGCCGTCGGTCGACTTGGCGCGGCTGATGGCGTCGGCGAGGATGATCAGGCCCATGAACTGACGCGAGGTGAGATCGTTGAAATCCTTGCCCGACCGCGTCTTGAACATCTCGTTGATCTTGCCGACCATCGGGCGCTTCTGCGCGAGATCGAGCGAGAAGGTGCCGCGCGAGATCACGCCTTCGAGCTTGTCGCCGACGGCGTCGTAGAGCGCCTTCTCGGAGAAGCCGGCGTCCTGCGCCACGATCGCGTTCGGCTTGTAACCGAGCTCGCCCATGGTCTTGACCAGCAGGATGCCGTCAGTGGTGTAGCTCGAGGGCATCAGCACGTCAGCGTTGGCGCTCTTGAGCTGCTGCACCTCGGCAGAGAGCGAGGGCGAGTTGGCGCGATACTTGATGTCGGAGACGATCTTGTAGCCGCGCTCGCCGGCGATCTTGGCCTGGGCGTTGCCGGAATCGGTGCCGAAGATGGTGTCCTCGTGGAACAGCGACAAGGTCTCGATCTTGGTGCCCTTCTTCTTCAAGGCATCGAAGAAGTCGAACATCGCGGCCGAGTACATCTCGTCATGCGGCGCGGCGCGGAAGTAATATTTCAGGCCGCGACGGTGCAGGCTCGGCGAGGAGTTGTCCGCGGAGACGAACGGTATCTGATAGCGCTCGCAGATCTGGCTGACGGTGACGGCGACCGCGCTCTGATAGGTGCCGATGATGGCGGAGACCTTCTCCTGCGTGATCAGGCGCTCGGCCTCGGCGCGGCCCTTCTGCGGATCGGCCTGGTGGTCGGCGAAAACGAGGCGGACCTTGGCGCCGCCGAGACCCGGCAGGCCCGCGCCCTTGGCCAGCGGCAGGTCGAAATCGGTGTCCTTGTTGATGACCTCGAGCGCGGTCTCATACGCCTTCTGCGCGTCGACGCCCTGCTGTGCGCTGCCGCCGGAGAACGGATAGATCACGCCGATCACGACTTCCGAAGCCTGTGCGCGTGCTGCCAGCGGCAACAGCGCGGCCGTAGCGGTGGCTCCCAACAATACGTCGCGGCGAGTGATCGTCATGGCAAAGTCCCCTGTTACTGAATTTCGGCTGATCGAATGAAGCGATTGGTGGATGCGGTAAAGCTCGAAGAAGCAGCAAACGCTGCCCACTAAATCACGGCCATGGTCCTGTTCTTGAGATCCGTCACCAACATCAGGCCCGGCGAATGCGTGATCGCGAACGGCAGCCTTGCGGCGTTGATGACTGATTGCGGCGTCACGCCGCAGGCCCAAAACACCGGGATCTCATCGTCGGCGACCGGCACCGGATCGCCGTAGTCCGGCTTGGCGATGTCCTTGATGCCGATCAGATGCGGATGGCCGAGATGCACGGGCGCGCCGTGCACGGCCGGATAGCGCGAGGTGATCTGCACTGCACGGATTGCATCCGCCGGCTTGAACGGACGCATCGACACCACCATGGGGCCGGCGAAGGGACCGGACTCGCCGCAGGCGATGTTGGTGCGATACATCGGCACGCGCACATTGTGCTCGATGTGGCGGATCGGCATGCCCTCGTCGAGCAGCGCCTCTTCGAACGAGAACGAGCAGCCGAGCACGAAGGTCACGAGATCGTCGCGCCAATGCTTTGTCACATCGGTCGGCTCGTCCACGACTTCGCCGTCGCGCCAAACGCGATAGCGCGGCACGTCGGTGCGGATGTCGAGATCGGCGCCAAGCGAGGGGATGTGCGGACTGCCGACATCGGACATGCCGATGATCGGGCACGGCTTGGGATTGAGTTGGCAGAAGCGGTGAAAGGCGCCGGCATGTTCCGCCGGCAGGATCGCCAGATTGCCCTGGACGAAGCCGGGGGCGACGCCGGCGGTGGAGGCGACCAGCCCCTCGCGGTAGGCAAGCCGCGCCTTGCGGCTCGGGAGCGTGTCGGGCGTTTCAGTTTGCTGCACTGCCACCAAAACAGTCATGAGATCGACCTGCCTATAAACTCGACAAAGACAAGCCAACACCACGCGTGCTATAAAGTCTAATCTTCCTTTCTAATCAATATCGATAAATTTCTTTTATCGAGCAGGAAAATCCCTCCAATGCTGGACTTCAGATCGATCGAGACGTTCCTTTGGGTTGTGAAGCTCGGCAGCTTTCGCGGCGCCGCAGCACGCCTCAACACGACCCAACCGGCGATCTCGCAGCGCATCGCCCAGCTCGAGCGCGAGATGGGGGTGAAGCTGTTGAACCGCGACCACCGCGTGGCCTCGCCGACGCCAAGCGGCCGGCAGATGATGGTCTATGCGGAGAAGCTGATCGGCCTGCGCGCCGCGATGATCGCCGAGATCGGCGACCGCTCGGCGATGCGCGGCGTGATGCGGCTCGGCGTCGCCGAAACCATCGTGCACACCTGGCTGCCGCGGCTCGTAAAGAGCATGAACGAAGTCTACCCGAACCTGTCGCTGGAGATCGAGGTCGACATCACGCCGAACCTGACCGCGCGCCTGCTTGCGCAGGAAATCGAGCTTGCCTTCGTCGTCGGTCCGCTCTCAGCCTCCGGGGTGCACAACCGCGTCCTCGCCGACTATCCGATCGGCTTTCTGGCGAGTCCTTCGCTCGGGCTCGGCAAGGGTCCAGTGACGCCGGCGGATCTCGCGCGCTTTCCGATCATCACCTTCCCGCGCAAGACCAAGCCTTACGAGGTCGTGCGCGAGGTGTTCGACCGGCCGGAGCTGCCGCCGATCCGGCTGCACGCCTCCGCCTCGCTTGCGACCGTGATTCACATGGCGGTCGAGGGCCTCGGCATTGCCGTGATCCCCGACGCCATCGTCGAGAGCGAGCTCGCAGACGGGCGCCTGCAACTGCTCGACACCGATCTCAAAATCGCGCCGCTGACATTCACCGCCAGCTGGCTCGCCTCGCCCGATGTCGTGGCGGTGGAGCGGGTCGCAGAGCTTGCATGTCAGATTGCGCAGGGCAGCCTTACAGTTGACGCGCCCGCGCCGGCGCGTCATTGAAACAGGCGCCGGATTACTGAGAGACTGACCGCATGAGCCGAGCCGCCACCAATTTGCAAATCGATTCCGCCCGCCTCTGGGGCTCCATCCACGAGACCGCGCAGTTCGGCGCGACGGCCAAGGGCGGCGTGCGGCGGCTGACGCTGAGCGCGGAGGACAAGCAGGTGCGCGACTGGTTCCGCAAGGCCTGCGAGGACGCCGGCTTAGAGGTGCACACCGATGCGCTCGGTTCGCAGTTCGGCCTGCGCAAGGGATGCGACATGTCGAAGCCGCCCGTCGGCATCGGCTCGCATCTCGACACGCAACCCACCGGCGGCAAGTATGACGGCATTCTGGGAACGCTCGGCGCACTGGAAGTGATCCGCACGTTGAACGACGCCGGCATTGAGACCGAGGCGCCGATCTGCGTGGTCAACTGGACCAACGAAGAGGGCTCGCGCTTCGCTCCCGCGATGATGGCCTCCGCCGCTTATGTCGGCGACTTCACCACCGACGACATCCTGTCGCGCAAGGACGCCGACGGCACCACCGTCGGCCAGGCGCTCGACGGCATCGGCTATCGCGGCGACAAGCCGGTTGGCTTCCAGAAGCTCGGCTGTTTCGTCGAGCTGCACATTGAGCAGGGCCCGATCCTGGAAGCGGAAGGCAAGACCATCGGCGTCGTCGATTCCGGCCAGGGCGTACTTTGGTACGACGGCAAGATTTCCGGCTTCGAGAGCCATGCCGGGTCGACGCCGATGCCGCTGCGGCGCGATGCGCTGGCGACGCTGTCCGAGATCGTGCTGGCGATGGAAGTCATCGCGAGCAAGCATGGGCCGAAGGCCGTCGGCACCATCGGCGAGGCCGTGATCGCAAACCCCTCGCGCAATGTCATCCCCGGCGAGATCGCCTTCACGATGGACTGCCGCAGTGCGGACGGCGCGATCATGGATGCGCTCGATCGCGATCTGCGCGGCGCGATTGCCGAGATCGCCGTACGCCGCAAGGTCGAGGTGAAGATCGACCTGGTCTGGCGCAAGCCGCCGACGCATTTCGATCCCAGATTGATTGCGGCAGTCGAGAACGCGGCGAAGACGCTCGGCTACTCCTCTCGCCGCATCACCTCCGGCGCGGGCCACGATGCCTGCAACCTCAACACAATCATCCCGGCCGCAATGGTGTTCGTGCCCTGCAAGGACGGCATCAGCCACAACGAGCTGGAAGACGCCACGCAGCCCGATTGCGCCGCAGGCACCAACGTCCTCATGCATACCGTGCTGGCGATCGCCGGCGTCGCGTCCTGACCGGAGAGAACCATGCGCGGAGTTTTCGTCGACGCCAATGAAGCTCTCGCCGTGATCATGGAGCGGCTGGAGCAGCCGGGCGATCCCAAGGTGCGGATCCACAGGGATCCCGACATCAAGCCCGAACAATATCCTGAAATCCTCGACGGCGCCGAGATCGCGATCGTCGACCACACCGCGCTGCCGACCGATGTCGCAAAGAAGTGCGCAGGCCTGAAGCACGTCGTGTTCCTCGGCACCGGCGCCCGTAGCTACATGAACCCGGAGGAGCTCGCCGAGCTCGGCATCTCCGTGCACCTGATCAAAGGCTACGGCGACACGGCGGTCGCGGAATGCGCGATCGCGCTGATGTGGGCTTCGGCCCGCGTCATCGCGATGATGGACCGCGAGATGCGCGGCGGAAACTGGCTCCGCGAAGACGGCATGCAGCTCACCGGCAAGACGCTCGGCCTGATCGGCTTCGGCGGTATTGCCGCTGAAGTCGCGCGCATCGCCTCGGGCAGCGGCATGAAGGTAATCGCCTGGAACCGCTCGCCGAAGAGCTATCCGGGCGTGGAATTCGCCGATCTCGATACGGTGTTGGCGAGAGCAGACGTCGTGTCGCTGCATCTGCTGCTCAACGACGAGACGCGCGGCATGATCACCCGCGAGATGATCGCGAAGATGAAGCCGGGCGTCATCCTCATCAACACCGCCCGCGCTGCCGTTGTCGATGAGATCGCCATGATCGATGCGCTGAAGTCGGGCCACATCCGCCATGCCGGCCTCGACGTCTTCAACATCGAGCCATTGCCCGGCGATCATCCGCTGACGAAACTGCCAAACGTGACATTGTCGGCGCATTCGGCGTTCCGGACCCCGGAGGCGAGCGAGAACCTGATTGGCGCGGCGTGGGAGCACTGCCGCCGGATCGTGAAGGGATGAGAGCACCAACAATGGCCGACTATCGCACCATCAAGGCACAGCCGCTCATCGAAGCCATCAGCGCCATCGTCAAGGCCGGCGGCTCCACGGACCGCGAGGCCGAGTTCGTGTCCACCAATCTGGTCGAGGCCAACCTCAAGGGACACGACTCGCACGGCGTCGGCATGATCCCACGCTATGTCCAGAGCGTCACCACAGGCGGCCTCGCCGTGAACCAGCACGTCAAGATCGTGCTCGACACTGGTCCGCTTCTTACCCTCGACGGGCTCACCGGCTACGGCCAAGTGATCGGCCATGAAGCGATGGAGCTGGCTGCCGAGCGCGCCAAGCGCAACGGCGTGTGTCTCGTCGGCCTCTCCAATTCGCACCATATCGGCCGCATCGGCCACTGGGCCGAGCAGTGCATCGACCACGGGCTGGTCTCGATCCACTTCGTCAACGTGATCTCGCGTCCGATCGTGGCCCCCTGGGGCGGCAGCGATGGGCGCCACGGCACTAATCCGTTCTGCGTCGGCATCCCGCGCGCGGGCAAGGACCCCATCGTGCTCGATTTCGCCACCAGCAGGATCGCGCAGGGCAAGACCCGCGTCGCCCACAACAAGGGCGTCGAGCTCGAGCCCGGCACCATCATCGACAACGAGGGCAAGCCGACCACCAACCCGCGCTACACCGTGATCCCGCCGCACGGCGCCATCCTGCCGTTCGGCGAGCACAAGGGTTCGGGGCTCGCGCTGGTGTGCGAAATCCTCGGCGGCGCGCTCTCCGGCGGGCAGGTGGTCAAGGGCCCCTCCGACGGCAAGCACAACGTCCTCAACGGCATGCTCTCGATCGTCATCGACCCGAACAAGCTCGGCACCGCCGAGAATCTCGCGCGCGAAGTCGAGAGCTTCGTCGCCTGGCACACCGGCTCACCGCCGGCCCCCGGCGTCGACAAGGTGAAGATCGCCGGCGAGCCCGAGCGCGAGACGAAGAAGAAGCGGCTGGCTGAGGGTATTCCGGTCGATCCGACCACCTGGCGGGATATTTTGGAAGCTGGGAAGCAGTTTGGGCTGGATCAAGCCGCGATTGAGAAGATCGCGGGCTAAGTCATTACAACCGGTGTCGTCCCGGCGAAGGCCGGGACCCATAACCACAAAAAGCAGTTTGACGAAGGCTCGGAGCTACCAGCTTCACTCCACAACCACTCCCTGGGGTTGTGGGTCCCGGCCTTCGCCGGGATGACCCCGTACGTAGTTGGTGACTCGGCTTAATCCACCATATCCGCAACCGCCTTGCCGCAAGCCGCGGTGTCGGCGTTGCCGCCGAGATCCTTGGTGCGGAGCGTGCGCTCCGCCAGCGTGCGCTCGATCGCATCGACGATCGACTTGCCGGCTTCCTTCTCGCCGAGATGCTCGAGCATCATCGCACCGGACCAGATTGCGCCGATCGGGTTGGCGATGCCCTGCCCCGCGATGTCGGGCGCCGAGCCGTGCACCGGCTCGAACACTGACGGGAAATTGCCCTCGGGGTTGATGTTGCCCGACGGCGCGATGCCGATGGTGCCGGTGCAGGCCGGGCCGAGATCGGACAGGATGTCGCCAAACAAATTGGAGCCGACCACGACGTCGAACCAATCCGGGTGCAGCACGAAGTTCGCCGTCAGGATGTCGATGTGGTACTTGTCCCACTTCACGCCCGGGAACTTCTTCGCCATCGCCTCCACGCGCTCGTCCCAATAGGGCATGGTGATGGAGATGCCGTTCGACTTGGTCGCCGAGGTCAGGTGCTTCTTCGGCCGCGACTGCGCGAGTTCGAACGCAAACTTCAGGATGCGATCGACGCCGATGCGGGTCATCACCGTCTGCTGCGTCACAAACTCGCGGTCGGTGTCCGGGAACATGCGGCCGCCGACGGAGGAATATTCACCTTCGGTGTTCTCGCGCACCACCCAGAAATCGATGTCGCCGGGCTTGCGGTTTGCCAGCGGCGACGGCACGCCCGGCATCAGCCGCACCGGGCGCAAATTCACATACTGATCGAACTCGCGGCGGAACTTGATCAGCGACCCCCAGAGCGAGACGTGATCCGGAATCTTTGCCGGCCAGCCGACCGCCCCGAAATAGATAGCGTCGTGCTTGCCGATCTTTTCCTTCCAATCGTCCGGCATCATCTGGCCGTGCTTCTCGTAATAGTCCCAGGACGAGAAGTCGAAATGATCGAAATGGAGGGACACCCCGTGCTTCTTCGCCGCGGTCTCCAGAACGCGCAGACCCTCCGGCATCACTTCCTTGCCGATGCCGTCGCCGGGAATGACCGCGATCCGGTATTGTTTCTTGCTCATCGAGAACGTCCTTGATTGCTCCGGCAGCCGCCGTCTTTTTGACCGCACTGCAATGGACCAAACGCGACGGCAGTGCAACGCTGCACTGCAATGTTGACGATGGCGCGGCCAGCCCCCTACTGCTTTCATTCCTGTTCCTCTCCTGCGAGTAACTCCCATGGATCTGCATCTGCGTGGCAAGCGTGTCCTGATCACGGGCGCGTCCAAGGGTATCGGCGCAGCCGCCGCCGAGGCCTTTGCCGAGGAAGGCTGCCATCTCCTTCTCGCCGCCCGCAACGGCGATCAGCTGAAGGCCCTGGCCGAGCGCTTGCGCTCGGCGCACCAGATCGATGCCACCACGAGCATCGTGGATTTGCGCAAGAGCGAGGATTTGACGCGGCTCGCCAAGGAAGCCGCCGACATCGACGTGCTCGTCAACAATGCCGGCGACATTCCCGGTGGCTCCATCGACAAGATCGACGAGGCGACCTGGCGGCACGCCTGGGACCTGAAAGTGTTCGGCTACGTCAATCTCACGCGCATGATCTACGCGCAGATGAAGGCAAAGGGAGGCGGCGTGATCGTCAACGACATCGGTGCCGCCGGCGAGAAATTCGACGCCAATTACATTTGCGGCAGCGCCGGCAACGCAGCGCTGATGGCCTTCACCCGCGCGCTCGGGGGCAAAAGCCTCGCCGACAACATTCGCGTGGTCGGCATCAATCCCGGCCCCGTCGGCACCGACCGTCACGTCACCCTGCTGAAGACGCGGGCAAAGCACCAGTTCGGCGACGAGAGCCGCTACAAGGAATTCCAGAAGAGCCTGCCGCTCGGCAGGCCTGCGCATGCGCGCGAGATCGGCGACCTCATGGCGTTCCTCGCGTCCGATCGCGCAGGGTATACGTCGGGGGTCATCTATACGGTGGATGGCGGAATCAGCGCAGGATGGGGTTAACTCTATCCACGTCATTACGAACGCAGCGACTTGTCCGCCGAAGCTTAGCGAAGGCGGAAGCAATCCAGAAATGTATCTGCGGCAAAAGCCTGGATTGCTTCGTCGCTTCGCTCCTCGCAATGACGGGGCCTAGAAACAAGCACAGGAGTAAAATAGTTGTCTCAGGACTTGATCCGCGAATCCGCTTGCGCCGTGGTCGACAAGCTGCGGTCCGGCGACGTCTCGCCGCTGGAGCTCTTGGATGTGCTGGAGAAGCGCATCGGCGAAGTCGACGGCAAGGTCAACGCACTGCCGACGCTGTGCTTCGATCGCGCGCGGGATAGCGCAAAGGCGCTGATGCGGAAGCCGGCGGGTGCGCGCGGATTGCTCGCCGGTCTGCCGGTGCCGATCAAGGACCTGACCGATGTTGCTGGCGTGCTGAACACCCAGGGCTCGCCGATCTTCAAGGACAACATCCCGGCGTCGTCCGACATCCTGGTCGAAAATCTCGAGGCCAACGGCGCGGTCGTCTATGCCAAGTCGAACACGCCGGAGTTCGGTGCGGGCGCCAACACCTTCAACGAGGTGTTCGGCGCAACCCTCAATCCCTGGGATACGTCCAAATCGGCAGCCGGCTCGTCAGGCGGCGCGGCCGTTGCGCTCGCCACCGGCATGGCCTGGCTCGCGCAAGGCTCCGACATGGGCGGCAGTCTGCGCAGTCCGGCAGCTTTCTGCGGCGTCGTGGGCATGCGGCCGAGCATCGGCCGGGTCGCACATACTCCAAAATCAGCCATCGATCGTAACCTTGGCGTCGTCGGTCCGATGGCGCGCAGCGTCGAGGATCTCGCGCTGCTGCTCGATGCCATGAGCGGCGACTATGCATCCGATCCACTGTCGCTTCCCGCGCCTGCAACCTCATTCCTGTCGGCGGCACAATCAGGCAAGAAGCTGAAGCGCATCGCCTATTCGGCCGATCTCGGCATCACCCCGGTCGATTCCGAAGTCAAAGCGATCACACGCAAGGCGGCGGAACGCTTTGCCGAAGCCGGCGCCATCGTTGAGGAGGCGCATCCGGATTGGCGCGAGGCGCATGAGTGTTTCCACGTGCTGCGTGCGTTCGACTTCGCGATCAGCAAGGCGCAGCTGCTGCGCACCAAGCGCGACCTGCTCAAGCCCGAGGTGATCTGGAACATCGAGGAAGGCCTCAAGCTCACTGTCGAGCAGCTCGAACGCGCCGAGGCGCAGCGCGTCGGCATGACCGCGCGCGCGATCGAGTTCTTCAAGAGCTACGATCTGCTGCTGGTACCGACCACGATCGTGCCGCCCTTCCCGATCGAGCACCGCTATGTCGCCGAATGCGCCGGCAAGAGGTTCGACAACTACGTCGAGTGGCTCGGCATCGTCTACGCTATCACGCTCGCTTGCTGTCCGGCGCTGTCGCTGCCGTGCGGCTTCACCGCATCGGGACTTCCGGTCGGCCTGCAGGTCGTCGGGGCTCCGCGCGCGGATGCGCAGGTGATCGCCGGTGCGAAGACGCTGGAGGATATTCTGGGCCTGCGCGGCACGACGCCGATTGATCCGCGAGTGAAGAAGTAGGCCTCCGCTCTCGTGCCCCGGACGCGGCGCAGCGCGTCGCGCTGCACCTTGTCCGGGACAAGAGAGATAGTCACCTTCCGCTTGTCGCCTCCAGGCTCCGGCTATACCGCGACATCGCGAAGCAGAAGACAAAATAGATCCCGGCGACGAAGATGTAGACTTCGACGGAGAATTGCTGCCACGCCGGATCGATGATCGCGGTCTTGGCCGTCGTCAGCAGGTCGAAGATACCGATAATCAGGACCAGGCTGGTGTCCTTGAAGAAGGCTATGAAGGTGTTGACCAGCGGCGGGATGACATGGCGGATCGCCTGCGGCAGGACGATCAGCCGGTTCTTGCGCCAGTAGGACAGGCCGAGCGCGTCAGCCGCCTCGTATTGCCCGCGCGGCACGGCCTGGAGGCCGCCACGAATGACTTCGGCAAGATAGGCACCCGCGAACAGGATGATCGCGACCTGCGCGCGCAGGAGCTTGTCGATGTTGAATCCGTTCGGCATGAACAGCGGAAACATCACGCTCGCCATGAACAGCAGACTGACCAGCGGCACGCCGCGGATCAGCTCGACATAGAGCACGCTGAGGGAGCGGATCGCCGGCAGTTTTGAGCGCCGGCCAAGCGCGACGAGGATGCCGAGCGGGAAGCCGAAGGCCAGACCGAAGGTCGCCAGGATCAGCGTCACCGGCAAGCCGCCCCAACGGTCCTGCGAGACGAACGACAAGCCGAGTATGCCGCCCCACATCAGCACGCTGATCAGCGCGAGCGCTCCGATCCAGAGATAGGCCAGTTCGCGCCGCCATAAGGCGCGGCGGGTGGAGAGATAGAACAGGGCGATGAACAGCAGTACCGCCAGCGCCGGCCGCCACTGCTCGTCGAACGGATAGGTGCCGAACAGGATGAAGCGGTATTTTTCGGGGATGATCGCCCAGCATGCACCGACGCCGCGTACCGCGCGGCAGGCGCTGGAATCGTTCGCCGGGGTGAGCCAGATCGCATTGGCGATGCCCCATTGCGCGAAGCTGAAAAGGCCTTTTGCGAGCACCGCCAGCAACACGACCGAGAGGATGCCGTTCGGGATCGACGAGAACAGATTGGCGCGCAGCCAGCGCAGCACCGGATTGCCAATTTGCGGGCGGGCGGTGCGCGGTGCTTCCGGAATCTCGGCGATCGCCGTCATGGTCAGCGCTCCACCAGCGCGATGCGCGAATTGTACCAGTTCATGAAGAAGCTGATGCCGAGGCTGATGGTCAGAAACACCGCCATGATCAAAGCAATCGCCTCGATCGCCTGGCCGGTCTGGTTCAACGTCGTGTTCGCGATCGAGACCACGTCCTGATAGCCGATCGCCACCGCGAGCGAAGAGTTCTTGGTCAGGTTGAGGTACTGGCTCGTCATTGGCGGCACGATCACGCGTAGCGCCTGTGGCAGGATGATCTGCCGCAGCATGAAGCTGCGGCGCAGTCCCAGCGCATTGGCGGCATCCCACTGCCCGCGCGGCACCGACTGGATGCCGCTGCGCACGATCTCGGCGATGAAGGCCGAGGTGTAGGTGACGAGCGCGATCAGCAGCGCGAAATATTCCGGCGCGAGCGTCAGTCCGCCGACGAAGTTGAAGCCGCGCAACTCAGGCCATTCGATCGTCCAGGACACGCCGAGCAGCACGGACACCGCCGCGGGCAACACAACGAGCAACCCGAGCACAAAAGGCCAGGCCGGCCGCGGCTTGCCATCGCGCATCTGCTGCGCGATGAGCCGCCGCCGGATGACGTAGAACACGACGAGCCCGAGCACTGCCGTGCCGAGCACCCAAAGCTGCGGCGTCTCGATCGGAATCGCCGGCAGGATCAACCCGCGATTGGACAAGAACACGCCCTCGATCGGCCGCCATGCCGCGCGCGCGGCCGGCAGCGCCTGCATCAGCACGTACCAGAACAGGAGCTGGAGCAGCAGCGGGATGTCGCGGAGCGTTTCGACATACACCGCGGCGAGCCGCGACAGCAGCCAATTGGCCGACAGCCGCGAGATGCCGATCACCGTGCCCAAGATGGTTGCAAGCACGATTCCGATCACGGCGACGCGCAGGGTGTTGGCGACGCCGACGACGAAGGCCCAGAGATATGAGTCTCTCGGATTGTAGGCGAGCAGGCTATCGGAGATGGGCATGCCGGCCTCACGGCCGAGGAATGCAAAACCGGTCGTGATGCGGCGCGCGGAGAGATTGGTGACGGTGTTGGACCAGAGGAAGACGATGACCGCGACTGCGATCCCGACCACCACGGCCTGCCAGAACAGGCCTTTCAGCTCGCGTTGTCCGAAAGCGCCGAAGAAGCGGCGGCGCGGCGGCGGTCTCGGAGCGTCTGACGTCACAGCACAAAAATCCTTCTCAAGACGGCGATTTCCGGCGGCGTACGTCAACTGTTGCACCAAACTCTACTTTGTGCAACAAATGTTTCATGGCCGAGCCCGCGAAATCCTCGCCGCTGAGCGAACTGCGCATTGCATTGCCATCGCTTCCGATGCGACTGCAGGAGGTCGGGCGTTTCGTCGCGGCGAATGATTACGACGCCACCACGCGTTCGATGCGCGATCTCGCAGCGGTCGCCGGCGCCGATCCCGCCGCGTTCACGCGGCTTGCCAAGGCGATCGGCTATTCGGGCTGGGATGAATTGCGTGCGGCGCTGACGGAGGCGCGGCGGCCCTCGCAGATCGCGCCCTTCTCCGGCCGCGCCAAAAGTCGCCGCCACGGCCCGAACGCCGATGTTGCGCTCGTCACCGAGAAGCTGCAGGCCGAGGCCGCCGGCCTTCCGCGCATCCCGGCCCAGCCGATTGCGGAAGCGGCGCGTGCGCTCCACGACGCCAAGCGGATCTGGATCACCGGCTACCGAAGCTGTCGCAGCGTCGCGGAACTGCTGAACTACGAACTCCGGCTGTTTCGTCCCGAACAGGTGCAACTCGTCGGCGCGTCCGGCCCCGATGATCTCGACATGGGCGCGTTCCGGCCCGGCGAGGCCGTCATCGTCATCGGCTTCATGCCCTACACCCATGCGAGCGTCCGGGTCGCGCAGGCCGCCTATCGCGCCGGCGCGGCCCTGATCGCGATCGCCGATAGCCCTTCGGCGCCGATGGCTGAAGGCGCCGATCACGTGCTGCTGTTCGAGGCGGCCTCCTCTCCCGGCTTTTTCCCGAGCCTCACCGGCGCCATTGCGATCGCGCAATCGCTCGCCGCCGTGACGTTTTCGCTCGGCGGCACGACCGCGAAGAAGCGCCTTGAGAATACCGAGGCGCGGCTCGCCGCGGCTTCAACTTACGTATCCGAGAAAGGTTGACCCATGGCCGCTCGCACCAGCCGTGTGCTGCATCGCTCGCTGCGCGAAACGCCGCCCAAGGCGATCGGCGGCGAAGGCGTCTATCTCTTTGCCGAGGACGGACGCCGCGTGATCGACGCCTCCGGCGGCGCGGCGGTCTCTTGTCTTGGCCACCAGCATCCGCGCGTGATCGCAGCGATCACGAAGCAGGCTTCGACGCTGGCCTACGCTCACACAGCCTTCTTCACGTCCGAGCCGGCGGAGGCGCTGGCCGAGAGGCTGGTCGGGCATGAGCCCGGTGGCCTCGCCTACGCCTATTTCGTCAGCGGCGGATCGGAAGCGATCGAAGCCAGCATCAAGATCGCGCGGCAGTATTTCATCGAACGCGGCGAGCCGCAGCGGCAGCACTTCATTGCGCGGCGGCAGAGCTATCACGGCAATACGCTCGGCGCGCTCGCGGCGGGCGGCAATGCCTGGCGCCGCGCGCCCTACGCGCCGCTGCTCTCAGACGCCTTCAGCCATGTGACCCCGGCTTTCGCTTATCACGAGAAGCACGAGAGCGAATCCGACGCACAATTCGTTGCCCGGCTTGCGGCCGAACTCGAAGCCGAGTTTCAGCGCCTCGGCCCCAACACGGTCGCCGCATTTCTCGCCGAGCCCGTCGTCGGCGCCACCGCTGGTGCTGTGACGGCGCCGGACGGCTACTTCAAGGCGGTGCGCGAGATCTGCGACCGACACGGCGCCCTGCTCATTCTCGACGAGGTCATGAGCGGCATGGGCCGCACCGGCACCGCGCACGCCTGGGAGCAGGAAGGCATCGCGCCCGACATCCAGGCGATCGCCAAAGGTCTCGGCGGCGGCTACCAGCCGATCGGCGCGATGCTCGCCAGTGGCAAGGTCATCGACACAATCCGCTCAGGCTCGGGCGCCTTCCTGCACGGCCACACCTATCTGGCGCACCCTCTCGCTTGCGCTGCTGCGCTCGCGGTGCAGGACGTGATCCGCGAGGACGGCCTGCTCGATCGGGTCAAGGAGCGCGGCAAGCAGCTCGAGCAGCGGCTCACCGAGCGCTTCGGCAATCACCGCCATGTCGGCGACATCAGGGGCCGCGGCCTGTTCTGGGCGATCGAGCTCGTCGCCGATCGCGCCAGCCGGACCTCGTTCGATCCCGCGCTGAAGCTGAACCAGAAGATCAAGGCCGAGGCCTTCGCCAACGGTCTCGGCTGCTATCCCGGTGGCGGCACCGTGGACGGCGTCCGTGGCGACCACGTGCTGCTGGCGCCGCCCTATATCACCTCCGCGGAGGAGATCGACCTGATCGTCGACAAGCTCGGCACGGCTGTCGACAACGTATTGTGTCGTGTCAATCAGTGAGGGGAGAATAGCATGATGAGGAAAGTGGTTATCGTAGCCGGCTTGCTCGCGGCATCGACAGTCGTCGCGGCGGCGGCAACGCTCGACACTGTGAAGAGCCGCGGCACGCTGATATGCGGCGTCAGCGCCGGTTTTGCCGGCTTCTCCGCACCGGATTCGCAAGGCAACTACAAGGGTCTCGACGTCGATTATTGCCGCGCACTCGCCGCCGGCGTGCTCGGCGATGCCACCAAGGTGCGTTACGTCTCGCTGACCGCGCAGAACCGCTTCACCGCGCTCCAGTCCGGCGAGATCGACGTGCTCTACCGCAACTCGACGCAGACCTATCTGCGCGGTGTCACGCTGGGCCTGCGGCAGGGTCCAATCAACTTCTACGACGGCCAGGGCTTTGTGGTGAAGAAAGACCTCGGCGTGAAGGAGATCAAGGATCTCAAGGGCGCCACCGTCTGCGTCGCGCAGGGCACCACGCATGAGGTCACGCTCGGCGACTACGGCCGCGCCAACGGCATCGACTGGAAGCCGCTGGTGTTCGACCGCGTCGACACCATGTACCAGACCTTCTTCGGCGGCCGTTGCGATGCCATGACCCAGGACGCTTCCGCGCTCGCCGGCGCCGTGACGACCGCGGCGCCGAACGCGGCCGACTACGTCGTGCTGCCGCAGACCATCAGCAAGGAGCCGCTCGGCCCCTTCACCCGCAATGGCGACGAGGTCTGGAGCGACATCATCACCTGGCTGCATTACGGCTTGATCGAGGCCGAAGAGCTCGGCGTCACACAAGGCAGTGTCGACGAGATGGCGAAGTCGCAGACGCCCGCGATCCAGCGCCTGCTGGGCGCCTCCGGCGATCTCGGCTCGCGCCTCGGGCTCGACAACAAATGGCTGGTCACGGCCCTCAAGGCCACCGGCAATTACGGCGAGATCTACGAGCGCAATGTCGGCAAGGCGAGCCCGCTCAAGCTCGAGCGCGGCCTCAACGGCCTCTGGAGCAAGGGCGGCTTGATGTACGCGGTGCCGTTCAAGTAAACGTTTTGCGTGTCCCGGACGCGCTGCGTCCGGGGCACGCGACCTCCCATCAGGTAACGTTCAATGCCGACGTCTCCTCGCATCGCCCTCATCCACGCCCTCAAGCATTCCATCGCTCCGATCGAAGCTGCGTTCGCGAAGGCGTGGCCGGAAGCACGGCTGATGAACCTGCTCGACGACAGCCTCTCGTCGGATCTGGCGCGTGACGGCAAGCTCAATGATGCCATGACCGAACGCTTTCTTGTGCTCGGCCACTACGCCGCGGCGACAGGCGCGGATGCGATCCTGTTCACCTGCTCGGCCTTCGGTCCCTGCATCGAGGCGGTCGCGCGCGCGCATGCGCCGATGCCGGTGCTCAAGCCGAACGAAGCCATGATCGAACGGGCGGTGACGATGGGCCAGCGCATCGGCCTGCTCTCGACATTCGCGCCGACGCTGGCCTCGATGCCGCCGGAGTTTCCTTCCTCCGTCCAGATCGTACCGAAGCTTGCCGAAGGAGCGCTGGCCGCGCTCGACCGCGGCGACCGCGCGACTCACGACCGGCTGATCGTGGAAGCCGCACATGATTTGCGCGATTGCGACGTCGTCGCGCTCGCGCAGTTCAGCATCGCGGCAACTGCGCCCGTAGTGGCAGAAGCTACCGGCCGCCCCGTCGTGACCACGCCTGAAAGCGCCGTCGAGAAGCTGATGAAGTTGCTGAAAGCGAAGACCTAGGCGCCAGCCTTTTTCCGGCGCCGCGCACCCTTGATCGCCGCCGCAAGTGCCGCCTTCGTTTCGCTGACAAAATCCTCGACAAGGTCCTCGCGCGTGGCATGGGCCGCCTCGCCGGTGAACAGTCCCTGCTCGGCCAGCATCACCACGCCGTGCACCGCCGCCCAGATCTTGAGCGCCTGCCGCTCGCGCAAGTAATCAACTGCCGGAGCTTCCAGCGCCTCGACCACGAGCGCAAAGGTTTCGCGCGTCGCTTCGTGCAGCTCGCTGCCTTTCGCCGCACACGACACCGTGCGCGAGGCGAACATCAAGCGATAGACACCGTTGCGACGTAAGCCGAAATCCAGCGTCGCCTGCGCCAGCAGCGACAGTTTCGACCGCTTCGACGGCTTTGCCATCGCCGCCCGCAAGATCCCGCTGAGCTGCCGGAACGCCTCCGCCGTCACCGCCGCAAGCAGCGCCTCGCGATCGGCAAAATGGCGGTAGGGCGCCGGCTGCGAGACGCCCAGCTGCTTTGCCAGCGCTTTGATGCTGATCGCCTCCGTTCCACCCTGCTCGGCTTCGCGCAGTGCGGCCTTGATCAAGGCGTCGCGGAGATCGCCATGGTGGTAGGTGTTCTCGGGCTTGCGGGCGAGTTGTGAACGCATGTTGCGCAGAGCCTATAAGTTTGCGCTTGACAGGGGAAGCCTGCCGCGAATGTAATAGCCTATAACTTGAACAAAAATTCAAATGGGAGCGCGCGCCGGCTTCGGCCGGGGTGCACACGACCGAGGAAGCCGCCATGACAGAGCGACTGAGGGTTCACGTCGATCCCGACAAATGCCAAGGGCACGCGCGCTGCAAGGCGCTGGCGCCGGAGTTGTTCGAGCTCGACGAATACGGCAACGCCCACGAAGCCGGCGACGGCACCGTCCCGCCCGGCCTCGAAGACAAGGCCTGGCTTGCCAAATCCAATTGTCCGGAAATCGCGATCGACGTGATCGAGGAGTAGCGCGCCCGGCTTCTGCCCGCGTGCCTTCCGTGACCACGAGCCCCGAGGGATTTCGAGATGTCCGACATCAGCCAGCCCGCCGCCCATCCGCCCGTGACCGACTGGGTCCATGATTTCGACCACACCGATCCGCAATGGACGGAAGATCCCTTCCCGATCTGGGACGAGCTGCGCGCCGCAAGCCCGATCGTGCATACCGACCGCTTCCTAGGCTGCTATCTGCCGACGACCTATGAAGCGGTGCGCGAGATCGCTAACGACAGCGAGCATTTCTCCTCGCGTCGCATCATCGTCCGCGACGTGCGGCCGGAAATCACCAGCAGAAACGCCGCCCCGCCGATCACGTCCGATCCGCCGGTGCACAAGCCAGCCAAGCAATTGCTGCTGCCGCCGTTCACGCCGGACGCGATGAAGAAGCTGGAGCCGCGGGTGCGCGCGATCTGCAACGAGTTGATCGACGGCTTCATTGCTGAAGACCGGCTCGACGCGGCAGAGCGCTACACCAAGCACATTCCGGTTCGCGCAATCGCCCACATGCTCGGTATCCCCGAGACAGACAGCGATCTCTTCATCCGCTGGATCCACATGATCCTGGAACTTGGCATCAAGGACGAAAACACGTTGCTACAGGCGGTGCACGAGATGAGCGCCTATTTCAGTGGCCATATCGAGGCGCGCAAGCAAAAGCCGACCGACGACCTCATTTCCTACCTGATGAATGCCCGGGACAAGGACGGCAATCCGCTCGAGGATTCACACGTGCTGGGCTCGTTGCGCCTGCTCCTGATTGCCGGCATCGACACCACCTGGAGCGCGATCGGCTCCTCGCTGTGGCATCTTGCCCGGACGCCCGCCGATCGCGAGCGCCTGATTGCCGAGCCCGGGCTGATCCCGACCGCGGTGGAGGAGCTGCTGCGCGCCTATTCGCCGGTGACGATGGCCCGCGAAGTCGTCAAGGAGACCACGGTCTCAGGCTGCCCGGTCAAGGCAGGCAATATGGTGCTGCTGTCCTTCCCGGCCGCCAACCGTGACCCGAAAATGTTTCCGGATGCTGACAAGGTCGTGATTGACCGCCGCGAGAACCGCCACGCAGCTTTTGGCCTCGGCATCCACCGCTGCGTCGGCTCGAACCTTGCGCGCATGGAGATGCAGGTTGCGCTGGAGGAATGGCTGAAGCGAATTCCGGACTTCGCCCTCGATCCGGCAGGCACGGTGACCTGGTCCCAGGGAACCGTCAGAGGCCCCCGCCAGTTGCCATTTTTGCTTGGAAAGGCGATGTAGACCTTTCCAAACTGCGATACGGAGAGGCCGGACGTGACTGAGCAGCTAAACCGACCGGCCTCCGACCACATTGACATCGCCGACGCCAAGCGCCGGATCAAGGCGATCTTCATCGGCTCGATCGGCAATCTCGTCGAGTGGTACGACTTCTACGCCTATACCGCGTTTGCGCTCTATTTCGCTCCCGCCTTCTTTCCCGGCAACGACCCCGTCGTCCAGCAATTGAATGTCGCCGTCGTATTCGCGGCGACCTTCCTGATGCGGCCGCTGGGCGGCTGGCTGTTCGGCTATATCGCCGATCATTACGGGCGGCGCATCTCGCTGACGCTGTCGGTCGTCTTCATGTGCTTCGGCTCGCTGATCATCGCGTTGACGCCGACCTACGCCACGATCGGCTTCGCCGCGCCGGTGATCCTGGCGCTCGCCCGCGTCATCGAAGGCTTGAGTCTCGGCGGCGAATACGGCGCCAGCGCCACCTACCTCAGCGAGGTCGCCGACCCCAAGCACCGCGGCTTCTATTCGAGTTTCCAATACGTCACCCTGATCGGCGGCCAGCTCACCGCGATCATCGTGCTGCTGCTTCTGCAAAAGATCTTCCTCACGCCGGAGGAATTGAGAGCCTGGGGCTGGCGCATCCCGTTTGCGATCGGTGCGGCGCTCGCGATCTTTGCCGCGGTGATGCGGCGCGGCTTGCACGAGACCGAGGCCTTCGAAGAAGCCAAGAAGGTGGTGAAGCCGACCGGCTCGCTCACCAATTTGCTGCGCTATCCCCGCGAGTTGCTCCTGGTGGTCGGCCTGACCGCGGGCGGCACTGCGGCGTTCTACACCTTCACCACCTACATGCAGACCTTCGTCAAGCTTTCGGTGGGGTTGACCGAGGACCAGACCACTTTCGTGATCTTCGGCACGCTGATCTTCGCGACCATCCTGCAGCCGATCTATGGCGCCATCTCCGACAAGATCGGCCGCAAGCCGCTGCTGATCTTCTTCGGCGCCGCCGGCACGCTCGCAACCGTGCCCCTGCTGATGACGCTGAAGGAGACCAAGTCGCCCTTCATCGCGTTCATCCTGATCTGCTGCGCCTGGCTGTTCGTCGCCGGATACACCTCGATCAACGCCGTAGTGAAGGCCGAGCTGTTCCCGACCAATGTCCGCGCCCTCGGCGTCGGCCTGCCCTATGCGATCACCGTCTCGCTGTTCGGCGGCACGGCGCCGGCGATCGCGCTCTATTTCAAGAGCATCGGGCATGAGGCGTGGTTCTACTACTATCTCGCCGGTATCATCTGCCTGTCACTGATCATCTATTCCACCATGCGCGACACCAAGCACGCCTCTGCGATGCACCGCCACGAGTAGCCGATGGCCGAAGACAACGAGCCGCCCGACAGCAAGCTGACGCGCACCAAGGAAAAATGGGCGCGTGAAGGCCGCTTTTTGACCGGCAAGATCACGCGCCCGGAAGATCAGCGCCTGCCGCCCGGCCAGCATCTGACAAAAGACTGGCCGGTGCTCGATCTGGGCGTCGTGCCGCCGATTTCGCGCGAGCGCTGGCGGCTCGACGTCTACGGCGCGATCGAGACCCCCGTGTTCTGGACCTTTGCAGAGTTCGCCGCCCAGAAGCAGGCGCGGTTCACCTCCGACATCCACTGCGTCACCACATGGTCGCGCTACGACAATGAGTGGGAGGGGCTCGCCACGCGCGAGCTGCTCGCGGCCTGCCAGCCGCGCCAGGACGCGCGCTTCGTCGTGCTGCATTCCCATGACGGCTACACCACTAACCTCGCGCTGGACGACTTTGCCGCCGATGACGCATTGCTCGCCCATAGCTGGTCCGGTGAGCCATTGTCGGCCGAACATGGCGGCCCGGTGCGGCTGGTCGTGCCGCATCTGTATTTCTGGAAGAGCGCCAAATGGGTTCAGTCGATCGAATTCCTGACCGAGGACGCGCCGGGATTCTGGGAAGTCCGCGGCTATCATAACCGCGGCGATCCCTGGGCAGAGCAGCGCTATTCGGGCGATTAGATTCAAAGCAAGGACGGGGGGAAGCCCATGCCGACAGAGCGCTTTCAATTCATCGGCGAAGGCGGCCATCAACTTTCGGCCGCGCTGGAGCTACCCGACGGCGAGCCCGCGGCCTTCGCGCTGTTCGCGCATTGCTTCACCTGCGGCAAGGACACGCTGGCCGCCAAACGCATCTCGGTCGCGCTCGCCGCCAAGGGCATCGCGGTGCTTCGCTTCGACTTCACCGGGCTCGGCTCGAGTGAAGGGGATTTTGCCAATTCGACGTTTTCCTCAAACGTGGCCGATCTCGTGCGCGCGGCCGATCATCTGCGTAGCGTCCGCAAGGTGCCATCCATCTTGATCGGTCACAGCCTCGGCGGCACCGCGATCCTTGCGGCAGCAGGACAAATCCCGGAAGCCAAGGCGGTTGTGACCATTGCGGCACCGTCCGATCCCGCCCACGTCACCGGCCTGTTCAAAGAGCATCTCGACGACATTCGCACGCAAGGTGAGGTCGAAGTCTCGCTTGCAGGACGCCCGTTCCGGATCAAGCGCGAATTCCTCGACGACATCACCGAGCACGAACTGATGAAAGACGTCACCGGCCTGCACAAGGCGCTGTTGGTGATGCATTCTCCGGTCGACGATACCGTCGGCATCGAGAATGCGACGAAGCTCTTCGTCTCCGCCCGGCATCCCAAGAGCTTCGTCTCGCTCGACCATGCCGATCATCTCCTGACCAAGCCTGCCGACGCGCTCTACGCAGCCGACGTGATCGCGGCCTGGGCAAGCCGGTACATCGACACGGCAAAACCTGCGAAGGCGATGGATCTCCCCGAGGCGCCGCGCCGGGTCGTGGTGCAGGAGACCCGCAAGAGCAAGTTCAACCAGACCATCTCCGTCGGTCCGCATCAGCTCATCGCGGACGAGCCGGTCGCCGCCGGCGGCGAGGATGCCGGCCCTGGTCCCTACGATCTCCTGCTCGCTGGCCTCGGGGCCTGTACCTCGATGACTATGCGTCTCTATGCCGACCGCAAGTCGCTGCCGCTCGATCGTGTCACCGTCTCGCTGAAGCATTCCAAGATCTATGCAAAAGACTGCATGGAGTGCGAGACGCGCGAGGGCATGCTCGACCAAATCGAGCGCGACATCGCGATGGACGGCGCGCTCGATCCCGAGCAGCGCAAGAAATTGATGGAGATCGCCGACAAGTGCCCGGTGCACCGGACGCTGACCTCGGAAATCCGCATCGTGACGAGGGCTGTGGCCTAGGACGCTGGCGCTAGAAGCACGACGCCATCGTTCGCAATGCCGCGGTGATCTCGCCCTCGCGCCAGGCCGCGAAGCCGAGCAACAGACCGTGATCGCGCGGCCTGCCAACTGCCAAGCCGGACAGGGCACGCGTTTCAACGCCCGCTTCGACCAGCCGCTTGACCGCCGCCTGATCGGCGCGACCGCGCTTGAGGCGCGCGACGAGCTGAATGCCGCCCGGGGGCACTTCGGCCGCGAGCGCTTCCCCTAAATGGCGCTCCAATCCCTGCACGAGGTGATCGCGGCGGGCGTGATAGATCCGGCGCACCCGGCGCAGGTGCGCCAGGAAATGCCCGTCGGCAATGAACTCGGCCAGCGCTTCCTGGACGTGGCTCGGGGCGATCAGCCCGATGTGCCGCTGTGCGATCTCCAAGGTGTTGACCAGGGACGGCGGAACGACGAGGTAACCGAGCCGGATGTCCGAGGTCATGGCCTTGGAGAACGTGCCGACATAGAACACGCGGCCATGGGCATCGAGTCCCTGCAAGGCCGGCACCGGCCGGCTGTCATAGTGGAATTCGCCGTCGTAATCGTCCTCCACGATCCAGGTCTTGCCGGGCCTGCTCAGGCCAAGAAATTCCGTGCGGCGCGAGAGCGACATCAGGCGACCGGTCGGGTGTTGGTGCGACGGCGTCATGAAGATCAATGTCGGGGTCGCCATCCCCGGAATCCGCTGCATGCCCTGCTCGTCCAACCTGATCCCGGTCACGCGCGCACCGGACGCGCGGAAGGCGGCTGCGGCGCCGGGGTAGCCGGGATCCTCGACCCAGACGTCGTCGCCGGGCGTGATGAGGGCAGCCGCAATCAAGGTCAGCGCCGCCTGTGCGCTCGGCAGAATCAGGATCTGATCCGCCGTCGCGCGCACACCCCTGCTGGCCGCGAGATAGTGTGCCAGCGCCTCGCGCAGGCGCGTCCGGTTGACCGGTCCAAGCTCGCGCTTGGCCGCGCGCACGGCGCTGCGGCGCAGGCAGCGCGCCCAGACCTCGTTTGGAAACTCCCTGAAATCGCCGTGCCCGGGACGCAAGGGTCTCATTCGCGCCTGATAAGACATCGGCCAGTCGGTTTGCGTGAGGCTCGAGGCCCAGGGCGAAAGCCGCGGCTTGCCAGGGCGCATGCGAGATGCGACGGCGCCCGCCTCTGCGACGCGCTCGCCGCCGTCGACTGTGACCATCGGACGGCGGCCGTGCGAGGCTTCGAGATATCCCTCGGCGGCGAGCTGCTCGAACGCATAGCTGACGGTGTTGCGCGAGACGCCGAGATCGCTCGCAAGCCGGCGGCTCGACGGCAGCGTGCGGCCTTTGCCGAGGCGGCCCGTCGCGATCAAGCTTCGGAGCTGGCTCGTCAGCTGAGCCACCAGTCCGTTGTCGTCGGCCCGGTTCAGGTCGATCAGGGCGGAAATCATGCTGTCCGGAACTGGCACCTTAATCCTTTCCGATCTGGCACTTTTTCAGGTGCCAAACGGGATGCTATTCGCCTGATAGAACTGCTTCAAGGATTTCCGATGAACTCCCTCTCACCCCGCGCGGCCGTCGGCCTGTTCCTCATCGTCGTGCTGGCCTGGGGCGTGAATTGGTCGGTGACGAAGCAGCTCGTCCAGTTCCTCCCGCCCCTGTGGACGTCGGCAATCCGGAGCTGGATCGCGCTGGCCGGATTGTTCGCGATCCTCGGACTGAGCAACAATCTGGTGATCCCGGAGCGGCGCGACATTCCGGTAATCCTCAGCGTCGCACTGCTGCACATGACGGTGTTCTCGGTGCTGGTTGCGACTGGTGTGCGCTTCCTGCCCGCAAGCAAGGCCATCGTGCTGGGCTACACCACGCCGCTCTGGGTCGCGATCGCCGCGCCGCTGCTCGGGAAGGACACGCTGACCGCCCCAAAGCTGGCCGGCGCCTTGCTCGGGCTGATCGGCCTTGCCGTGATCCTGAATCCGGCATCGATCGACTGGACCAACACCAATGTCGTGCTCGGCGCCGGCATGATCATCCTGGCCGCGATTTCATGGGCCGCGAACATCATCTATATCCGCGCGCATCGCTGGAACGCGTCCCCGCTCCAGCTTTTGATCTGGCAGGTGCTCGTGGCGACGATCGTGCTGACTGGATCGGCCGCCGTGACGCACGGACTGCCGCACGCGGAATGGTCGTGGAGGCTCGTGCTACTGTTCCTGTATTCCGGCTTGATCGGGACGGCGCTGGCCTATTGGGCGATGTCGATGGTCAACAAGAGCATCTCGGCGCTGACGACGTCGCTCGGCACCACCGGGACGCCGCTCGTCGGTATCGCCACTGCCGCGATCCTGCTGGGTGAACCCATCGACATGAGCCTTGTCATCGCAGCCGCGCTGATCGTCACGGGCATCGGCCTCGCGACGCTGGGCGACCGGTTGCTCCGCCGTCAGGCTACGGCCAGCGGCTGAACACGCAGGCTTCCGCGCAGGCCAGCCGTCGTGCCCAGCAGGATGCCGGTGATCGCGACGAACGAGCCCAGCGCCAGCGTCGACACGCCGGTGAGCCCCTGCCCGATCGAACAGCCGAACGCCATCACACCGCCGATGCCCATCAGCGCAGCGCCGCCAGCCGATCGCAGCATGTGACGTGGCGAGGAATAGCCTTCGAGGTGGAAGCGGCCCGTGGCAAGGGCGGTGACCAGACTGCCGGCGAAGACGCCGGCAACTGTCGCGATGCCGAAGTTCAGCGTCAGGCCGGTCGAGAGCATGGCATATTGCAGGCTGTCCGCGATCGGCGCGATGAACGTGAGCGAGGTCACAGGGACGGGGTTGAAATCATCCGCGCCGAGATAGCCGGTGACGAACCAGCCGCCCGCGACGAGAAGACCGACGATGACACCGGCCGCAATCTGGCCGGGCGAACGCCGGAACGCCGGGTGCGCGAAAGCAAACAGGATCAGCACAACGACAACGACAGAAGCGGCCATCGCGCGCGAAACCGCTTCAGCCGGACCGAACATGGCCAACAATGACGGCAGCGAATTCACGTTGACCGTGGTTTGCGAGGCCTGGACCAGCGCTATGCGCGCCGGCGCGATCAGGCCTTTGAGCGTCATCTGCGCGGCGATGGCGAGCACGACCACCACGACGAAGGAGCGGAGATTGCCGCGACCGAGCAGCACCAGCGCGCGCGAACCGCAGCCGTTCGACAGCACCATGCCGTATCCGAACAGAAGCCCGCCGAGAAACAGTACTGGCACCGAAAAGGACTGTTGCAGGTAGATCGATTTGCCGAGATCGACCATGCCGTTGCCGGCGAGGAATTGGCTCGCTGCCGTCGCGACCGCGATCGCCAGCGCATAGGTGCGTACCAGCCGCCCATCCCCCTCCGACAACCAGCCGCGCATGCTGCTCATCAGGCAGAAGCCGCTGAGCAGGCCGACGGCGCCGTAAACCACGCCAATGACGAGGCCGGCGAGGACGACGAGCTGGGTGGACGATTCCATGATCAAGGCTTCAGGATCACACGATCCCGCGACGAGCCGGCAACGGCGACATAGGCCTCCTTCGCGCGTTCGAGCGGATAGACGGCGTTCGCCTTGATCGGGAACGGTTTCAGGTGCCCGCTCGCGAAGCCCGGGCCGAGGTCACGCAGCACAGCGCCTGTCGCGATCGACGACAGGCCGAGCGTGTCGATGCCGACATAGGTATGTTGCCCGCGGTAGAATTCGAGAATGTTGAACTGCACGATGCGGTCGATCGCGGCGATCAGGATCTGGCGGCCGCGAAGCGCGAGCGACTTGTGCGCCGCCTGGAAATAGGGATCGCCGACCGTGTTGAAGACGATGTCGGCGCCTCTACTATCGGTCAACTCGCGCACGCGCGTGGGGACATCGGTCGTGGAAGCGTCGATCACCTCGATGGACGCGTTGGTATGGCCCTCATAAGCTTCCGCCTTGCGCACCACGCCGATGACACGCGCGCCCTGCCACGTCGCGATCTGCACCGCAGCTTGACCGACCTTGCCATTGACGCCGAACACGAGAACGGTCTCGCCGCTCTTCGGCCCACCGGCGCGGCGAAAACCCTCCATGGCGGTGACAAAGGGCACCCCGATGCCGGCGGCCTCCTCCCAGGACACGGTCTTGGGCTTATCGACCACCGCGTCGGATTCAACGACGAGATGGCTGGCGTGAGTGCCGTCGCGACGGATGCCGAGATCGCCGGAGGAGCCGAACACCTCGCGGCCGATGGTACCGGCCGGCCCCTCGATCACCACGCCGGCGTAATCGCGACCCGGCGTGCGTGGGAAGACGGCATACGGCATCAGCCCGGTCGCGGCCTTGACGTCGGAGGGATTGACGGCGGCGGCCTTCAGCTCGATCAGCAGATCGCTAGGGCCGCGAACAAGCGCGTGAGGCTCGACCACCGGCGCAACCGCAGCCGCGTTCTCGGCCTTGGCATTGAGGCGCACACAGCGCGCGTCGACGGCTTTGGGATCGGCTGTTGACATGGAAAGACCCGCGATTTCTCGCGGGCCTTGTCGCCTCTGCGGACGATCAAGTCAATCCTTCGGCCGCTTGTCGTAGAGGCGCTTGGCCTTGCCGAGCGAACGTTCCAATGTCGCAGGCGCAACCACCCGCACGTTGGAGCTGATCCCGATCGTGTTCTTGATATGAGTCGAGATCCGGTCGGCATGATCGATGAGACCCCGGCCGTCCCAGCTCTCAGGCCGCGCCTCGGCGATGATGGTCAGCTCGTCCATCCGGCCTTCGCGGGTGAGTTCCAGGACGAAGTGCCCGCCGCACCAATCGGTCGCCAGCAGAACCTCCTCGATCTGGGTCGGGAACAGATTGACGCCGCGCAGGATGATCATGTCGTCCGAGCGCCCCGTCACCTTCTCCATCCGCCGCATGCCGGGCCGCGCCGTGCCCGGCAGAAGCCGCGTCAGGTCGCGGGTGCGATAGCGGATCACCGGAAAGGCTTCCTTGGTGAGCGAAGTAAACACCAGTTCGCCCTTCTCCCCGTCGGGCAGCACCGCACCGGTCTCGGGGTCGATGACTTCAGGATAGAAATGATCCTCCCAGATGTGCAGGCCGTCCTTGGTCTCGATACATTCCTGCGCGACGCCGGGCCCGATCACCTCGGAAAGACCGTAGATGTCGGTCGCGTCCATGTCGAAGGCGTCTTCGATCTCGCCGCGCATCGCATTGGTCCAGGGCTCCGCGCCAAAAATGCCGACCTTGAGCGAGCATTGACGCGGATCGAGCTTCTGACGCTTGAACTCGTCGAGGATCGCCAACATGTAGCTCGGCGTCACCGTGATGATGTCGGGCCGGAAGTCGTTGATGAGCTGCACCTGCCGCTCGGTCATGCCCCCGGAGATCGGCACCACGGTGCAACCGAGCTTTTCGGCGCCATAGTGCACCCCCAACCCGCCGGTGAAGAGACCGTAGCCATAGGCATTGTGGATGATCATGCCGGTGCGGCCGCCGGCGGCGCGGATCGAGCGCGCCATCACCTCCGACCAGGTGTCGATGTCGCGTTGCGTATAGCCCACCACGATCGGCTTGCCCGTCGTGCCGGAGGACGCATGCACGCGCACCAGCTTTTCACGGGGCACGGCAAACATGCTGAAGGGATAATTGTCGCGCAGGTCCGTTTTTACGGTGAACGGAAATTTCGCAAGGTCCGAGAGCTCTCGAAAGTCGGACGGGTGCACGCCAGCCGCGTCGAAGGCGTTGCGATAGTGCGGGACGTTGTCGTAAGCGTGCTTCAGCGACCAGGCCAGCCGCTCCGTCTGGAGCGCCTTGATCTCGTCGCGCGACGCGCGCTCATGCGCATCCATTTCGGCGCGATAGGTGTTACCACGTTCCTTGAGCCTCGTCAGAGCCATCCTCGTTTCCCCACATCATTGGTTTGTTCTTTTCTTTATTGATCTTGCGTCGGCAACCACGAACCGGAAATAACCCGCGAATGCCCGCGGAATTCGGCGATGACTGTATCGCCGGCGGTGACGCGCACGTCATAGATGCCGGAGCGCCCGCCGCGCGTGACCTCGCGCGCCTTTGCGACGAGGCGATCGCCGAGCTTGCCCGGCTTGATGAAGGTGATCTGGCCCTGCGCCGCTACGACGCGATCGTTGTGCGAGTTGCATGCGAAAGCGAAGGCCGAATCGGCCAGCGTGAAGATGAAGCCGCCATGGGCAATGCGCTGGCCGTTGACCATGTCCGGCCGTACAGTCATGGCCAGCGTGGCATAGCCCGGCCCGACCTCGACGATCTCCATGCCGAGTCCTTTGGAGGCATCGTCCTCCGCCCACATCGCATCGGCGCAGGCGCGGGCAACATCCTCGGGCGACAAGGTGGCTTTGACGTTCACGCGCTCCTCCCGTCCGATTGTTTGGACACGATGTTCTGCTGCCTGGCTAAGACTGTCAAACTTGGTCGTAATCGACCACGACCCGCTCCGACGATGGCTTGGCCTGACAGGTCAGGACAAAGCCGGCCTTCAGCTCCCACGGTTCCAGCGAGTAGTTGACATCCATCGGCGCCTCACCCTCCACCAGTTTGGCACGGCAGGTCGAGCACATGCCGCCCTTGCAAGCGAAGGGCAGATCGACACCTGCGCGTAGCGCGGCGTCGAGGATCGCCTCGTCCTGGGCCACCGGCACATCGCGGCGCTTGCCGTCGATGATCAGCGACGCGATCGCTTTCGGCGGCGCGTCCGGCGCAACGATCTTCTTCGGCCGCGGCTTGCCGCCGAACTCGGAGACGAAGCGCTCGACATGGATCCGCTCTTCCGTGATGCCGAGCCCTCGGCAGGTCGCCTCGATGTCCTCGCTCATGCCGAGGGGGCCGCAGATGAAGACGTGATCGACGCTTCCCGCCGGCACGAGCGAACGCAGCAGCACCCTCACCTTGTCGCCGTCGAGTCGGCCGTGCAGGATCGGAATGTCCTGTTCCTCGCCCGAGATGACGTGGAAGATCGAGAGCCGGTCGATGTAGCTATCCTTGAGCTCTTCGAGCGCCTCGAGGAACATGATGTTGTCGGTCGTGCGATTGCCGTAGAACAGGAAGAAGCGGCTGTCCGGTTCGCGCGCAAGCGTGCCCTTGACGATCGAAAGGATCGGCGTGATGCCGGAGCCTGCGGCAAAGCCGACATGGATCCGGCCGGCGCTGGCCGGCGGGATCACGCCGAAGCGTCCCGTGGGCGTCATCACGTCCAGCGCGTCGCCGCACTTCAGATCGTCCGCCGCCCAGCTCGAAAACGCGCCGCCGTCCACCTTCTTCACGGCGATGCGGATCTCGCCGTCCTCAGGACCGGAGCAGATCGAATAGGAGCGGCGCACTTCCTCGCCATCCAGCACGGTGCGGAGCGTGAGGTATTGGCCGGGCGTGAAGGCGTAGTCGGTCGCAAGCTCCGCCGGGATGGCGAATGTCAGCGATATGGCGTCCGACGCCTCGCGGCGGAGGTCGTTGACGGCTAGGCGATGGAAGCGCGGTGCGGCTGCTGACATGATCAATGACATTTGAAATAATCAAAGGGTTCGCGGCAGGCCCTGCAGCGCCAGAGCGCCTTGCAGGAGGTGGAGCCGAATTCGGACAGCAGCTCGGTATTCGCCGAGCCGCATTGCGGGCACGCAACGGCTTGCTCGCCGAACAGTGCGCGGCGTGAATTCGAAGCTTGCGGCGGCGCGATTCCGTAGGCGTGAAGCTTCCCCCTGCCCTCCTCGCTCATCCAGTCGGTGGTCCAGGCCGGCGACAGTACGGTGCGGACCTTTGGACTGCGGAAACCCGCGCGCTCCAGCGCGACCTCGATTTCCAGCGCGATCATGTTCATGGCCGGGCAGCCCGAATAGGTCGGGGTGATCGCGACCTCGACGTGATCACCATCGAGGACAACATCACGCAGCACGCCGAGATCGGCGATGGTCAAAACCGGAATTTCGGGATCGACCACGCTCGCCGCGGCATCCCAGGCCCGTTGGCGCAGTTCGCTATGGGGCTCCAGCACCATCACCATGTCTGCCCCGGGAAGGTGCGCTGTACCGACTGCAGCTCGGACAGAAGATGGCCAAGATGTTCGCTGTGCCGGCCCACGCGGCCGCCCTGCTGCATCCAGTCGTTCTGCGGCAGTTTGAGCGTGGCTTCGCCGATCACGTCCGAGAGTGTCGTCAGCCAGGCACCTCGCAAGGTCCCTGGGTCTACGGCGATACCGGCATGGATCAAGGCGCGCTCGCCGTCGTGGACGGCAAACATCTCACCGGTGAACGCCCAGAGATGATCGATCGCGGCCTGCGCGCGGGCATGGCTCTCGTCGGTGCCGTCGCCCAGCCGGATGATCCACTCCGAGGCATGGCGAAGGTGATAGGCGCTCTCCTTCTCCGACTTGGCGGCAATGGCCGCAAGCGCAGCGTCGCGCGAACTCATCATCGCCCGCCAGTAGAGATCAGCGAAGGCGGAGTAGAAAAACTGCCGCACCAGTGTCTGGGCGAAATCGCCATTGGGCTGCTCGACCAGCAGCAGATTGCGGTACTGCCTGACGTCGCGCAGGTAGGCGAGCTTGTCCTCGTCGTTGTCTTTGCCTTCGGCCTTGGCGGCGTAAGAGTAGAGCTCGCGGGCCTGGCCGATGAGGTCGAGCGCGATGTTGGAGAGCGCCATGTCCTCTTCCAGCATCGGCGCATGTCCGCACCATTCCGACAGCCGGTGGCCGAGGATCAGCGCATCGTCGGCGCGGCGCAATGCGTAAAGCACTAGCGGCGTTTCGGAGACCTGGATGTTCGCGACGGGCATCACATGTGCCCCACTTCCTCGGGCACCTCGTAAAACGTCGGGTGCCGGTAGATCTTCGATTCCGCCGGCTCGAACATCATGCCCTTGTCTGCGGGGTCGCTCGCAGTGATCGCCGTCGACGGCACGACCCAGATCGAAAGACCCTCGCCGCGACGGGTGTAGATATCGCGGGCGGCCTGCAAAGCCATCGTGGCGTCGCTCGCATGCAGCGAGCCGACATGCTTGTGCGCGAGCCCGTTGCGGCTGCGAATGAAGACTTCCCACAGCGGCGTGTTCGGCGTGGCCATCGCGATCTCCCTACTCTGCCGCTTGTGCAGTTCGACGCTGCGCGCGCTTGGCGGCATAGCTAGCTGCCGCCTCGCGTACCCAGGCGCCCTCGTCGTGCGCCTTGCGGCGCGCGGCCATCCGGTCACGATTGCAGGGGCCGTTGCCGGCGAGCACCTGCTTGAACTCGGTCCAGTCGATCTCGCTGTAGCGCCAGTGCCCGTCCGCATCCTGAATCATGCCGGGATCGGGAATGGTGAGGCCGAGATATTGCGCCTGCGGGACGGTGGCGTCGACGAACTTCTGCCGCAGCTCGTCATTGGAGAAGCGCTTGATCTTCCACTTCGTCGAGGTGTCGCTGTGCTGGCTGGTGGCATCGGGCGGGCCGAACATCATCAGCACCGGCCACCACCAGCGGTTCAGGGCGTCCTGCGCCATCGCCTTCTGCTCGTCGGAGCCACGGCATAGCGTCAGCATGATCTCGTAGCCCTGGCGCTGGTGGAACGACTCTTCCTTGCAGACGCGGATCATCGCGCGTGCATAGGGACCGTAGGAGCAGCGGCACAGCGGGATCTGGTTCATGATCGCGGCGCCGTCGACCAGCCAGCCGATGGTGCCGATGTCGGCCCAGGTCAGCGTCGGATAGTTGAAGATCGAGGAATATTTTGCCTTGCCCGCGAGCATGGCGTCGACCAGCTCTTCGCGCGACGTGCCGAGCGTCTCGGCGGCGGCATAGAGATAAAGGCCATGGCCGCACTCGTCCTGCACCTTGGCGAGCAGCGCGGCCTTGCGGCGCAAGGACGGCGCACGCGTGATCCAGTTGCCCTCGGGCAGCATGCCGACGATTTCGGAATGAGCGTGCTGGGAGATCTGACGGGTGAGCGTCTTGCGATAGGCCGCCGGCATCCAGTCGTTCGGCTCGATGCGTTCCTCGGCATCGATGCGGGCCTGGAACTGCGCAGCCTTGCCCGCGTCCTCGAGGCCGCGATCATCGCTCTCGGCCGTATTCAGCGCCTGGGTATACATGCGCATCCTCCCAATCTTATTGGGAGCAATATATAACAGAAACTAGGTCATGCAAGATATTTCTGTAACATATCGATCAGGCCGCGAACCTTCGCTCCAGAAGCTTTCGGGCCGGTGGCAATGGCCCCTTCTCATTGGTTCCATGGCCATCAAGCCATTGTTCGGATGGGACGAGCAGCGCCCGATAGATCTCGCCGCAGAGTTCGCGGGCAGCCCTGCCCGGCCAATCGGCCGGCAGCAGGCTCTCGGGCAGCAGAGGATCGCGCAGCACGACGCGGCGGTAATGGTGGATCAGGAGGATGCGCGCGGTGAAGGCGTCGGCCTCGGACAAGTCGCTGCCCCGTGCGATCACGGCGCGCAGCGGCTCGAACGTCTTCATGAACTTGAGATAGGCATCCGCGGTGCGATCCAGCGGCCAGCTCGCGCTGAGCAGCCGGCGGCCGCTGTCATCCTCGGCCGAGACTTCCAGACGGATGGCGCCCGCCGCTTCGTCCGGCACTGCCACGCCGGACGGCGCCACCCACACGCCCGGCAGCGGGCTACCGAAGCCGGCATTGCGGAGCGCCTCGCGCGAGGCGTCGCGATCCTCGCCATTGCCGATCAGCAGCAGCTCGAAGCGCCCGGTCCAGTCGGATGGCGGCGGATCGTAGATGTGGCGTGTCGCGGCCTCGAAGATCTGGCGGCCCTTGTCGGCCAAGCGGTAAAAACTATTGCGGCCGACCTTTTCGCGCGTCAGCCAGCCATCGGCGGCAAGCCGCGACATCGCGGTACGCACCACGCCGCTGTCGATGTCCAGGGTCTCGAAGAATTCCAGGAGCGTGCCGAGCCATACCGAGCCGCCACGCGGCACGATGGCATCGCCGAACACGGTGATGACGATAGAGCCGGTGCGCGACGGCTCGCGCTTGAGCTGCTCGATGATGCGGGACAACGGATGCGCCATGCGCGAGGCATAGCGCGTTTGGTGCGGGCGCGACAATGGACCGGTGCGACAATGCAAGAGCCGGGCTCAATCCTTCGAGACGGCGCTTCGCGCCTCCTCAGGATGAGGTCTAACTACCTACGCGCCGCGCCACGTCGTCTCAATCCTCATGGTGAGGAGCGCGGCAAAGCCGCGCGTCTCGAACCATGCAGGCCCGGCTACCGATGCGGATCGGGATAGACCACGCTGCGCCAGCCGCTACGGTCGAAGGGCCGCCAGCTGCCTTCCTTCTGCGCAAGGCGATCAGCCACCGCGAAGACAGCGGCCGGATGATGGCCCATGCCGCAATGGCTGCTCTCGATCTCGATGCTCTCGGTCTGCGTGCCCGTCTTCTCCATGCAGCCCTGCCAGGCGCAGACGCCGTCGGTGCGGCTGAAGATCGCCGTGGTCGGCACCGGCGGCGGAACGGCGAGATCGCCGCCGAACTGCGGATCGACCTCGTCGGACTTCCGCCCGCTCGCCCATTCATAGACGCGCCAGGCGTTGGTCGAATGCGGATCGCCGGCAAAGGGGCTGCCGAGCGTGATCACCTGGCGTACGCGGTCGGGCATCATCTTGGCGAGCTGGCGCGCATAGAGACCGCCGAGGCTCCAGCCGACCAGGCTGATCTTGCGGCCATGCCTGTCGCTGAGCTCCTGAACCAGATCCACCATCGCGTGCTGCACGCCCTCGCGCAGGCCGTAATTGCGGCCCTGGCGCCAGCCGCTCACCGCATAGCCCTTGCCCGACAGAAACGTCCGCAGCGCGCGCGTGGACCCGTCGGAGGCCACGAGGCCCGGCAGCACCAGCACCGGATGTCCATCGCCGCGCGGCGCAAGGCTGAGCAGCGGCAGCGCGCCGAGGAACGCGCCGAACTCGTGGATCGCTCGCCCTTCCAGGAACATCAGGGTGCGAGACGGTGGGCTCAGCGTCTGGGCAGTAGTGGTCATCAATGGTCCCCTTGGGAGAATTGCTGAAAAGGCCACCGGTTGTTTGCCGGCAAATGGGTATGGGATTCCAACACGCCGGCTTCTTGATCGTTCCGCAACGCAACATGAATCAGCTAGGCAGCGGGTTCCCGACATTCAAGCGGGAGACACACCGGGCCACAATAGGCCGGCGCGCTAATGCTGGCGTCCGTGACGCAAAAGTCACAACAATCGAAGCAGGAATTCTACGGAGTAAAGCGCAAGGCCCGCCAGCCCGCCGATCAGCGAGCCGTTGAAGCGGATGTATTGCAGGTCGCGGCCGATGTTGATTTCGATCAGCGAAATCAGCTGCGCCATGTCCCACGACTTGACCTGGTCGGAGATGAAGGTTGAAACACCGCTCTTCTGGTCCGCGACGAAACTGCGGAGCACCGCGACCAGACCCTTGTTGATCTCGCCGCGAAGCTCGGCATCGCCGGCAAGCGCTTCGCCCGCCGCGACGCACATGCCGGCGAGATGATGCTGCAGCACCTGCGTCTCGCCGCTTGCACTACGCTCGATGAATGACCGCGTGTTGGCCCAGACGGTGCGGGCGAGATCGGCAAGCTCGGGACGCGCGAGCAGATCGCGCTTCAAGCCGTCGATGCGGTCGACATAGGCCTGGTCGGTGCCGAGCCGGTCGACGAAGCTCAGCACCATGCGATCGAACTCGCCGCGGAACGGATGTTTGGGATCGCTGCGCACTTCATTGAAGAACGCGGTGGCGGAGGCCACGATCTTGTTCACCAGAAATTTGTCGGCCCGGTAGAGCCTGAGCAAGGTCGGCAACTCCGCACGCACCTTCTCGCGGATCATCGCCATCGTCTCGGTCTGGTTCAGCGTCTCGTGCATCACGCGCAGGAGATCGTCGAACAGGATCTGGTGGCGTCCCTCCGCGACGAACCCGCGCAACGTGCCGGCCGCGAGCGGCGCCAGATCGATGGCCTGGAGCTGCGAGGACATGCGGCGAAGGATGAAGGTCATCAGGCCCGAGCTTTCCGTCGCAGAGACGGCCTCCGGCAGCAGGCGCAGCGCAAAGCGCGCGAGGTCGTCGCTGCGCTTGCGGTCGCGCAGCCAGTCGGCGACGAAGGAGCCGAAATCAATCTCCTTCAGCTTGGCCTCAACGGGAGCAGCCTCGAGGAAATGCACCTGGATGAACTCGCCGAGCTTGTCGGCGATACGGGCCTGGTTGCTCTGGATGATCGCGGTGTGCGGGATCGGCAGACCCAGTGGACGCTTGAACAGCGCCACCACCGCATACCAGTCGGCGAGCCCGCCGATGGTCGCGGCTTCGGCAAAGGCCGCGATGAAACCGAACACGGGATGCACGGGCAGCAGCCATTTCGCGACGACGAACAGGACAAGCGTCGAGCCCAGCACCAGCGTCGCCAGCGCTTTGACGCGGCGAAGCTCGGCTGCGCGTTCGGCGTCGCCTGGGGAATCGAACGAGAAGGTGGCGGGTGGAGTCATGGTAGATACTTAGCGCGTCGATCTCCGCGTGTCCCGGACGCGGTGCAGCGCGGAGCGATGCGCCGCAGAGCCGGGACCCAGCATGGCCCCCGGATCAGCAGTGCACCACGCCGCAAACGCGGCGCGCTGCACAGCATCCGGGGAACGCAAGAGACAAAAAACAAGGCCCGCCGAAGCGGGCCTCAAATTCAGTTTTACTCAGGGCGTCGTATCAGGCGGTCTTGTTGTAGACCTTGGCAAAATTGTCCTGAGCGGACTTCGCACCGTTAGCGGCGAGCTTGCCGAAATAGTCGGTGGTCGCCTTGGCGCGCGAGACGAACGCTTCGCCGCGGGCGCGGAGCAGGCCGGACTGGATCTCGACAGCTTCGCTGAACGACTTGGCGGACGCGAGCTTGTCGATGCCCGCGAAGAATGCCTCGGCGTCCTCGTAGATCGCCTGCTGGATGTTGCGGCTGATCTTGCCGGCTTCGGTGACGGACTCGGTCACCGCGTTCTCGACGGCAGCGGTCACGCGCTCGGAGCCAGCGAACACCTCGGCAGCACGGTCCTTGGCGGTGTTGGCGGACTTCTTGACGAACTCGCGGGCGGCCTCGGGAACTTCCAGGTTCTGGATGTTCTTGAACGCGTCCTTGAAGCCTTCGAAAGCGGTGTTGGTTTCGGTGGTCATTGGGGTCTCTCCATCCTCATTGGGTTGAGCTATGGGCTCACCCCGTCCGGTTTTGGCCCGGGGCATGACTTATATGGCATAGTTAATTGTGCGATGCAATATACATATTGCAGTGCGATATCACGAAATCGTGAATAGCCCTAATGTGAGGCAATCTGGCGCCTCCCTGACCATCCGGGTCCCAACACCCGCTCAGAGGTTCTCAGTGCTGGACGGCGCCGGGCAGCCCATAGGCCTCCATCTGGGCCTGCACCTGCGAGATGTTATGACCGAGCACGACGATGTCGTGGGTCTTGCCATCGACGTCCCGGACATGATCGCGCAGCAAGGCCTCGGCCTTGAAGCCGAGGCTCTCGAACAGCGTGATCGCTGCCTGCTGGTCGACCGTCATCTGAACCGAGAGCTTCTCGAGGCCGGCGCCGAGCGCGAGTGCGAAGGTCTCCTGCGACAGCGTCCGTCCCACCCCCTTCCCGCGCACGTCGAGCGAAACCACCATCCGGATCTCGCCGACATGGGGCGACCAGGAGTGCGGGTCGCGCACGAGCGTGCCGCAGCCGACGACCGTGCCGCCCCTGACCGCGAGCAGGCTCGTGATCGCGCCGCGCTCGATCTCCTTGACCCATGCGGAGAGCACCTTCGCCTCACTGATGTTGCGCGGCAGGAACAACAGGTCGTGGGTCGGCAGGCCCTTGCCGAACGCGAGGACCGCGGCTTCGTCTGCCGGGGACATCAGGCGTATCTCGATATCGCCGGCGTCCGTCTTCACATGACGCGGATAGGAACGCTGCTCACTCATGTCGATCTCTTCCCCAACCAGGAATCCAGTTTCGGCCACAGCCGCTTCACCGCATTGGCGCCGGCGACGAGCGAGACATGACCGCCTTTCAGCATCACCTCCTCCTTGTCCTCCGATCCGATCTTGGCGATCAGGTGCTTTGCCGCCTCATACGGCACGATGTGGTCATGCTCCGCCACCGCGTGCAGGAACGGCACCTTGATGTCCTCGAGCTTCGCCGCACGGCCGCCGACCGACATGGTGTCGTTGAACAGCTTGTTGTCCCACATCAGGTCCTTGGTGATGGTGCGGAAATATTCGCCGGCCAGCGGCAGCGTGTCGGTCGCCCAGCGGTCGAACATCCGGTACGATTTGACGAACTCGTCGTTCCAGATGTTTTCCCAGAGCTGGATCTGGCTGACGGTGCGTGAGGCCGGGCGCAGCATCTCGAACGACGACAGAATCATCTCGGGCGGCACGTTGCCGACGCTGTCGACGAGGCGATCGACGTCGAAATAGCGACGGTCGGAGAAGTTCGAGAACAGTTTCATCTCGCGAAAGTCGATCGGCGTGGTGAAGCAGATCAAATTCTTCATCGGCCCGTCCCTGTGGATCGAGCCATAGAGCAGCGACAGCACGCCGCCAAAGCAATAACCGATGACGGAGACGTCTTGTTCGCCGGAATCCTGCTGCACGCGGCGGATGCAGTCTGGGATGAAGTCGAGGACATAGTCCTCCATGCGGAGACTCTTCTCCTCCGGCCGTGGCGCGCTCCAGTCGAGCATGTAAACGTCGTAGCCGCGCTTCAAGAGGAACTCGATGAAACTCTGGCCGGGCACGAGGTCGAGAATGTAACCGCGATTGGTGGTCGCCATCACGATCAAGATCGGAATTCGATAGATCTCGTCGGACATCGGCCGATAATGGTAGAGGCTCATCGTGCCGCGCGAATGCAACACGTCCTTCGGGGTTGAGCCGAGCGTGGGACCGGACGTCGAGAAATATTCGACGCCCTTGATGCTGCGCTGAATGGCGCGTTGCACCTCGGACTGGATGCGCTCCGGGATCCCTGCGTAATCTAATCCGGCGGGTGCATTCATGTCTGCTCTCCGCCTTCAGATGGCGGCCGCTTGGTGCGCGGCGGGCGCAATGCGGGATCGGGACCCTGAGATAGGCCGGAACTTGCAGCCATCTGGCTTAGCATCGACTTGATCTCACCGATCTGTCCTTCGATGGACTGCAGCCGTTCCGCAAGGCCGGTGACCTGGTCCCGGCTCGGTAGATTCATGGAGACCAGATATTTCTCCATGAGGTCGCCGAGCTGCTTCTGAGCACCTGCAGCAGCGCCGCCGGCCCGGTTCACGGCTTGCGAAAACTCGGGCGACGACATCGCCTGATTGGCGAAGGAGTTGAACCCCTTCTCCATCTCGCCAACCATCTTCTGCCACATGGCAATGGGGTCGTTGCTCTTGTCGGTCATCGGCGTCCTCCTGAACTCGAGAGCTTCGATGCCCTTCCTTTTTTTCACCATACCACACCGTTGCGCGGTGCCGGTCAACCGGCAAGCAGCGGGTCCGGTGTCGCGAACGCAGCTTCATTGCGAGGGGAAACCGTGCGATACAGTATTGATCAAAGCCGAGGGAACGCACCCGTGAACGCCTATCACCCGCCGCAAACCGTCCACGCCAACGGCATCGACATCTGTTACGAGATTTTCGGCAACGATAATGCCGAGCCGCTGCTCCTGATCATGGGGCTAGGCGCCCAGATGATCCACTGGGACGATGCGTTCTGCGAGCAGCTCGCCGCGCACGGCTTTCGCGTCGTTCGGTTCGATAATCGCGACATCGGCAAGTCGAGCCATCTCACCGGCGGCAAGCGCCTGACGCCGCTCGAGCTGTTGAAGCTCCGCTTCCTCAGGATTCCTGTGGCCGCAACCTACAAGCTGATCGACATGGCGAAAGACACGGTCGGGCTGATGGATGCGCTCGGCATCAAGTCGGCGCATCTGGTCGGGGCGTCCATGGGCGGCATGATTGCGCAGGAAGTGACGTTGTCGTTTCCCGAGCGCGTGCGCTCGCTGACCTCGATCATGTCGACGACCGGCAATCCGCGCGTGCCGCCGCCGACACGTGAGGCCGCCGCGATGCTGATGGCGCCGCCGCCGCGCAGCAAGGAGGAGTTCATCGTCCGCTACGGCCAGACCTGGAACGTGTTGCGGGCCGGGTCCTTTCCGGAAGAAGAGGCGCTCGATCCCGGTCGTGCCGAGCGCGTGTTCGCGCGCGGACTCAATCCGGCCGGCGTCGGCCGGCAGCTCCGCGCGGTGCTCGCCTCCGGCAGCCGCAAGGAGCGGCTGCATGGCGTGAAGATGCCGACGCTGGTCATTCACGGTACCGTCGATCCCCTGGTCCGTCCCGAGGGCGGCAGGGACACGGCAGAGTCAATTCCGGGCGCCAAGCTGTTGATGATCGAAGGCATGGGCCACGCGCTGCCGATGCGGTTCTGGCCAGAGATCATTGGCGCCATCGCCAAGCACGCGCATAGCGCAGCGGCGCAGGCGGCGTAGATTGACCGGCGCAGCAGGTCGCCTCGCGGTGACCATGTGAGCTGCCGGTTACTCTCTTAACGGAAGCCGGCCCGAAAGCTATACTGGCCTCCTTCAATCGCCGAGAACCTCAATCGCCAACAAAGAGGCTGCGGCCTCTCGGAGTTCACATGCATCTCATCGTCCGGTCGGCCGCAATCGTCGCTGCTTCAGTCCTCACGCTGTCCCTCGCCAGTGGCGTCGCGATGGCGGGTAGCGCGCAAGAAGAAGCCAATCGCAAAACAGTCCTTGCGTTCTACGAGAAGGGGCTCAACCAAAAGGACGCCGATGCAGCCCTCGCCCATGTCGGCGACCGCTACGTCCAGCACAATCCCAACGCGGCCGACGGTCCGGACGGATTCCGAAAGTTCATCGGCTTCCTCCGCGAGAAATTCCCGAACTCGCACAGCGAGATCAAGCGCAGCTTCGTGGATGGGGACTACGTGATCCTGCACGTTCACGCGGTTCGCGAGCCCGGCAGCAGGGGCAACGCGATCGTCGACATCTTCAAGCTGGAGAACGGCAAGGTCGTCGAACACTGGGACGTCGTTCAACCGATCCCGGAAAATCCGGCGAACAACAACACGATGTTCTAGCTCGGAGCCGTAGCCCGGATGGAGCGCAGCGCAATCCGGGTTCTTGCGCGGATCGACCGCCCCGGATTTCGCTCCGCTCATCCGGGCTACAAATAGCCGCCTAACTCTTCCTGGCCAACCAGATCACGTGACGCGCGCCACCGCCTCTTCCGGTGGCGCGAATGTTGACTTCATTGACGTCGAAGCCGGCGCTCCCGAGCCGCTTGGTGAAGGCCGGGTTGGGTCCCGAGGACCAGACCGCGAGCACGCCTCCCGGCCGCAACGCCGTCTTCGCCGCTTTCAACCCGCTCGCATTGTAGAGCGCATCGTTGCCCTTCCGGGTCAGCCCTTCCGGTCCGTTGTCGACGTCGAGGAGGATGGCATCGAATGCCGACCGCCGCGCCCGGATGATTTCGCCAACGTCGGTTTCCCGGATGCTCACCCTGACATCATCGAGACTGTCGCCGAACACCTGCGCCATCGGGCCCCGCGCCCAGGCGACCACCGCCGGCACGAGCTCGGAGACCACAATCTTCGCCTTGCTTCCGAGCACGGTCAGCGCCGCACGCAGCGTAAAACCCATGCCCAGGCCCCCGATAAGGACGACAGGTTTCGCGACCGTCTCGATCTGCTTCGCCGCGAGCGTGGCGAGCGCAGCCTCCGAACCCGACAGGCGGTTGTTCATCAGCTCGTTGGCGCCGAGCTTGATGGAAAACTCCTTGCCTCGCCGCATCAGGCGAAGCTCTTCATCGGAGCCGGGGATTTTGGCGGTATCGATCTTTTCCCAGGGAATCATGCGACAGCTTTAGCACGTCCGGCCGCCGGCCTACCCACCTGCCCACACGTCCAGCACATACCTGTTCTTGGCGCCCATCTCCTCGATCCAGCGGGCAGCCGCGGCGGCATCGCTGCCGCTCTTCTCGCGATGGATCGCGACCAGCGCCGCCTTCACGTCGGGCTCCATCTTGCTGCCGTCACCGCAGACATAGACGATCGCGCCTCGCTCGATCAGCGGCCAGACCTTGTCTTTCTGGGCGGCGAGGACGTGCTGCACATAGGTCTTCGGGCCCTCCGCGCGCGAGAACGCGGTGAACAGCTCGGTGACGCCGCTCGCCGCCAGCGCCTTCAGCTCGTCCGCATAGAGAAAATCCTGATCGGGATGACGGCAGCCGAAAAACAGCATGGCCGGACCGAGCGCGGCGCCCCTGGCCTTGCGCGCGGCGCGCTCCTGGAGGAAGCCCCGGAACGGCGCCAGTCCCGTACCCGGGCCGATCATGACGATCGGCACGGATGGATCGTCCGGGAGCCGGAAGCCGGCCTTGGTCTCACGCACGGTTGCATGGATCACGTCGCCCGCGCGTCGATTGGCGAGATAGTTCGAGCAGATACCCTTGTAGGTGCCGCGGCCGGAGGCGGCCGGTCCTTCGACCACGCCGACCGTGACGCTGCAACGAACCTGGTCCACCGACGGCGAAGACGAGATCGAATAATAACGCGGCGCCAGCAGCGAGAGCATTTCCAGATAGACGTGGAACGGCAATTCGCAGGCCGGATATTCGAGCAGCAGATCGAACACCGATTTCCGCTTGGCCAGAATCTCGCTGCGATAGCGCTCCAGCGGCTGGGGCTCCTCGCCGACGAAGGCCAGCAGCTTCGGCTTGGTTACCGGGCAGCGCGTGTGTTCGGCCATGATCTTGATCTGGTTCCGCGTCGCGACCTGCTGCAGCTCGACGAACTCGCTGAGCAGGCGGCCGACCGACACGGCATCGCCGACCGGCAATTGCGCGCGGCGGCCTTCGGCGACCTGAAGCCTGATCTGGTCGGCCGGCAGGAAGCCGAAGCGACGGGCGACCGAATCCACCAGCGTCGGATCGTTGCGCGGAACCACACTCAGATGGTCGCCGACGCGGTAATTGATGTTGGACGGCAGCTGCACCTCGATGTGGCAGGTCGAACGCTCTGACGGATTGGAACCAGCCTTGTTCTGTAGCTCGTCATTGACGAGCACCTTCATCGCCACCGCGCCGCCCTGGGCAACGATGGTGTTGACGGCGGTCACCGCGACCGGCTCGATCGCGTAGAGCGGATCGTCCTCCGCGGTACGGGTGAAATTCCAGTCGATGCCGAATTCCTTGGTCGCGACCTGGGCGGCCGCTGGGAACCATTTCTGGAACTGGCCGTCGAGATCGCTGCGCGCATCGCCTTCGCCGCGCGGATAGACCGCGCGCGCGCCATGCTTCGACAACTGCTCATCGATGAAACGCGGCACCGACTGGTAGGTCGCGGCCCAGTCGCTGTTGCCGCAGCCGAACACCGCGTAACGCACATTGGCAAACGCATCCTTCGGCAGCTCGTCACCGAGCCATTTGACGAATTGCGTCGCGTTGTCCGGCGGCGCGCCGTTATAGGAGGCGCAGATGATCAGCACGCCGCCCTCCCGCGGCAGCTTGCCGACGTAGTCGTCGAGCGGCCCCAGATGCACGGCAAAGCCGTTGATCTCGGCAAGGTCGGCCATGCGCGTCGCGAGCTCCTCGGCGGTGCCGAGATTGGAGCCGTAAAGGACCAGCATCGGCGTGTTGTGGCCGGGACGTGCGGTGGGCTGACGCGGGGCCTTCGGCGCCGACGACACCGCCACAGGTCCGCCATAGGCACCGCGCTCGCGATCGGCGCGCGGACGGACCTTGATCTTGAAGCCTTCCGGCTTCATCGTCAGCGTTTCCTTCAGATGCATCTGGTAGCGCTGGTGGTCGATCAGCTTGAATCGCTGGAGGATCATGCCGAGCGCGAGCGCGGCCTCGTGCATGGCGAAGCCGCGGCCGATGCAGGCGCGCTGGCCGTTGCCGAACGGCTTCCAGGCATTGATCGGCCGTTTGGCTTCCGCCTCCCGGCTGAAATTCTCCGGATCGAACGCGTCCGGGTTCGGACCCCAGACCGAGGGATCGCGATGCAGCGCGGTCACCAGGATGGTGGTGAACGTACCCTTCTTGAGCTTGTACTTGCCGCCGCCGATGGTCTCGTCGTTCAGCGGCGAGATGCCATAGGCCGGCGCCGGCGGCCATAGCCGCAGCGCTTCCTTGAGAATCTGCGTGATGTAGGTGAGCTGCGTGACCTGCTGATAGGTCGGACGCACGTCGACATTGGGACCGAGGACGCGATCGACCTCGTCATAGGCCTTCTTGAGAATGTCGGGGTGTTTCAGCAGCGCATACAGCGTGCAGGACAACAGGCCGCTGGTGGTCTCGTGGCCTGCGATCAGGAACGTGTTGATCTGATAGCGAATGTTGACGTCGTCGAGCTGCTCGCCGGTCGAGCGATCGACCCCGGTCATCATCGCCGCAAGCATATCCTTCTTGTCGTCGGTGGCATCGCCTCCCTTGCGGCGCTCCGCAATGATCTCGTCGACCATCCTATTCATGAAGTCGACGTCTTCGGCCATGGTCTTGCGCCGCTTCTGCATCCAGAGCTGCTCGAACGGCAGGCCACGCGTCATCATGATGGTTTCGAGCGAGCGCACCAGCGACTCGACGAAGGGATGGTAGTCGCGCCGGTAGAACGAATTGAAGCGGTAGTCGAAGCCGCACAGCCCGATCGTATCCAGCGTCAGCGCCGTCATGTCGTGGACGACGTCGATCTCGTCGTCAGCGTTGAGCCGTTCCCATTTGCCCACGAGCTGCTCGGCGATATCGACCATGCTCGGATGATAGGATTGCATGGCGCGGTTGCCGAAGGGCTGGAGCAGGATGTTGTGCGCCTTGTTCCAGTTCGGCTCCCTGGTGTCGGCCGTGAACAGGCCGTCGCCGCCGACCGCGCGCACCCGTCGCAATGCACCGCGCACCGTCTTGTCGAAACGCTTCTCGTCCGACAGCTCGTCGACGAGATCGTGGCCGGAGACGACCACGATCGGCGAGCCCATCATGTCGAGCCAGAAGATCGGCCCCAGCTCCTTGGCAAGCCGGGTCAGATGCTGCACCGGCGCGGCCGAATCCAGCGACAGCATGTTGCCGACCACCGGCTTGGTCGGGGGCTGCGGGATCGGATCCAGACGGTTCTTCGATGACATTAAAAGTGCTTCCCCTGCCTCGGTATTCAACGTCGTCGTTGCGAGCTAGCCAAATCGCCTTCTACGCCATTCGATCAGTTTCGCGCTGACCTCATCCGGCTTCTCTTGTTGCGTCCAATGCCCGCTGTCCTTCACCAGATATTTCTCCAGGTCAGATACCAGCGTCTCCATGCCGTCGGCCGCCGACGGCGGCAGCACGGCATCGTTCTCCGCCATGATCATCAATGACGGCACGTGCACGTGATGGTCCAAACCTTTGGCGCGCTCCCAATTGCGGGTGAAGTTGCGATACCAGTTGATGCCACCGGTGAAGCCGGTTTTCGTGAACGTATCGACGAACACCTTCTTCTCGTCGGCCGACAGGATCGGCGTACGCGGATCGTGCTTTGCATCGTAGGCTGCGATCATCTGCGGGAATGCCAGATTGGTCTTCGACGAGGCGCCGACACCCGCGATCGGCGGCCCCTCCGGTTTTTCCGCCGGCCGCGCCAGCGGCTTGCGCATGAACGCGTCGAACGTCTGCTCGACGCGGCTGCCGAAGATCCTGTCCGGCTCACGCGCGGGATCCTGAAACTGGACGATGTACATCTGATCGCCGAAGCGCTGGCGGAACAGCGAGATCGGATCGATCGGCGCGCGGTCCCAATGCGGCGTGTTGACGCCGACCACACCGGCGACGCGCGAAGGATGCCGCAGCGGCATCTGCCAGACGACGAATCCGCCCCAGTCGTGGCCGACAAAGATCGCCTTATCGATCCCGAGATGATCGAGCAGCCCGACCAGATCGCCGGTCAAATGCTCCATGTCATAATCCTCGACCGGCTCGGGCCGGTCGGTCGCGCCGTAGCCGCGCTGGTCCGGCGCGATCACGCGGATGCCGGCCTCGCTCAGCGCCTTGATCTGGTGGCGCCAGGAAAATGCGAGTTCGGGCCAGCCATGGCACAGCACCATCGGCGGCTTGTCTGTGACCGGGCCCGCGTCGTAATAGCCCATGCGGATTCCGTTCGTCTGCACGAACCGGAGCGGTGGCATTTCAATCATCGGGACATTCCTACTCAGCGGCGCCCTTGATGTCCGCAGCGGGCAAAGCATAGGCCGCCTCCAGCGCGGCGAACTCTTCCGGCAGCATGTCGCACATCACCTGCACGTGCGGAATGATGTTGGCGCCGACGATGAAGCCGAAATCGAGCTGGTCGCGATAGCTCTGCACGGTGATGTTGAGCGCCTGTCCGTGTGTCGAGATCGACACCGGGAAGATGTGCAGCAGCTCCGCGCCCGCAGCGTAAAGCGTCTGCCGCGGCCCGGGTACGTTGGACACCGTGATGTTCGCAGCCGGCGGCAACACGTCCGACAAATCGGAGCGACTGTAGAGCAGCGCCATGATCTGCACGACGATCGGCGCGCCCAGCATCGAGATATTGGATATCTGCGGCATCAGTGCCCGCAGCGGATGCGACATCTCCTTGGACTTGGTCGATTGCGCGATAATGGCTTGCAGCCGCTCCTTGGGATCGTCGATGTTGGTCGCGATCGAGCAGATCATGCCGAACACCTGGTTGTTGGCCTCGGTGTTGCCCTCTTCGCGTAGCGAGATCGGCACCGCGGCCGTCAACGATTTTGCCGGCAGCGTGGCATATTGCTGGAGGTAGCGCCGGACCACACCGGAGGCGAGCGCCAGCACGACGTCGTTGAGCTTGCCGCCGGCCTGCTTGGCCAGCGCCTTGGATCGCGACAGCGAGATCGAGACGCCGGCGAAACTGCGCTCGGACGAGATCGACTTGTTGAGCATGGTCGGCGGGGACACCATGCTGGCGAGGCTCTCGCGCGATTTTGGATCGGATATCTTGCCGAGCACGTCCGAGACGCTCTTGACCATGGTCGGGATGTTGCCGGCAAAGCGCACCGCACTCTCGATCTGGTACATCGCATTGTCGAACAGGATCGAACCGATGTCGCTCTTGCCGGTGCGCGGCAGCTGCAGGTTCTTCGCGGCCGCCGATGCATCGAGCGGCTGGGTGAAGAGCTGCTGGTAGGAATCGACCAGGTTCGCTGCGATGTCGCGCGGCTCCTGCCCGGGCTTCGCTCCCGCGGTCGGCGGATCGACCTTCCGCGGGATCGGCGAGATATCGTAGATCATGTTGGTCAGCGCCGCGCCGGCGCCGCCGTCGATGGCGGCATGATGCATCTTCGAATAAAGTCCGACCTCGTTGTCCTTCATGCCCTCGAACACGTAGAACTCCCAGAGCGGGCGGGCGCGATTCAAGAGCTTGGCGTGCATCCAGCCCACGATGCGTTCGAGCGTGGCGCGGTCGCGCGGCTGCGGCAGGCTGGCGCGGAAGATGTGACGGTCGATGTCGAACTGATCGTCCTCGACCCAGGAGGGATGATCGATATCGAGCGGCGCCTTCTCCAGTCGCGCCTTGAGGATCGGCGCGATGTGCAGGCGCGAGACGATCATCGCCTTGAAATCTTCGAAGAAGTCGCCCTTGTAGTCGTCCGGCAGGCGGAAGATCGCCATGCTCCCGACATGCATCGGCATTTCAGGCGTTTCCAGATAGAGAAACGACGCATCCAGCGACGACAGTTTCTTACCGTCAGCCATAGTTCCCTCCCGAGTATTTGACGGGCGCCTTAGGCGGCGCTTCTCGTCAGGCCGATACTGCCTGTTCCGGCGGGGCATATGCAATGGCAAACGGCCCCGCCCTGTCAAATGGCCAGAACTCCCCCTCCGGTTGCGCAAGGCGGTCCGCCACGGCCCATAGCGCTGCGGGATTCACCCCAAGCCCGATATGGCTCGCCAGGTGCACCTCGATGTTCTCGGCGCGGTCGGAGGGACGCAGCAGGCAGGTCCGCCAGTTCACGATGCCGTCGGCGCGCGAATAGATCGACGTCGCCGGTACCGGAAGATCGCCGGCGATCGCCTCACGCAGCTTGACGAAATCCTCGACACGCTCGCCGGACATCATCTCGTAGAGCCGCGTCGCATTGGTCGCTCTTATGTCATTGGCAAAAGGGCTGCCGAGCGTGATGACATTGCGGACCAAGTCGGGCGCCTGCAGCGCGAGATCGCGTGCATAGACACCGCCGAGGCTCCAGCCCACCAGGCTGACCTTGCGTCCGCTCGCAGCATGGATTTCGGCGAGACGGGCGCGCAATGAATCCCGCATCCGTCCGAACCCGCCGAAATTGCGACCCATCCGCCAGGCATGTGCCTCATAGCCGAGCTCGCTGAGATAGCGTCGCATCGGCGCCATCGAGAGGTCGCTGGCGAGGAAGCCAGGCAGCGCCAGCACCGGATGACCATCGCCTTTGGGGGCCCGCATCAGGACCGGCGACAGCAACAAGCTGGCGTTGAGTTCGAGCAACCCACGGGCTTCGGCGAGCAGCAAAGCAAGGCCGGGCGGACGAAGCCGGCCTGGGGTCTGCGGCCCGTCCGGACCCGGCGGCATTATTTCTTCTTGTCGCCGCTGCGCGTGCCGCCCAGGCCGGCCATGGTGACGAACATGTCCTGAAACCGTTCGGCCAGCTTGGGATCGAAGGTGAACCAGCTCTGGATCAGCGACTCCGGCGAGACCTTGTCGATGTTGCTCAAGACCTGCTGCTGCAGCTTGTCCATCACCGCCGTCTGCATCGGTGCCAGATCGGGCAATCCGATGAACTGACGGGCTTCGAGGGGGGTGCAGTCGATTTCGATATTAACCTTCATGTCCCCTCCAGATGAGATTCGAGCGCCCGGCCGCAGTATCGCCGCGAGACGGTGTGCAACGCAAGCGACCTGAGGCCGGTCGCGGTGCTTCGGCTTCCGCGATCGGCGCATATGGTCAATCAAAATCGGCCGCGTCCGCGCCCATCCACCCGTCAATGCCGGTCAGCATTGCTGCACAGCGGTGCAACTTGGCGCGTTCCTTGCTGGAATGGCGCTTGCACGGGTCGAGAACTCTGGGCAACATGGATTGGGACGCCCCGCCGAACAATCAAAAATCACGGCGCGGCCGAGTTGAGAGGATCAAGAATGTCAGTCGGTCGAACTCTGATTGCGGCGACGCTCGCCGGTATGCTTGCGTTGACGATGTCGCCCGCGTCGAGCCAGACGTTGCGCTATGCCAACCAGGGTGACCTGAAGTCGCTTGATCCCTACTCCCTGAACGAGTCCACCACCCACGCCCATCTCGGTCACGTCTATCAGGGCCTCACCGCGCGCGACAAGGATCTCAAGATCATTCCGGCGCTGGCGGAGAGCTGGGAAACTCCGGAGCCGACCCGCTGGCGCTTCCATTTGCGCAAGGGCGTCAAATTCCACAACGGCGACCCCTTCACCGCCGACGACGTGCTGTTCTCCGCCGACCGTGTTCGCAACAAGAACTCGAACATGCAGACCCGCCTGGCGCCCAACGTCAAGGTCGTCAAGGTCGACGACTACACGGTCGATTTCGTCCTGCCCTCGCCCAATCCCATCCTGCATTCGGCATGGGACGTGTGGTACATCATGGACAAGAAGTGGGCTGAGGAGAACAAGGCCGTCGAGCCGACGCCGGTGTCCGCGACCTCGCCGAGCTACGCCTCGCTGCACGAAAACGGTACCGGTCCCTTCATCATCGAGAGCCATCAGCCCGGCGTGAAGACCGTGTTCAAGGCCAACCCCGATTACTGGGGCAAGATGGAAGGCAACCTGAAGGAGATCATCTTCACCCCGATCGCCTCCGACGCCACCCGTGTCGCTGCGCTGCTTTCGGGCGAGGTCGACGTCATCGAGCCGGTGCCGATCCAGGACATCTCCCGCGTTGATGCAAGCCCGAATGCCCAGGTGCTGAAGGCTCCGGAGCTCCGCACCATCTTCATCGGATTCGATCAGACGCGTGACGAGCTGCTCTACTCCAACATCAAGGGCAAGAACCCGTTCAAGGACGCCAAGGTCCGCGAAGCCTTCTACAAAGCGATCGACATCGAGCTGATCAAGACGCGGGTGATGCGCGGGCTGTCGACGCCCTCGGCGCTGATGATCGCTCCGGAATTGTTCGTGCTGTCGAAGGAGTTCACCCGGCCGAAATTCGATCCAGATGGTGCCAAGAAGCTCCTGGCCGAGGCCGGGTACCCCGAAGGCTTCGAGGTCACCATGGATTGCCCGAACGACCGTTACGTCAACGACGCCGCGATCTGCCAGGCCGTCGTGGGCATGCTTGCCCGCATCGGCGTCAAGATCAATCTGCTGGCGCAGCCCAAGGCGCAATACTTCGCCAAGGTGTTGAAGCAGGGCGGCTATCAGACCTCGTTCTACATGCTGGGCTGGACGCCGAGCACGATGGACTCCCATAACGTGCTCTACGACATCATGGGCTGTCGCGACGATGCGAAATCATCGCGCGGCGAGGCCAATCTCGGCGGCTATTGCAACAAGGAATTCGACGCCATCACCGACAAGGTGCTGGTCGAAACCGACACCGCCAAACGCAATCAGCTGATCAAGCAGGCGTATGAGATCAGCATCAAGGACTGGGCCTATATTCCGCTGCATCAGCAGGCGCTGGCCTGGGGCGTATCGAAGAAGGTCAACCTGCCGCAGCGCGCCGACAATCTGGTCATGTTTCACTGGGCGACCAAGAAGGAATAGCGTCAGTTGAACACGAGGTCCCGGCAGCGTCAGGCTACCGGGACCTTGTCCTTTTCCGGCTGACAAAGACGTCGGCCAGACGCACACTCAAGGAAAGTGGAAGGCATGCTCGCTTTCACTCTTCGCCGGGCCGTTCAGGCCATCGGCGTCATGTTCGCCGTCGGCATCATCGCGTTCTCGATGTTCCGCTTCGCCGGCGACCCCATCAACCAGATCGTCTCGCTCGATACGCCGGCGGCCGAACGCGCCGCCGTGCGCAAGTCACTAGGTCTCGATGACCCTGTGCCGGTGCAGTTCGTGCGCTATTTCGCCGATGCCGCGCAATTCAAGTTCGGCGTCTCCTATCAATTCCGCCAGCCGGTCTCGACGCTGTTGATGGAGCGTATGCCCGCAACGCTGGAACTTGCGATCTGCGCGACCGTATTTGCAATGGTCTCCGGCATCCTGATGGGCGTCTATTCGGCGCTCAGGCGCGACACCTTGCTCGCCAAATTATTCCAGGCGGTTTCGCTGATCGGCATCTCGCTGCCAACTTTCCTGATCGGCATCCTTCTGATCTATCTGTTTGCGGTGACGTTGGGCTGGTTGCCCTCGTTCGGCCGCGGGGAAGTCGTCAAGCTCGGCTGGTGGACCACGGGCCTGCTCACATTGTCGGGCCTGAAGGCGCTGATCATGCCCTCGATCACGCTCGGCCTGTTCCAGATGACCCTGATCATGCGGCTGGTACGCGCGGAGATGCTGGAAGTGCTTCGGACCGACTATATCCGCTTTGCCCGCGCCCGCGGGCTGACAACCCGGGCCATTCATTTCGGCCACGCGCTAAAGAACACGCTGATTCCCGTGATCACGGTGGCCGGACTGCAGTTTGGCTCGGTTATTGCATTTTCGATCATCACCGAAACAGTGTTCCAGTGGCCCGGCATGGGACTTCTGTTCGTGCAGGCCGTGCAAAACGTCGATATCCCGATTATGGCCGCCTACCTGCTGATGGTCTCGCTGATTTTCGTCACCATCAATCTGGTGGTCGACATCCTCTACACCGTCGTCGATCCGCGCCTGCGCGCGACCGTCGGCCGCGCCACATAAGGCAGCCTGTATGTCCGAAGTGGTCGCCTCCAATCCCGACAAGCCGAGCACGCTGCCGACGCATGCCGCCCGTAGCTGGTTCAGCCGCGCACTCGACAGCGACGTCTTCTATTCGTTTCGCCGGTCCAAGCTGACCATGGTGGCGGCAACCATTACCGTGCTGTTCTTCCTGCTCGCGATCTTTGCCTCCGCGCTCGCGGTGCAGGACCCTTTCGATCCGGCACAGCTCCAATTGATGAATTCCAGGATCTCACCGCTCTGGACCGCCGAGGGGCAGAGCCCGTTCCTGCTCGGCACCGACGAGCAGGGCCGCGACGTGTTCTCCGCCATTCTCTACGGGCTGCGCATCTCGCTCGCTGTCGGCGTGGCCGGCGTGATCTTCGCGGGCGCGCTCGGCATCGCGCTTGGCCTGGTCGCCGGGTATTTCGGCGGCGCGGTGGACGGCGTGATCATGCGGATTGCAGACGTGCAACTCACTTTCCCCGCCATTCTGATCGCGCTGCTGGTCAACGGCATCGCGAAATCGATCCTCGGCAACCGGCTGGATGCAACCAGCATGCTGATCGTGCTGGTGATCTCGATCGGCCTGAGTTTCTGGGTTGGCTATGCACGGACGGTACGCGGCTCCGTGATGGTCGAGAAGAACAAGGATTACGTGGCTGCCGCGCAATTGATCGGCCTTCCCGCGCCAAAGATCATGTTCCGCCATGTGCTGCCAAACACAATGGGTCCGATCCTGGTCATCGCCACGATCAACCTCGCGCTCGCCATCATCACCGAGGCGACGCTGTCCTTCCTTGGCGTCGGCCTGCCCGACACAATGCCCTCGCTCGGCACATTGATCCGCATCGGCAACAACTACCTGTTCGCGGGCGAATGGTGGATTGTGGCCTTTCCCGGTATCGCGCTCGCCGCCTTGATCCTGTCGATCAACCTGCTCGGCGACTGGCTGCGCGACGCGCTCAACCCGAAGCTCCGATGACAAAATTTCGATGAGCAAAACTTGCATAAGCAAAATTCGGATGAGAGCGTCTCGCTCATGATCGACCCCATCCTCTCCGTGCGTAATCTTCAGGTCGAGTTCGCCTCCCGCCGCGGCACGCTACGCGCCATCGATGGCGTCTCCTTCGACATCGCCAAGGGCGAGGTACTCGGCGTGGTCGGCGAATCCGGCGCCGGCAAGTCCGTCACGGGCTTGGCTGTGATCGGCCTGATCGATCCGCCCGGCCGCATCGCCGGCGGCGAGATTCGTCTTGCGGGCCTGCGCATCGACAACTTGCCGGCGGAGGAGCTGCGCCGTATCCGGGGAAAACGGATCGGCATGATCTTCCAGGATCCCCTGACATCGCTCAATCCGCTCTATCGCGTCGGCGATCAGCTGATCGAGACGATCAGAACCCATCTGAACCTCTCCGAGACCGCCGCGCGCCGCCGGGCGATCGACCTGCTCGCCGAAGTCGGAATCCCCGCGCCCGAAAAGCGCATTGACGGCTATCCCCACGAATTCTCCGGTGGCATGCGCCAGCGCGTGGTGATTGCGCTCGCGATCTGCGCCGAGCCGGAGCTGATCATCGCGGACGAGCCGACCACCGCGCTCGATGTCTCCGTACAGGCGCAAATTATTTCGCTCATCAAGCGGCTAGGATACGACCACGGCACCGCCGTGATGCTGGTAACCCACGACATGGGCGTCATCGCGGAGGCGTCCGACCGCGTCGCGGTGATGTATGCCGGCCGCGTCGCCGAGATCGGTCCGGTGCAGGACGTGGTCAGGAACCCGCTGCACCCTTATGCCAAGGGCCTGATGGGCGCGATCCCGACCCTTGCAGGCGACGACAAGCGTCTGGTGCAGATCCCCGGCTCCATGCCGCGCCTGTCGGCGATCCCGCGCGGCTGCTCGTTCAATCCGCGCTGCGCGTTCGCATTCGACCGGTGTCGCGTGGAGCGGCCGGAGCCGCTGCAGCGCGGCACGCAATCCGTCGCCTGCCACCTCTATGACAGCGTGCCGGCGGAGAGCGCGGCATGAGCACTTCCTTCGTCCAGGCCACAAATCTGCGGCGCGTGTTCGACGTCTCGAAACCCTGGCTTAACCGCGTGCTCGAGGGCGGCCATCTCGAATACCTCAAAGCCGTCGACGGCGTCACCTTCGACATCAGGAAGGGTGAGACCTTCGCGCTGGTCGGCGAGTCCGGCTCGGGCAAGACCACGGTCGCACGGATGGTCGTGGGCCTGCTGCCGCCGAGCTCCGGCGACGTCCTGATCGACGGCGTCTCGATGACCGACCCGAGGCAGGCCCAGGCGCGGCGGAAACTGCGCCGCCGCATCCAGATGATCTTTCAGGATCCCTATGCGAGCCTGAACCCACGCTTCCGGGTCGACGCCATCATCTCCGAGCCGATCCGCGCGTTCGACCTGATCGAGGGCGAGCGCGACATCCAGGCCCGCGTCGGAGAGCTGCTCACCCTCGTCGGCCTGCATCCCGACGACAGGTTGAAATTTCCGCACGAATTCTCGGGCGGTCAGCGTCAGCGAATCGCGATCGCTCGCGCGCTCGCCTCCGACGCAGAGTTCATTGTCTGCGACGAGCCGACCTCCGCGCTCGACGTCTCCGTGCAAGCGCAGATCCTGAACCTGATGCGCGACCTCCAGGACAAGTTCGGTCTGACCTACATGTTCATCAGCCACAACCTCGCCGTGGTCCGCCACATGGCGAGCCGCGTCGGCGTGATGTATCTCGGCCGCATTGTCGAGATCGCGGAAGGACGTGAGCTGTTTGCTCGTCCTCGCATGCCCTACACCAAGATGCTGCTCGGCGCCGTGCCCGATCTTGCCATGAGCGGCCGCCAGCGCGTTCCCGTGAAGGGCGAGATCCCGAACCCGATCAATCCGCCGCCTGGGTGCGCCTTCAATCCGCGCTGCCCGCTGGCGTTCGATCTCTGCCGCAAGGAAGCACCTGAATTGATCGACGGCGTCGCCTGCCATGCGGTCAACACCGCGCCGGTACCGGCGTGACGCGCGCGTGCCATGCAGCCTGCGCATTTGGCGGCGGCCTGGCCCTGTGATCAATTGCGCGCGCCGCAAATGAGGTAGTCCATGGCCAGCATCGTCAATCCCGATCCCTTCACGACACGCCCCGAGATCGAAGGCACCTTCGGCGTCGTCGCGACCACGCACTGGATCGCGACCGCTATCGGCATGGCCATCCTGGAAAAGGGCGGCAATGCCTTTGACGCCGGCGTCGCCACCGCTTTCACGCTCCAGGTGGTCGAGCCGCATCTGAACGGCCCAGGCGGCGACGTTCCGATCATCGTGCACGACGTGAAGCGCGGCCGCACCGAGGTGATCTGCGGCCAGGGTCCGGCACCGGCCCGCGCCACCATCGCGCATTACAAGAGCGAAGGCCTCGATATGGTGCCCGGCACCGGCCTGCTCGCGGCTTGCGTTCCCGGCACCTTCGAATCCTGGATGATGCTGCTGCGTGACTACGGCACGATGCGCCTGCGCGACGTACTGGAGCCGGCGATCTCCTATGCGCGCGACGGCTATCCGCTGGTCGAGCGCGCCTGCGCCACGATCCAGACCGTCGAGCAATTATTCCGCAAGCACTGGCCGACGTCAGCCGCCGTCTATCTCCCGAACGGCGAAGTGCCAAAGCCCGGCATGCTCTTCACCAACAAGACACTTGCAGCGAGCTACGCACGAATTCTGAGTGAAGCCGAAAGCGGCGGCGGCGGCGGCGGCCGCGATGCCGAGATCGAGCGCGCGCGCAAGGCGTGGTCGCAGGGCTTCGTCGCGGAAGCCATCGACAAATTCTGCCGGACCCAGGAGGTGATGGACGTCAGCGGCTCGCCGCACCGCGGCGTGCTGTCGGCCGATGACATGGCGCGCTGGCAGCCGACGGTCGAGGCCCCGCTCACCTACGATTATGGCCGCTACACTGTCTGCAAGGCCGGGGTCTGGAGCCAGGGGCCGGTCACGCTGCAGCAGCTCGCGCTGCTGAAGGGCTTTGCCCTCGATGGGCTCGACCCGACGGGGCCGGAATTCATCCATCTCCAGATCGAATGCGCCAAGCTCGCCTTCGCCGACCGCGAAAAATTCTACGGCGATCCCAGGTTCAGCGAGATCCCGATCGCGACGCTGCTGTCAGATGCTTACAACGACGAACGTCGCAAGTTGGTGACCGAGAAAGCTTCGCTCGATCTCCGGCCTGGCGCGGTCGAGGGCTTCGGCGGCGTGGTCAAGTTGCGCCGCGCCGAAGGCCAACGCGAGGCCGTCGGCGCGCTCGGCGCCGGCGAACCAACCGTGGGGCGCTTCGGCGAGGTGCGCGGCGACACAGTGCATTTCGACATTATCGACAAGGCCGGCAACATGGTGTCGTCGACGCCGTCGGGAGGCTGGCTGCAATCCTCACCTGTCATTCCCGAGCTGGGTTTCTGCCTCGGCAGCCGCGCACAAATGTTCGATTTGGAAGAGAATCAACCGAGCTCGCTCGCGCCGGGCAAACGGCCGCGCACGACCCTGTCGCCGAGCATGGCGTTGCGGGACGGCGAGCCTTATCTCGCCTGGGGCTCGCCCGGCGGCGACCAGCAGGACCAATGGATCACGCAGTTTTTCCTGCGGCACGTCCATTGCAATCTGAATCTTCAGGAAGCCATCGACGCCCCGGCCTGGCACTCCGAGCATTTCCCGATCTCGTTCTGGCCCCGCACCGCGCGCCCCGGCGTGCTCGTGGTCGAAAACCGTGTGCCGAAGGCGACGATCGAGAATCTTCGCGAACGCGGACATATCGTCGAGGTTGGACCGGACTGGTCGGAAGGCCGTCTTACTGCGGCCTCGCGCGTCGGTCCGCGCCGCCGCGCCGCCGCCAATCCGCGCGGCATGCAGGGCTACGCCGCAGGGCGCTAAAGGCAGCACATGACCTGGTCGATCATCGCGCGCGATTCTGCTACCGGCCAGTTCGGCATCGCCGTTGCCACGCGGTTCTTCGCCGTCGGCGCGCGTGTCCCCTACATCGCGGCGGGCCTTGGCGCCATCGCGACGCAGGCTTTCGTCAATCCCTATTACGGCATCGACGGCGTCAAGCTGCTGCGTGAAGGTCTCAATGCGCACGACGTGCTGGCTGCCCTGCTCGCCACCGACGACGGCCGCGAGAGCCGCCAGATCCACATCATGGACGCGAGCGGCGCGATTGCTGCGCATACCGGTCGCGACTGCGTGGATTGGTGCGGGCACATTGCGGGCAGCGGCTTCTCGATCGCCGGCAACATGCTCGCGGGCGCCGATGTGCTCGAGGAGACCGCAAAAACCTATATCGCCAATGACAGTCTGCCCTTCCCGCGCCGCCTGCTCGCCGCGATGCGCGCGGGCGAAGCCGCCGGCGGCGACAAGCGCGGCAAGCAGTCCGCCGCGCTCCTGATCCACGGCGAGGAGGAATGGCCGGCGCTGGACATCCGCGCCGACGATCATCCCGATCCACTTGGTGAGCTCGAGCGGCTCGAGCGGGTCAGCCACGAGCTCTGGGTCCACTTCCGCGCCTCCATGCCGACGCGGCAGAACCCGGCCGGCAACACCGATCGCAGTGTCATCGACGCCAGCATCGCCGCAGCGCGCGCAAACCGATCATGAACCCGAGCCCCCTCATCGAGATCAGCGATCTGCGCATACGTTTTCACGGCGACGACGGCCGCGTCACCTACGCGGTCGACGGTGTCGATCTCAGCGTCGCCAATGGCGCGACGCTCGGCCTCGTTGGTGAATCCGGCTGCGGTAAGAGCGTGACGTCGCTGGCGATCATGGGCCTGCTGCCTAAGCAGAGCGCGGAAATCTCCGGCGCGATCCGCTTCGACGGTTTCGACCTGCTCAAGACGTCGGACCAGACGCTGCGCGACCTTCGCGGCAACCGGCTCGCCATGATCTTTCAGGAGCCGATGACCTCGCTCAATCCGAGCTTCACCATCGGCGATCAGATCGTCGAGACGATTTTGCGCCATCGCGGCGGTTCACGCAGGAGTGCGCGCGAGCGGGCGATCGATCTGCTGCGTCGCGTCCACATCCCCTCGCCCGAGCGGCGGATCGACGAATATCCGCACAAGCTCTCCGGCGGCATGCGCCAGCGCGTCATGATCGCGATGGCGCTGGCCTGCGACCCGCGGCTGCTGATCGCAGACGAACCGACCACCGCGCTCGACGTCACCCTGCAGGCGCAGATCCTGGAGCTGATGCGCGAGTTGAAGGCGGCGAGCGGCGCGGCCATCATCCTGATCACCCACGATCTCGGCGTCGTCGCCGAAGTCTGCGACGAGGTCGCGGTGATGTATGCCGGCGAGATCGTCGAGCGCGCGCCGGTGGACGAGTTGTTCTCGGCGCCGCAGCATCCCTACACCGTCGGCCTGCTCGGCTCGATTCCGCGGCTCGACCATCGTGCCGAACAGCTCGCCACGATCGAGGGCATGGTGCCGAACATGGCGCAGCCGCCCGCGGGCTGTCGCTTCGCCGCACGCTGCCCCTTCGTGCTGGACGCCTGCACCAAGGCGCCGCCGCCGCTGGTCGAAGTCAGTCCCGGCCACCTCTCGCGCTGCATCCGCGCGCCGCTCCAACGTCTGGTGTCGTGATGGCTCTGCTCGAGGTCCACGGCCTGGTCAAGCATTTCGTCGCCGAGCGTTCGCTGTTCGGCCGGGCGCTGGCGCATGTCAAAGCCGTTGATGGCGTTTCCTTCTCGCTCGTTGCCGGCAAGACGCTGGCGCTGGTCGGTGAATCCGGCTGCGGCAAGTCCACCGTCAGCCGCCTGGTACTGCGGCTGATCGAGCCGGATGCAGGCACGATCCGTTTCGAAGGCCGCGATCTGCTGTCGCTCGACGCCGGCGCGCTGCGCGCCTTTCGCCGCGAGGCCCAGATCATCTTCCAGGATCCCTACGCCTCGCTCAATCCGCGCATGACCGTCGGCCAGATCCTGACCGAGCCGCTGGCTCTGCACGATCTGGTGCCGCCCGCCCGGCGGCGCGAACGCATCGAGGAGATCTTGCGGCTGGTCGGGCTGGAGCCGCGGCTGGCGCGGCGTTACCCGCACGAATTTTCCGGCGGCCAGCGCCAGCGCATTGCCATCGCCCGCGCGCTCGCGGTCGAGCCGAAACTGATCATCTGCGATGAGCCGGTCTCGGCGCTCGACGTCTCGATCCGCTCGCAGATCCTCAATCTGCTGCGCGAGCTCCAGGACCGGCTTGGGCTGGCCTACATTTTCGTTTCGCACGACCTCGCGGTGGTCAAGCACATCGCCGACCACGTGGCGGTGATGAATCTCGGCCAGATCGTCGAAACGGCGGCGGCGGACGCGCTGTTCGCCGCACCGCGTCATCCCTACAGCCGGGCTCTATTGTCCGCCATCCCGGTGCCTAAACCGCGGGCAAAGCGCAGCCGGATTGTGCTGCAGGGAGAGATCCCCAGCGCGCTCAATCCGCCGCCGGGATGCCGCTTTCACACCCGCTGCCCCTACGTGGTCGACCGTTGCCGCAGCGAAATGCCTCAGCTCGTGCAGGATGGCATCGGACATGCAACGGCATGCCACCGAAGGTCGGAACTGCCGTCGTCCGAGGCGATCGTCCCAACGGACGGCGGCTTCTCCCCGGTTCTCGAAAAATTGGTCGCCGCCTTCAGCGGCGGCCCGGAAACAGTCCGCGGCAGCGGGGTTAGTTCATTGGGGACGAACCCGGCATGGCCGCAAAACAGAGGTTGAGAGCGATGAGTCCTATGCGTTTGGCACTCCTGGCGTCGGCATTGCTGACGTCGCTCGCAGGCGCGGCCCAGGCCCAGGCCCAGAGCACGCTTCGCATCGGCATCGCCGAGGATCCTGACATCCTCGATCCCAGCATCGGCCGCACCTATGTCGGCCGCATCGTGTTCTCTGCCTTCTGCGACAAGCTGTTCGACATCGACGAGAAGCTCAACATCGTGCCGCAGCTCGCGCTGTCGCATGAGACGTCGGCCGACGGCAAGGAGATGACGATCAAGCTGCGGCCCAACGTGAAATTCCACGACGGCGAGCCGCTCGACGCGGAAGCTGCAAAGTTCTCGATCGAGCGCCATATGACGCTGCCGACCTCGTTCCGCAAGTCCGAGCTCGCGAGCGTCGACCATGTGGAAGTCGTAGACCCTCTGACCATCAAGCTGGTGCTCAAGACGCCTTACTCCCCGTTGATCGCCCAGCTGACTGATCGCTCCGGCATGATGGTCTCACCGAAGGCCGCGAAGGAAGCCGGCGACAAGTTCGGCCTGCATCCGGTCTGCGCCGGTCCCTACAAGTTCGTCGAGCGCGTGCAGCAGGACCGCATGGTCTTCGAGAAATTCGCGGACTACTGGAACAAGGACAACATCCATATCGACCGCGTGGTGTTCCTGCCGATCGTCGATGCCACGGTGCGCCTTGCCAACCTGAAGTCCGGCGGGCTCGATCTGATCGAGCGCGTGCTCGCCACCGACATCAAGGATGTGCGTGCAGATTCGCGGCTCGTGCTGTCGACGGCGCCCGAGCTCGGCTATTATGGCCTGACCGTCAATATCGGCAACGACAAAGCGAAAGGGCCGCTCAGCCAGTCGGCGAAAGTGCGCCAAGCGCTCGATCTGTCGATCGATCGCGAAGCTCTCAATCAAGTCGTCTTCAACGGCGAGTTCACGCCCGGCAACCAGTGGGTCAGCCCGACCCATCCCTATTACCAGAAGGCCTTTCCGGTCCGTGGCCGCGACGTCGCAAAGGCGAAGGCGCTGCTGAAGGAGGCGGGCGTCACCACGCCGATAACGATCGATTACATGATTCCCAAGGGCGCGGAGAACGAAGCGGTTGCCCAGGTGATCCAGTCGATGGCCGCGGAAGCGGGCTTCGACATCAAGATCCGCGCGGTCGAATTCGCGACCACCTTCAAGCAGGCCCAGGCCGGCGAGTTCCAGATCTTCCAGATCAACTGGAGCGGCCGTATCGATCCGGACGGCAACTCCTACATCTTCATGCGCAGCAAGGCACCGCAGAACGATGGCGTCTATTCGAATCCGGAGGCCGATAAGCTGCTGGAAGAAGGAAGGGCGACATCCAACGTCGAGGAGCGGAAGGCGATCTACGCCAAGCTGAACAAGATCCTGCTCGACGACCTGCCGATCATATACATCTATCACCGCACGCTCCTGATCGCGCACACGACCAAGCTCCAGGGCTATAAGCAGGTGCCAGATGGCCTCGTGCGCGTGGTCGGGCTGAAGTTCAAGTGAGCACGGCGTCGCCTGACACGCGGCCGGCGCCATGCTGAACTTCCTCGCCCGCCGCATTGTGCAGATCGTGCCGACACTGTTCTTCGTGTCGGTGCTGATCTTCTCGCTCCAGCAATTGTTGCCGGGTGATCCGGCGCTGGTGATGGCCGGTGAGGAGCGCGACCCCGCCGTGATCGAGCAGATTCGCCAGCAATACCGGCTCGATCAGCCGATTCCCGTGCAGTACGTCTACTGGCTCAAGGGAGTCCTGACCGGAAATTTCGGTGAATCGCTCCGCAACAAGATGCCGGTGCGCGAGCTGATCGCGCAGAAGCTGCCGGTGACGCTCCAGCTCGGCTCGATGGCAATGTTGATCGCGCTCCTGATCGGTATTCCCGCCGGCATCGTCTCCGCCGTGAAGAAGGGCACCGTCTGGGACTACGGCGCCAATTTGTTCGCGCTGTGGGGCATCTCGACGCCGAATTTCTGGCTCGGCATCATGCTGATCTTCCTGTTCTCGATCGAACTCGGCTGGCTGCCGGCGTCCGGCTACGTGCCGCTGACCGAGAACTGGCGTGCGAGCCTCGCCGCCACCATCATGCCGGCCTTCGTGCTCGGCAACGCGATTTCCGCGGTCCTGATGCGGCACACCCGGAGCGCCATGCTGCAGGTGCTGGAAAGCGACTACGTCCGCACCGCGCGCGCCAAGGGATTGTCCGAACGCTCGGTCATCCTCAAGCACGCCATGCGCAACGCACTCACGCCGATCATCACGCTCGGCGCGCTCGAGCTCGGCACGCTATTGTCGGGAGCGGTCCTGACCGAGCAGATCTTCTCCATTCCCGGCTTCGGCAAACTGATCGTGGACGCCGTGTTCAACCGCGACTACGCGGTCGTACAGGGCGTCGTGCTGGTGACGGCGACGGTCTACATCACGTTGAACCTGGTTGCCGATATCGCCTACATCCTCGTCAATCCACGGCTGCGGGGCTAGACACATGACCGATGCCGTCCTGCCCGCTGCTCTCGTCGCGCAAGCTGACGAGCTGGACAGCCCGGCGCGTCGCGCCCGGCGGCGCCTGTTCAAACGCAAGGCCGCAGTGTTCGGACTTGTCATGATCAGTTTGTTCGTCGGCTTCGCGGCTCTCGCGCCGCTCGTCGTGCCCTACGATCCCATCGCGACGAGCTGGAGCCTGGTCCGCAAGCCGCCCACGGCGGCGCACTGGTTCGGCACCGACGAGCTCGGTCGCGACATCCTGAGCCGCGTCGTCTACGGTGCCCGGGCGTCGTTGCTCGCGGGCCTCATCTCGGTCGCGATCGCGCTGGGCGTCGGCGTTCCGCTCGGCCTGCTTGCCGGCTATCGCGGCGGCTTCGTCGATGCGCTGATCAGCCGGATGACCGACGCAATGCTGGCCTGCCCATTCCTGATCCTGGCAATCGCGCTCGCCGCATTCCTCGGTCCGAGCCTCGGCAACGCCATGATCGCGATCGGCATCTCGGCAACCCCGATCTTCATCCGCCTGACCCGCGGCCAGGTGCTGAACGTCAAGGCCGAGGACTATGTCGAGGCGGCGCGCGCGCTCGGCAATCCGCCGTGGCGAATCGCGTTCTCGCATATCCTGCCGAACATCCTGCCCGCACTGCTGGTGCAGGCCACGCTGTCGATTGCGGCCGCCATCATCGCCGAAGCTGCGCTGTCCTTCCTTGGCCTCGGCCAGCAGCCGCCGGCGCCATCCTGGGGCAGCATGCTCAATGCAGCGCAGCGCTTCCTGACCCAGGCGCCCTGGATGGCGATCTGGCCGGGGCTAGCGATCTTCCTCGTGGTGCTGTCGCTGAACCTGCTCGGCGACGGCCTGCGAGACGCGCTCGATCCAAGGCAGCGCTAGAGCGGAATGAGAATAGGTTGAATTGAGCGGCTCCGGGCTCGGTGCACCTCTCCCGCTTGCGGGAGAGGTCGGCGCAACGCGCCGGGTGAGGGCTCTCTCCTTTTGGGGGTTCTCGATTGCGGAAATACCCTCCCCAGCAAGCGGGAGAGGGAGCACACCTCCCCCGTTGCAGCAAACGAGCCTGATCTCACCGGTCCTTGGTCTAGCTAGATCACGGTCTCCCGCATCACCCGGCGGCAATCCATCTCGTATTCGAGATCGACCACAGGCGGCCGGGCATAGTGCCAGGTCAGGCCGGACCGCAACGCCCCGCGGCGGACGAGTTCGTCGACCAGCGCGTGGTGGAAGTCGTGCACGGAATAGGCCTGCACGCCGGTCGTGTCCTTCCAGCCGAAGCCGAAGGCCGTCATCCTGTTCTCCATCTGGGAGGTCGTCGTGAAGCGCACCTTCTCGCGAAGGCCGTCCGGGCTGAGGTCGCGGTAGCGCACGGTGCGCTCGACATAGGTCCCATTGCCCTCGCGCGCCTCGGCGCCGCCTGATATCACGAAGCTCGGCGTCTTCGAGCTTGTCGGCCGCGTGAAGGAGAACGCGTAGAACGACGGCTCGGCGGGTGGATCGATCTCCGGACAGACATTGCTGCGCGCCACAGGATTGGTGGTGCCGTCGAAGATGTTCCATTCGGACAACGTCTTCACATAGTGCAGGTTGAACGCGCGAAAGCCTTCCTCGCTGAAGGCCGCGGGCGAGCGCAGTTCGCAGGCGCAGAACGCCGTGAGCGGCCGCCCCGCCTCCTGAATATACTTCGCGGCAAGTGCAAACCCTTCCGCAAGCGGCACCAGGCGGTCGAAGCGGACGCGCTCGATCTCATAGCCGTCATTCGCGGCCGCACCGGCCGAATACTGGAATACGGACGGAATGAAACGGTAATTGCCGGTGGAGAATTCACCAATCATGTCGGACTCCTATTCCAGTTGCATGCGAATGCCCTTGGCGCCGTTAAGCAGGCGCTTCAGGTGAAAGCCAGCCAGGGAATCGCCGGCATGCATTCCAACCAGCGCGGCGAAGGCCGGCATGGCGGCGGCATCCCCGGCTTCCATCTTGGCAAACGCCTCGGAATACAGCGCCGTTTCCGGCGCAGCGAATTGGGCCGGCGTCAGTGGCTCGAACGCGCGCAACGGCTCGCTGCGTCCGCGCAGCGTCAGCTCACCGACAGGGCGACCCCGGAAATTCTCGGCCGCCTCGGCGATGCCGGCACTGACGCAAATCCGCGTGCCCAGATGCTTGTTCGCGGCTTCCAGCCGCGCCGCGATGTTGATGGAGTCGCCATACGCGGTGTAGTCGAAAAACCGGTTGCCGCCGAAATTTCCGACCAGCGCCGGCCCGGCGTGAATGCCGATGCGGGTGGCGCCGAAATTCACGCCTCTCGCTTTCCAGCGCGCGGAAAAATCCTCCGCCCAGACGTCGAGATCGTGCGCACAGGCGACCGCGCGCGTCGCATAGTCGGGCTGATCGCCGGGCGCGTTGAAGAGCACCTGGATCGCATCGCCGATGATCTTGGCAACCGTCCCCTCATGCGCGAAGACGATTTCGGTCATGCCGCCGACATATTCGTTGAGAAGCGCACCCAGCGTCTCCGGCGGCGCAGTTTCGACCAGCGAGGTGAAGCCGGTAATGTCAGTGAAGATGGTCGCGATATCGCGCCACTGCACTTCGATTCCCTCGCTCTCACCGTTGGCCGCCAGACGCTTGGCGAGCTCGGGCGAGAAATGACGCGAGAGCGCGGCATGGGCGCGCTCTGCCTCCGCCTGGCGGCCTCGCACCTCACGCAGCATTTCGATATGGCGGATGGTCTTCTGGATCGTCGTCTCCAGGTCGGCGAAGTCGATCGGCTTGGTCAGGAAGTCGAACGCGCCGCGGTTCATGGCAGTGCGAATATTGCTCATGTCGCCATAGGCCGAGACGATGATGGTGGACTTCTTGTCTTCGGCTTCCTGGAGCTTCGCCAGCAGCGACAGCCCGTCCATCCTGGGCATGTTGATGTCGGAGACCACCATGTCGACATGCGGGTTCTGCTCGAGCGACTGCAGCGCTTCGAGGCCGTCGCGGGCGAACATGATGGTCACCAACCCATCGCGAATCTGCTTGCGGAATTTTTGCAGGACCAACGCCTCGAGATCCGGCTCGTCGTCGACGAAAAGGATGGTCGCGGTCATGCGGCTTGCCCGAGCCTCGTGTCGATTTCCTGCCGCAGCAGCGCGAAATCGATCGGCTTGGTGAGAAGTCCGACTGCGCCGCGCTCGATCGCCTTCCGACGCGTCTCGGCATCGCCATAGGCGGTGATCATGATGACGGGAACGTCCGGATGCGCGTCACGCACCTTCGGCAGCATGTCGAGCCCGCTCATGCCGGGCATGTTGATGTCGGACAGAATCAGGATCAACGAGGGATCGCGAACCTCCGCGGCGAGCTTCAGCGCATCGGGTGCGGAAGGCGCGAATTCCATCTGGAAGCGGCCGGCGCGCAAATCGCGCCGAAACTGCTGCCGGAACAGCGCCTCGACGTCGGGCTCGTCATCGACGACCAGGATGTAAACGTTCAAGTCTTGCCTCCGGAAGTGTCGCCCGCCGCCATCATGCGCGGCAGGGTGATGATGAACTCGGTGAACACACCGGGCTCGGTGTTCACGTCGATCGTACCGCCGTGCTGATTCACGACGATGTCATGGCTCATGGAAAGGCCAAGGCCGGTGCCCTCGCCGGCCGGCTTGGTGGTGAAGAAAGGATTGAACATCTTCTCCTTCACCTCGGACGGGATGCCGGTACCGTTGTCGCGAATGCGGATCTCGACCTTGTCGCCGATAGTTTTGGTTGCCGCGCGCAAGGTGGGCTCGAAGGCGTCTGCGGCGCTCTCCTTGCGCTGGGCAGTGGCGTAGAAGCCGTTCGAGATCAGATTGAGGAAGACGCGCGTAATCTCCTGCGGATAGACATCGACCATGCCTGCGGCGGGGTCGAAGCCGCGCTCGATCGTGACATTGAAGCTGGGCCGTTCGGCACGTGCGCCGTGATAGGCGAGATTGAGGCTCTCCTCCAGGATCGCGTTGATATCGCTGGGGCGATGCTCGCCGGAGCCTTCGCGCGAATGCAGCAGCATGTTCCTGACGATGGAATCGGCGCGCTTGCCATGCTGTACCACTTTTTCGAGGTTGCTCTTCAGCATGCCAGTCAGCTCCTCGACCTCCTCCTTTGTCTTGCCGTCGAGCGAGGCCCCTTGAAGGGCCTCGTTGAGCTCGTCGATCAGTTCCGTCGACACCGCCGAGAAATTGTTTACGAAATTGAGCGGGTTCTTGATCTCGTGCGCGATCCCCGCCGTGAGCTGGCCGAGGGACGCGAGCTTCTCGGTCTGAATCAGGCGGTCCTGCGCGGTACGAAGATCGTTGAGAGATTGCCGGAGTTCTGCGGTCCGCTGCTCCACCTTGTTCTCGAGGTCTGCATACGATTCCTGCAGGCGCTCGCCCATGTGGTTGAACTGGTCTGCGAGACCCTCGAGCTCGTCACCGGTTCTGATCGAGATGCGCTGGGAGAAATCGCCGCTGCCGATGCGCTCGGCGCCGCTCCGCAGCGCCTGGATCGGCCCGACCATGCGGCGCGCGAGGAATATCCCGGCAAGCACCGCGAAGATCGACGCCGCGAGCAGCACGAATGCAAGCCGTTCCAACGCGGCATAGAGCGCCGCATAGGCCTCCTCGACGGGGAGCTCGACGAACATGGTCCAGTGCAGCGGCGCGATGGGGGCCGACGCGGTCAGCACCTTCCGTCCCTGGAGATTGCGCGCTTCGGAAAGCGCGTCGAGCGTGGCGCTGCCTCCGGCAAGCGCGGCGCGCACCTGGCTGAGACCAGACATATCGGTGTTGCGCAGGACCAGGCTGATATCGGGATGCGCGATCAGGCGTCCCTCCGGACCGACTACATAGGCATGTCCGTGCTCGCCGACCTTGATCTGGGACACGACGTCCCAGATCAGCTTGAGATTGACCTCCGCGATACTGACGCCGGCATCCTTGCGCGACCCGGCCTGCGCCAGGGTCATGTACGGCTCGGATTCCCTGCGGAAATAGACCGGACCGTAAAAAACCTTGTGCGCGACCGCCTCGGTGAACTTCGGATCGTCCGACAGGTCAATCCCGCTGTCGATCGCGTCCATGGCGAGCCGCGAGACCCGCAGCCGCTCCCTGCCGGTCGCATCGACCTGGGCGAGCTCGGTGACCGCAGGGACCTGGCGCAGCAGCCGCAGCGCATCGAACCGGCGCTGCTCGATCGAGCCCGCTGACCAGGGCAGCTGCGTGGTCCAGCCGAGCTGGCTCTCGATCTCCTTGACGAACTGACCGATCTTGGCCGCGGCCGCCTCCGCCTGTTCATGCTGAACCCGGATCAGCGCGGCCTTGTGCTCGCGATAGTAGAAGAGGACCTCGAACAGCCCGTTGGCCAGCAGCGCGATCGCGACGACAGCCACGAACAGCGCGACATATTTCGTGAAGAGCCGGCTCCTGATCCCCTGCCCTGGCGTCGTGCCGGACGCGACGGCAACCGGCGACGCGTTGGGCAGCGCCCTGGCCTGCGGGGTGTCGGGGTGGAGGGAAAGGCTCATCCCGCCGAACCTAGCAAGAAGACCGGACCTTGTCTCTCGCGAGCGGGGAAAGGCTGATGGGCAGGCGGGGGACCCCGGGCAATAGAAAAGGGGGGGCGCGGGTTGTGCCAGGCCGCCCAACACTTCGGGGGTAGTCCTGGGGAACTCGGCCGCCCCCGCCTGGAGCCGCCAGCTGG